>CALDID010000238.1 GCA_937901865.1 uncultured Treponema sp.
GTCGGCTGTTTTCAAAAAAGCATTGTTCACGGTGTAAAGTAAATTATCGATAAACTCTGTTATCTCTTCTTTTTCCGCTGCATACAAGGCTTTCATTGTGTCGTTGCCTTTTACCGCTTCGGGTGCAAACCGCTCTACATATTTTGGAGCTTCTTGCAAAATAAGGTTTGTGTCTTCAACTTCACTTCTTAGCGCAACAAGATTATGCTTTGAAACATAAGAAGAATTGACATCTATGTTATGGCTTTCGTCAGTCGTCATACACAGCCTCCTCTTCCGTCAATTCCACTTCTGACAAATACGGCAAGAAATGCTTTGTAATAACGCCGTTTTCGTCTACATCGCTTGCTTCTAGGCGGTCGGTATGTGCAAGGCGCACATCGCTTGCTTTATAGCCCTCGCCTGAATCTATCATTATGCTTTCTACGTTCACATTCAGCACGTTCGGCAATGCCATAACCGCATTCACTATCATAGCCCTGCGCACTACAAGCGTATTATTCTGCACAAACTCTTTTCTCACGCTATCGACGTATTCTTTTACACACGGCAAAATCTAGGAAGTATATTGCGCGATATATGGGGTGATGGCGATTATACGTTTGAAATAAATCCCGATGCGTTTACGGTTGTCATCGACATCAGAGCGAACGACCCGCAGCTGTATTTGAGTTTTCAAGAAACGATAAGAAACATCATACCTGCAAATATGGACGTGGTCTTTAGTATTCAGTACACCTATTTGTATCTCAATCATCAGTATACTTATGGCACATTAAGCGCAGACGCAAATATGACATACGGCGAAATGAGTAAGTATCGCTACCAGAGCGCAAAACAGCTCACCGATAGCATTTGGGTGTATTTACGCAATATATAAGGGGGTAGACAATGGATTATGTAGACAGGGTAACGAGCAAAGGCACGGTATACGAGATTTCAGATAGCGAGGCGCGAGAGGTCAAACTCGACAAAAAAGACCTTCCTACCAATCTATCGCAATTCAAGAACGACATCGGAGCGATTGATAACACCGTTTCAAACTTGCAGAATTATTATCTGAAAAGCGAAACATACACACGAGATGAGATAAAAGACCTGTTGAGCAACCGCCTTAGATACTTGGTTGTGAGTGAGCTGCCGACGGGGGATTTTGACCGCAATGTGATATATCTTATCGCACGAAAGAGCGGCGAAGAGGGCGAAAGCGATGTATACGATGAGTATCTGTATATAAGCGGCGAGTGGGAGCTTATCGGCAATACGTTCGTTGACTTGTCGGATTATTATCGAAAGGCTGAAATCGAAGCCGTAACTGATGAGAAAATCGCAGTTGAAACGACGGCACGGGAAAATGCCGATGATGTACTGAACGAAAAACTCGCGGCGCTGCTTGCCTCTTTGAATGAAGTAGACGAGCGATTGAACGACGAAAAGGCACGGGCAGAATATGCAGAAAACCAAAACCGAGCAAAAGCCGAAAATGCGATTGAAAGCATAGAAAGAGAGAGTATACGGGCTAAAGGCGTTGAAAATGAGCTGAATGAACGGGCGGCAAAGGCGGAAGCGCATATCGAAGATTACAACAATCCGCATAATGTAACGGCGGCACAAATCGGGCTTGAGAATGTTGTGAACGTTGGGCTTGACGACACACCAATGCTATACAGCAGAAACGGCGTGAGTAGCGACGGCGTGTTTAGTGCGCTGTTGGGAAAAGTCGATAAAGTGGACGGCAAGGCGTTAAGCGACGAAAACTTTAGTTTTGCCGAAAAGACAAAGTTATCAAACCTTGAGAATTATGATGACACGGCTTTAAGCGAAAGGATAAGCGCAAATGAAGAGGCAATAGCGACTTTGAACGCTGATAGCGATACAGAGGGGAGCGTGGACGCGAAAATCAAAGCGGCGGTTGAGAGCATTACACAGTTCGATTTCAAAATCGTAGACGCTTTACCCGATATTGCCGAAGCGAAAAAAGGCGTGATTTACCTTATTCCTGAAAGTGCTGAAAATGTACAGCCTGCAGAAACAACAGAAACAACCGAGCCACAGGCTGATACAACCGAAACAACAGAAAACGCAGATTCTGCACAAAATACAGCAGAAAATGAGCAAAATGATGTTCCCGAAACAGTTTCCGAGATACCCGAAACAAATTCCGAGCAAGAAAATGGCGCAGGGAATGAAGAAAATGCACAAAATGAGATACCAGAGAGCAATTCTGATATTCCCGAAAGCTCTTCCGATATTCCCGAAACAAATTCCGATGTGGATTTAAGCGATTATTACAAAAAAGACGAAGTAAACGCTGTAATTGATGACAAAATCAGCGAAGAAGCGACGGCAAGAAAAAACGCCGATACACTGCTTGATAGCAAGATAGAGAGCTTAAGAAGTGAATTCGACGAAAAAGTGAGCAGTGGCGGATTTTCTGACTTGGAAAACGAGAGCTATTCAGAATACATTTTCATCGGCGATAAGTTTGAACACTTAGGCGAAAAGACCGTTGAAATGGAGCTGTCAGAATATGCGAAAAAGAATGAAGTTACGGCGTTGGTAAGCGTAAAGAACGACAAAATCAACGTTGAGGACGCAGACGATACGGCATTGACCGACACAGATACGCTGTTGAGCGCAGAGAGCGGAAGCGGAATAACGGCGTTTTTGCGGCACCCGTTAAAGAAGCTATGGGCGTATATGGCGCGGAAAATCGCCGATGAGCTAGGATTGACGGCGGCACAATACGGCGGCAATGCCAAGACTGCGACAACGGCGACTTATGCAACGAAGCTCGGCAATAGCACGGCAAGTTATACTAAAGCAAGCCTAGACACAGCACTGAACACAATGCAAACGCAGGTTGATAAAAAACTACTCGGCAAAACAACAGATTGGGGCGTGGTAAGCTCACATAGCGATGTTTGCACTGCGTCGGCAATGACGGGCGGCTTTTGTTGCGGCTCGTATATGTTAAAAAGCGGCGGGTGGTACAATTTTATCTACATTCCGCACCGCGTCGGGTACACAAATGGCGCGGGCGACAATCACAACTTCGGCACAATGCTTATTTTCGATATGACAAACGACACATCTTCTATGTGGATAATGCACCGCATAAATGGCACAAACTACGCCGCGCGCAAAGTGCTGTAAAGCAAACCGCCCTGTAGTTTTTGACGCTACAGGGCAGGTATGTATTAAGAAAATTATTTTCTAAAGAACCATATCACCAAAGAACCGTAAGCCAAGCCCTTTAGAACCGATTTCAAGACTTCGTGAACAGGCAACAGCGAAATAACAACGCTTGCAAGTACACAGAGGACAAGATAAAGAACAACCTTCTTTCTTGACATCATATAAAATAACGCTCATAATGTGGATTGCAAGGCGGTTTTCATTCGTGATTACTAGCCGCCTTTTGAGTTTTACTTGCTATCGTCGTTTAACCAATCGGTAATCAAAATTAGCACGATACCGACCAAAATCGGCGATAGCACATTTTTTATTAGAAAATCTAATAACTCAATCCACTTCAAAGCCCTCCCTATAAAAAAGATATTTGTTAAAGCAACGCTTTATGTTTATATAATACACTATCTTTTTTATTTTGTCAATAGTAATGTA
>CALDID010000239.1 GCA_937901865.1 uncultured Treponema sp.
CCGATAATGACAATTATCGAACAGGTCTATTGCCAATGTACGCAACCGTATATTTACAATATACAACTTTGGCAATCGCCAATATACGACTTCGTCAATCGTCAATGTACGAGTTTGTCAATCGCCAACATACGAGTTTGTCAATCGCCAATGTACGAGTTTGTCAATCGCCAACATACGAGTTCGTCAATCAGCGATATACAAAAAAAATAATCACTGATTGAAGGAAAAATCAATCAGTGATTATAAGGGGAGAAAATAGGGGGAGTTTTGAGGAGGAGAAAGGCGATTACTGCCTTGTGATACTTAGCATCGTCAAATCGTCAAGCTGTTCGTCTTCTCTCAAGAAAAGATACTCTACATAAATCGGATTTTCAAATGCCTCGTTTTTGCGCGAACAATAATAATCGTAGCGATTAAAATGCTTTGATAAGAACTCGTCGATTTTCTTATCGCAGCGCACGGTATCAACTTCCGTAACGTCGGGGCTTTTGTAGAATCGGAACACCTTTTCCACCGAGCAAAGCGCGATGATTATATCTTCGTTTGTGCCGTCGCAAGTCGAAAAATCGAACTCAAGCCGCTCATCGAGCAATGGATTGTGCTTTTTCTCGAGAATATATGTACTCTTCGACATAACCGCCTCGATAATCGCGTGAATACGGTCGTTTTCCATTTGCTCGTGGTCAACTTTTTCGGTGTGGGCATACGGTGTGCCTTCGTCGCTTGTTTCTTCAACCTCAAGCTCGCTAAAGTCTGTATTTCTGTATTTTCGCGTTGACTCTTCGATACCGTCGGTGTAGAGAAAGAGAACATCGTCTTTTTCAAGGTGGATTTTTTCGACCTTGAACTCCAGCTCTTGCATCAATACATCTCGCACGAATTGCGCCGACATATTGCCAGCGGCAGGGTTAGGAAACATCTTTCTAATAATCATCTTTTTTTGCTTGCCGTCGTAAATGTGAATAATGTTGTCGCCAGCATTGCAGGTATACACGTCCCCTGAATCCATATTGATAAGACACATACAAATCGCCGCAAACTTTCCTTGCAAACCGAGCGAAGAGAGAAACTCATTTATCTGCAACACGCACTCGCCGATTCTCGTTCCGTTTTTCTTGAAACTCCCCCCCTCGCAGTATTTTCGGAAGAACGTCGCCACAACCGTAACGATAAGAGCCGCAGGAACTCCGTGCCCCGAAGCGTCGCATTTTATGACGGTGAACCACTGTTTATCAAGCTCTCGATAGTCAAAATAATCTCCAGATACCAAGGACGCGCCCTCGTAATAGCCGAAGAAGTGCAGGTGATTGCTCTTAAACTCTGAAATCGACATCTTGCCCTTTCCGAGCGGTAAGAGCGGCAAAAATGCTTGCTGAACGACTTTTCCGTCCATCATAAGCTGCTCTTCTTCTGCCGCCTTTACCAGTCCGTGCGTCATCTCGTTTATCTTTTCGCCGAGCGAAGCTATTTCGTCGTTTGTCTTTACTAGAATATCTTTGCCTGCAAGTTTCATCTTGTCTTTTGTGCTTGAAATCATAGCAACGTGCTTTTCGAGCTTTTTGACAGGATTAACGATAACAGAAGCAACGATAAGCGCACCAACTCCGCCGATTATCACTGCGATAAGAGTGATTGAAAGTGCCGTAAAGATGACGGTTCGCCGTGCGGCTGCCACCGATTTTATGAGCGACGTTGTATCTACCGTAACATAGATGATGCCGCGGATATAATTCTGCTCGCTTCCCTGCCGATAGAGTACGGGTTTATAGAAAATATAAATATTCTCGTTCGGGTCAATATGCTCATCGTCATACGTTGGATAAGACCCCGTTGTATTGCTCGAAATATCAGAAAGCATTTGATTCAATCGGGAAGTGAGCTGCATAGTAATCGTAGAAAGCTCTTCAAGCCGTTTTTCGCTTTCTACATCGTCTTTTAACGCAAGCTCTGCCCCCTCTGCGTTCAGCTGTGCAATGCTGTCTGCAATCGCGCCCGCTTGTTCCGTTACGATTGAGTTAAGTTCGACGAAATCAAGCGAAATCTTTTCCATAATCTCATCAGTAAATCGAGATACGCCATATTGCAATTCAGAATCGATTTTGTCCGCAATATTTTCATCGTTCGTCGCCCACACATAATCAAGGTTCGTGTTGCCGCTCCCCGACGGAATACCCGAAATCGTCGCATACATTGCCTCAGGCAAAGCCGATGTTTGCGCAGGCAGATTTGACAGCTCCAAAATATTTTCCAGCGGTAAATACGCCTTTACGCCGCTAGAAAGACTTTCGAGAAGAACATTAACGCGCTCTTCAAGTCCGCTTGCAAGGGTTTTTTCTTGTATGCTGTTCGTGAAAACTCCGAGCGGTATCGAAACCAACGATACAACCATCATAACAAGAATGACTGTAAACAAAACGAGCTTTAATCTAAGACCGAATTGCTTATTTGTGCTGATAATCTTTTTTTTCTTAATCATATTTTTCCCCTCTTCAATCGCTACAATATCATTGCGGATAAACAGCAACTCTTCAACCGTTCTCGTCATTCCCTTTATTGCGCCCACCGCTGAACAAAAGGCGAGTATCATCACAAGGCAAAGAAGCACAAGCGGCATATCGATAATAAAGCGTGCCTTTGTTTCGTACGGTATCCATATCGGGTGATAATCATATTCGTGCGAAAACTTTATCGTGCCGTTCTGTTCGACGTGGAAAACATCGCCTGTGAAATATACGCCGCGCTGTGTGTGCAGCAAGCCTACTTTATAATCGCCTTCGTCTAAGTCGTGGGTCTTTATGCCAGAAATACGGTTGTCGCTGTTTACTTCATAATCGCCGTTTGCAAGATAAAGCACTTTGTCGTATGGTGCATTGCCGTCGCGGTCAAGATATACTTCGCTAATCGTGCCGCGATAGGTGAAATCAGTGCCGAAAATAGACATAGAAATCTCGTGAAGCTCGCTTTCGTTTACGTCTACTGCGGTAACTGTTGTTTCTGCGACGTATTTGTTAAGCGAAACAAAGACATTCGCCGCTTGTCCAATATTGCCCACTTGGTCTATTGCCGCGACTGAAAAGATATAAACACCATTCTTTAAGTTATTATAGCTGCTTTGCCTCTTGTTGCCCATCAGCGTTCTAGGCGGTTTTGCACTTTTGAGTTTGCCGCTCAATTTTTTCAGCACAGATGAGAGCGTTTTTGTTTCTGGCTCTGTTGCCACATATTGCAAGCTCCACGAATAGCCTGCTACATCGGTATCTTGCGGATTTTGTTTCCAGCTTATCGAGAATGTATTTGAAGAGATAAATCCGTCTGCGTCTTTATTCGGCTCACTGATAATCGGCTTTAGAGGCGGTGTCGTGTCGCGATAATAGGCAAGAGTAGCCACGTCTGACCAGTTGCCAGCATAATCTTCACAGCGTGCTTTGAAATACCACAGCCCGTCATCACTTGCCGATGCTTTCATTGTGTTGTCTTTCGTCTTATCTTTTCGCACCTTTGGAACATCTGCATCTCTGTCTTGCGTAAAAATCCACGAATAGCCTGCGATACCTGAAGAATCATCACCTGCAATAATTTGTGCGCTCACTTTTTTTGCAGTAGACCGCTTTCCGAGTGTATATGAAATCGGTTTTAGGGAAGGGCGGGGGACGGAATGGTCTTTTTCAAGGATATATACATTGCTTTTCCCCTTTGTCTTTGCGTCTTGCTGCCACACAAAAGAGAGAGTGTTGCCCACTTGCACAGGATAGGCAAAACTTGAAGGTGTGTTGCTTCGAGAGATGACAGAACCGTCTAGCTCGCCTGCAAAAAACTCGCCGAAAAAGACGCTATCAAATCCTCTGCGGTTGTCGAACCAAAGTATAGCAAGAGCTTCGCCGTCGGAAGAAAAAAGAATAGGGCGGTGCGCACTTCCGCTTGTGGTTAGTTCTTGAATGGTGGAATGTACAAAGTTTTCTCCGTCGAACTCGGAAAACCAAATATGCGGCTGGTCGGAAGTGGAATAAGAGCGTTCCCATGCGATATAAGTTGTGCCATTGTGTGTAAAGACAAAGGGGCGTTGATTGTTGTAATAATCGTATCGGGAGCTTTCTTTTTCGTAGATAAAAGAGTTTTTGTCAGTAATGAGCTGCGCTTCTTCCCAGCTGTCAGAGTCTGCGTTATATTGCGTTTTGTACAGCTGATAGACGAGGCGAGAGCCGTTGTTGTATTGTGCTTGAAAGATAACTTTGTCGTCTGCGAACAGTACAGGCAAAAAAGGGTTCATTGTGCTTTCGGCGGGCTTAAAAGAATCAAAATCGCTCCACGCCTCTCCGTCAGGCGAAGAGGAATAAAGCATAGAAAAAGAATTTTCTTGTCCTTGTGAAGAAAACAGAGTAAAGCCATTTTCGCCGTTTTTATAGATACGAGGAGCTAAGAGCGGATTTTCTATTGCAGGCAATGCCTTTTCAGAAAAGATAACTTCGCCGCCTTGCAAGACAGAAGCCATATCTGTTCTAAACACAGAAAGCGTGCCGATTCCTGTGATAACAGCGACGCAGACAATTCCGTCATCGTTATATGCTGTTGCATATTGGTCGGGCACAGAGCCTACATACGAATACGGGCCTGCAAATCTCGGTATATCGCGCCACGTTTTGCCGTCGGTCGTTAGTTTTGCCGAAATGTAAAGTTGACTTTTCTTTTCTTCAATCTCTTCAAAAAAGAGCAGAGAATAATTCTTTCCGCCTGCACTTGCAGAAATTGAAGAGGGGAAACGGCTATCAACGCTTGTGAATTGGCTTGGATATTCCCAAAATCTTTCTTCTCCGATAGTATTTGTGAGAGAAAGCGCAAAGAGAAGCGTAATAAAAACATATTTGAAAAAATTAAAGTAGTGCATTGACCCTCTTTTGCAAATCCAAAATCTTCTTTGAGTTTTTGTTAGCATTCTTTTTTAGTAATTGTTCAACAAGGGCTTTTGCTGTGATTACATTGTTTTTCTGCAATGCTTGCACAGCTTTTTGATACTTTGCTTCGTCTTCGCCAGACAAAACAAGAGTTGCATTTCCGCCGACTTTAGTTTGCACGCTATCGATTAACGCCGTTGTAGCCTCGCTGTCTGCATTTATTGCATTTGCTTGATTCAACAGATTTAACGCATTTCGCAATTTTGCCTCGTCGCCGCCTGCGCTGTCAATCATAGCTTTTGCTTGTGCTGTAAGGTTTGCCGCTCTCTGCTGTTCGCTCTTGTTTACAGGTTTTTGCCTAATGCCGATTTCTATTTCAACATCATAAATGAGCTGCTTTAATCCCTTGTAGTTCGGGTTTATTTCGTAGAGGTCGAGTAAATCTGCATAAGCCTGCTGTCGTGTGTCTTTTTGCTTAATCTGCGCTTTTGCAGTGTCCACTTTGAGCGCAAAGAGTTTATCGAATTCTGCAGGGTCTGAAATCTGTGCAATCTTTAATGTCAAAACGCTTGCTTCTCGGTTAAGCGGATAAACAAGCTGTAGTTCGTGCAGTTTCTGCAATGCCTTTTCAAAATATTGCAAAGCCTTATCTTTTTTGCCTTTTTTCAGCTGCTTTTCTCCTGCGTCAAAGTGCTTCTTTGCAATGTTGAGTATCTGCGACATCTCTGGATAGAGCGGAGCTGAAACCTTTAACTCTCGTCCGTTCTTGAGTTCAAGCGCATTGTTTACCAAAGAAAGCATACTGCTTATTTCGGGGTGTTCTTCTACGTTCGTTATTGCCCAACGGTCTTTTGCGCGAATTAAAAGCCCTTCTGCTGTTTCAAACTCGCCATTGAAATATTCTTTTCGAGCTTGCGTGATAAGTTGACGCACTTCTTTGACGATAAGCGCATTTTCTGCTTTTGCAATCTCTTGCGCCAACTGTGCCAACAGCTCATCGCTCCGCTTTCTCAGCTCTGCGTCTTCTTGATAAAACAGCGATTCGTTAAACTTCGTTCTTGAGCGAGTAAGAGAGTTTCGCGCCGCTTCAAAGTCGTTTTTTGCCACTGCGTCTAATGCTTGCTGATACCGTCTTTCTGCGTCGTCTTTTGCTTTTTGCGCTAAGACCACATTATTTTTTGCTGTTTTGATATGCGCGGTACATTCTCCTAAGAGGCGATTTAGTGTTTCAATATTTTGCTCTAAAGAGAGTTTATAAGGCGAAATAGTTGTTTCATAATCCTTGTCTTTGCTTAAAATCGCAATTTCGCTTTCAAGAACTTTGATGTCTGCTTTTATCTGCGTTTGCGTTTCCTCGAACTTTACGACAGATTCTTTTGAGTAGTGTAAATCGTCGTCTGTTTTGCCTAACAGCGTAAGAGCTTCATCATTTTTCTTTTCGTCATCGCCTGTTATCAAAGAGCCAGCTACTCCGAAATAATTGCCGAGCTTTTGCCACAGATTTACTGTCGATACGGCATATCGCTCCAAAACAGCCTTTGAAAGTGTATCGTGATAGGGCAAGGCGTTTTTCCAATCAAGTCCGCACTTTTCTTCTTTTAAGTCTTCAAGATACGGAGCATCGTCTGCGAACTGGTCGCGATATTGCTTATAGACTTCAAGAGAATCAAGCATCTTATCAACGGTATATCTTTTATACGCTCTCTCGTCTTCCATCGCTCTCGATGTGTCAGAAAGTTTGTCGATAACAATATCTTCTTCTTCAAAAGAGCGATTGACCGCCGCTAAACCTTCACACCTTGTAGCCCATTTTGCCATTGCTGAAAATGAGAGTGAATAGTTTTCGTTTGCTTCTAGGAATGTACCGCCGTTTTTTGTCTTTAGACTTGAGTGCAAATTATTCGTCATAAGAGAGAGAAGCGCAAATGAGTTGACTTCTTTGCTTTTTGCCTTTATTTCGTCGTAAGAAGTTGCGTTTTCACTCGTCATAGCTTCGCTGTTTTTCAGCGTTGCCGAATATGCCGCCATATCCATCGACAAGACGAGTTTGCTCCATTGCTCTTCCATAACGCCGAGCATTCCTGAATCTGCAATTCCTTCCGTTCCGTTTGTCAATCGTTCAGTAAAAGCAATATACGCCGCATCTTCCAGTTCTGGAAAATCCACGATATAAGAAGCATAACAATCTTGAATCTTTTTGCCTTCGTTCAGAACGGCATTATGAATCTTTGCTACTTTGTTAAATGCCGCATCAACCGCAGAAAAAGCCTTTTCGCTCTTTTTGTAATCGCCTTCTTTAAGTGCGGCAATATATTTTTCGTATGCTGAAAGCAAATCGCTTTGCGCAGAATCATAAAGTGCATTATCGTCAGCAATCGCAGTAAGAATATCCCCCATCTTTGCCGCTATGTCTTTGTTGCTTGTGTTCGAGAAAAATTCTTTTTGATAAATGGCGTATCCGTTTTTATATACGTCTGCCGCTTCGCTGTATTTTCCTTCTGCCATTAAAGCGCGTGCTTCTCGCTGCATACGGGCGTATTGCGAACGGAAATAGGAAAATTGAGCCGCCTTCTTAGCTTCTATAACGAAATCTCTTTCTGCTTTTCCAGGATTTCTTTCCATATTTTCAAGCTCTCCAATCATATCGAGCTTTTTCTTATCGTCTTCAGGCTCATCAAGCAAAACGCGAATAAAATCATCTGCTTTTTTGCTGTAGCGTGCGCGCGCTGCAAAAATATCTTGCACTCTTTTTTCTGCTTGGTCAAAGTTCTTTGGGTTTTCTGTCATATAGACGGTGATGAGTTTGAGAGCTTGATTGTATTCTCGTTTTTCTATGAGTGAATCGATTTGTTTAAGTGCATCGTCTGCAAAAAAAGGCAATAAAGAGAGCAATGAAACTGCAATGAGAATTGTTTTTTTTAAGTTCATGCTCTCTCTTCTCCTTTATTTCTTATATTATCGGCACAGGCATAGCTTGTTTTGTAATGGTATAGCCTGATTTCTAGTTGACACACAAAAATTTGCGGCGTTATAATTATAGTAAGATGCGTTACCTCTTTAAGATTATAGCATTTTTTCTTATTTTCTCACAATGCACTTTTTGTTTTGCGCTCACTTATTCTGACGCAACAGAATCGATGACCGACATTTTTTCTTTTTTGTCTGCCGACGAAAATGCAGGCTCATCTACTTTCTATTCTCTTAATATTCCTTCTGGCGCAAGGGCTGAAAGTTTAGGCGGTGCGTATACAGGGCTTTCTAATGATATTAGTTATTTTGATTATAATCCTGCGGCAAGTGCGTTGCTTGATGAAACGGAATTAGCGGTTTTTCATAATGCGTGGATTGCCGATAGTGCGCTAGAAACGCTCGCCGCTACAACTCGATTCGGAGATTTGGGCATAGGTGGGGCAGTAAAGTGCTTTTATGTGCCGTTTACAGAATATGATTACTATGGCACAAAGCAAACCGACGGCTATTATAGCGAAACAACAGGCATTTTGAATGTATCGTATAACTTTTTGCACGGCTATTATTTTAAGGGAATTGCGTTAGGAGCGAACTTAAAAGGCTCATGGCGTGCTATGCCCGATTATATGGACGACGAAACAGGAGAAAAGCAAAAAGGTTTAAGTCAGTCTGCGGCGGCTTTAATGGCGGACTTTGGAGCGATGTCGCGCTTTAATTTCTTGAAGTTCTTTCAGTCGAGAGATGCGAACTGCGCTGTCGGCGTAAACATCAAGAACATTGGTGCAGCATTCACAGGCTTTGGCTCGTCGATTGAAAAAGATGACCCGATAGCTTCTGTTGTTTCTGTGGGCTTTTCATATCGTCCTTTTGAGGTCTTCACTTTTACCGCAGATTTCAGTCAACCGATAAATCTTTTTTCTCCCTCCGAATCTGAACAGTTCTCTGTTGGTTGTGGAATGATTTTTCAAGTAGCAAAGCCGTTTGCAATTCTCACAGGTCTGCTCGTAAAAGGCTCTAACCCTCGCTTTAGCCTTGGGGGAGAGGCTGTGTATAAAGGCGTGCAGCTTAATGTGAACTATACGCTTGATTTAACGACTTCGTTTAATCCTGTGAATCACATTTCGCTTTCTGCAAAAATAAAGCTTGGCGATAGGGGCAGGGCAGAAATAGCAGAACAAGTTGATGCATTGTATATCGACGGACTTGAGAAATATACTGCGGGCAATTATGAGGGGGCGATTGAGTCTTGGAATAAGGCGTTAGCTCTTAATGCTGGATTTGACCCTGCAAAAAAAGGAATAGCGATTGCACTTCGTCAACAGCAGCTTGTCGAAAAAATCAAAGAAATGCAATCGCTTGATTAAGTTTTTGCGGCTTGTTTGCCTTATTTTTTCTTGCTGAATATGCGGTAGTTTATCCACGAGAAAATCGGGTGTTCTCTTTCCACTCTTGTAAGCCACTCTGTGCTAACCGAGTTTGACCCTAAAGAATCGTAAACGGTGGCAAAAGCTGTAATATTTTCTGTAAACACCTTTTCAGCAAAAGAGCTAAAACTGTTATCGCTCATCAACAGCGGCCATTCGCTTGATTGCGATAAGAGAATTTCGCGAGAAGCAAGATTGAGAAGCCGCTCTTTTATGCCAGTGTCTAGCGGAAATCGCTCCGCCAAATCAATCATTCTCTCCACGCTTCTGCGAGCATATTTCAACATCCAATCGTTTTCGCTGTCTAAAAGGTTTTCGCCGTAACCTGTGCCAATAGCCGCGCAAGGATACAAGTCGATTTTCTGCAATTTAAGCTGTCTGTTCACAATGTCTTTTGCACACTCTAAGTCGATAGTGTTGTTTTGTGCAAAAGAGCGGATTGCTTTTTCAAGAAAGCTCATTCCCTCGCACCATTCTCGTCCGATGTTTGCAGTGTCTATTGTGCATACGTCGATAACGGCATAGTTTTCAGGAATTGAATCTGAAAGCAAATCAAAAGCCTTGTTTAATTTCTCTTCACGAGAAGAAACAAAGTCTTTTACGTCGGCATCTATTTGTTCTCTTGCTTTTTCTTCGCTGTAAATATTGTCGTCGTTATCGTAATATTTATAGCCTGTTTGAATACGAGGTTTGTTTGGAGCGATAAACGGAGCTATAGCCTCTATCGGCAGTTCATAGCCAATATCTTTTTTGTTTGCGCGGTATACAGGAGCTTCTTTGTATTTTTCAATACGATTAGACCCCTCTGTATCGTTTGCAAGCACAGATACAAATCCCGTTGTGCGCACTGGCTCAAAAATTCCTGCATTTGCTCTTTTTTCAGAAAACAGCACAGCACGCGAATCTACTACCGTATAATTGATGTTGTAAGAACGAAGCGTCTGCGAAATGTTAGCCGCATAGCCCAAATGCGGAAGCCAAAAGCCGTCTGGCTGCTGTCCAAAGAAATGCTTGTGCGACTGTATACCGACTTCTATTTGTGCGTTCACCGCTTCTTGAATATCGGCATAGTGCGGCAAATAGGCATACGTTGCGGTTGTGGCTAAAAGCTCTATGTATTCTTTATTTTCATATTCTTTTAGCTTGCCCAAAATATCTGAACTATATGAATAGACAAAATCTGCAAGGCTCTTTGTTGCTTCTGCAAGGCATTTTTGCGCTCTTTCTTTTTCTTTGCCGCTGCAGCGCAAAAGTTCTTTTTTGCCAAGCTCAATGCGTTCTTCTAGCCATTTGATGTATCGTGCTTTTACATACTCATCAGAAAGCTCTGCACAAAGAGTTGGGGAAATGACAAGCGACAGCTTAAACGGTATTTTGTCGCGCGAAAGAGAAGCAAGCATATTCAAAAGAGGCACATAAGTATCTGCAATAGAACGGAAAAGCCTGTCTTCTATCACCGAAAAGCCGTTTTCTTCAATAATTTCGTCTTGCACTTCATTATTTTCTTCGCCTTCTGCGCTAGGCTTGTGAATCTTAATAGTGCCGAATTGCCGCATATAGCCTTCGTGCGCGGTAAGTATCAAAACCAAACTCTTTCTCTTCATCTTTTTTCTCCAGTGTTTTTATTAGTTCGATAACTGTCATTACAATGGCAGAACGCGCTGTCATGAAAAGGATTGTCTGTGATTTTTGAAATGCTCTTTCAGCATTGTTACCATACCTGACAATTTCAATATGTCGCTCAGCTCGTCATCTCTTCCTGGCTGCACATCAGTAAGCTCTTTGCAACCGTGCGGCAATGCTACAAATTTAGTCGAAGCTATGGTAATCGTTTCAAAAGAGCTTTCAAAAACCAAATCAATACGCATAACGTCTTTGCCAGAAGGAAGCAAAATGTATTGTTGCCTATCGTTCATCTTTATGCTTACATCAAACGATTCTTGAGCCGCGCCGCCTTCTTCTTTGTAAAACGACACTCTCAGCAATGCAGAAGCACCATTTTCTTTTGCATATTCAATGTCGGTCTTTTTCAAATCCCAATAGACAAAAGCCCATACAGGATTGCGCAAAACGACATCAATCGAAGTAATATTGTACGTTTCAGGAAGGCTTTTTTCCTCTTGCACGCTATCAAGAAAGTGAATACTTGAGCCTGCGGCAATCTCTGAATCTTCGGCGGCTTCAAGAATTTCGCCGATAACAAAGTTTCTGTCCAAGTCATCAGGAATATCAATTCCAAAATCTTCGGCAAGCAAAAGCAAATCCGAAGATGAAAGTGTTTCTAAATGTGCGAGTGATAAGATTTCACTATCCATAATGCGCTCATTTTGCATTAAAAAACAAAAAGTGTAAAGTAGTATACAAATTTTACTTTTGCAATTGACATTAGACTTGATACGGAAACAGTATGTCAGTTCCGTACTCGGCTTTGTGTCATTCTCGTACTCGGCTTTATGTCATTGCCGTACTCGATACGGCAATCTATAGCAATATAGGCGTTTTGAGAAAGAGGCTGTGCCTCAGATTATCGGGTCAAGCCCGATAATGACAGCTTAATTCTGCGTAAAAAACGGGTCGAAGCACCGATAATGACAATTATCGAACAGGTCTATTAGACTTGTTCGGAAACATTGTGTCATTCTCGTACTTGATACGGGAATCTATTAAAAAATCTGGTGTTGACGGCTTAGAATATTTTTTACTATGATAGAAAATATGAAGACATTATCTATTAAATCAAAAGCTGAATCAAAAGAATTTTATAAGGGTTTAGCGATAATTGTAGCTCCTATTGCAATACAAAACTTGATTTCTTCGGCGTGCAATTCGCTCGACGTTGTAATGCTCGGCTCTGTGGGGCAAACAGCTATAGCGGCTACCTCTCTTGCAAACCAAGTGCAATTTATCTTGATGTTGTTTTTTGTGGGATTGGGCTCTGGGCTTAGTATGCTCACTTCGCAATATTGGGGAAAGAAAGATTATGCTTCAATTCAAATATTGATGGGAACAGCTCTGCGTATCTCTTGCGCGGCAGGATTTATATTTTGTGGGGCAACGTTTTTCTTTCCAAAGGCAATAATGGCTTTAATCACGAACGAAGTGCAGCTTATCGAAGTCGGAAGCCTATATCTTCGCACGGTCAGCCTTGCTTATTTTTTGCTTTCGGTGTCGCAAGTGTATCACGCCGTCTTAAAAAGCACGGAACACGTTAAAACGGTAACTATTATAACATTTATCGCTTTAGGATTAAATCTTTTGCTCAACGCAATCTTTATTTATGGGCTTTTTGGCGTTGAAAAGATGGGCGTTTTCGGTGTCGCGATAGCAACGGTTATTGCACGCAGTATAGAGCTTGTTATTTGCATTGTGTTCAGCCTGAGAGTGAAAGAAGTGAGAATTCGGATTACAAATATTTTTTTGCGCTCAAAGCTCTTATCGAAAGATTTTATTGTTTATTCTCTTCCTGCTGTTGGCAATGAATTTGTGTGGGGAGCGGCTTTTGCGACTTATTCGGTTATTCTCGGACACTTGGGAGAAGACATCGTCGCCGCGAACTCTGTTGTGAATGTGGTAAGAAATCTTGCAAGCATTTTATGTTTTGGAATGGCGTACGGCGGCGCAATTTTGCTCGGAAAGCAGATAGGAGAGGGCGACCTTGAAAAAGTGAAGCGAAACGGAAAGCGGCTTATAAAAAGTACCGTGCTTGCGGGCTTTATTTCGGCTCTTTGTATGATAGCCTTGCAGCCACTGTTGCCGCATATTGCAAAATTGAGCGACGTTGCTTCTGGATACCGCAATTATCTCTTATATATCAATTCATACAGCCTTTTGGGCGCGACGATAAACACCGTTTTAATCTGCGGTATATTCCGAGCTGGCGGAGATGCAAAGTTTGGCTTTATTCTTGACACCATTGCAATGTGGGTCGTATCTATTCCGCTCGGCTTAATAGCAGCTTTTGTGTTGAAGCTGCCGCCGCTTGCGGTCTATTTTATTTTGTATCTTGACGAGTTTGAAAAAATGCCTATCGTTATCGCCCATTATTTGAAGGGAAATTGGCTCAAAGATATTACACGATAAATTTCTCCACGAGTTGCGACACAACTTGTTAAGGAATTTAGACACAATTCGTTAACAAATTTAGGCTCAAAACGTTAAGGAATTTAGGCGCAACTCGTGGGACGAGTTTAGGCACAACTCGTTAAGGAATTTAGACGTAACTCGTTAAGGAATTTAGACGCAACTCGTTAAGGAGTTGAGGTGCAAATCGTTATTAGACCTGTTCGATAATTGTCATTATCGGGCTCGACCCGATAATCTGAGGCACAGCCTCTTTCTCAAAACGCCTATATTGCAATAGATTGCCGTATCAAGTACGGCAATGACAGAAAGGCGAGTACGGCAATGACATACTGTTTCCGAACAGGTTAGACTTCAGTTGTTTGAACTGGGGTCTTATTTTTTTGATTTGGAAAAAAAAATAGAAAAATTTGAAAAAAAATGTTGACAGATTAGAGATGTGGTTGTAGAATGAAATCAGTTACATGAAAGCAGTTTCAAAGCAGAGTACAATATATGATGTCGCACGGTTAGCAGGGGTGAGTTCTGCGACGGTGTCGAGAGTTCTCAATGAGCCGAATCGCGTTGCTGCGGAAAAGCGGGAGCGCGTGCAAGAGGCGATACGAACGCTGAATTTTGTACCCAAAGCTGATGCGGTGATAAAGGCGCGTAAGGCTTACAAAAAAATCGGCGTAGTAGCACCTTTTTTCACGCAGCCGTCTTTTATGGAGCGTTTACGCGGAATTGCATCTGCTTTGAGCGCAGAACATTATGAGCTTGTTATCTATTCGATAGATACGGCAGACGATTTATCGAGCTATGTGCAAATGCTGGTGAATACGCGCCGTGTTGACGGGCTTATTATGATGTGCGTGAAGCCGAGTGAAGAGGTGCTGCAATTTTTAAGGGAAGCCGATTTTCCTGTGTGCTTTGTTGAATACGAATGTGATGGATTTGATTGCGTGGCGGTACAAAATCTTTCTGGCGGACAAAAGGCGGCAGAGTTCTTGTATAAAAAAGGCTGTGTAAATCCAGGGTTTGTAGGCGAATCATCTACAAGGTCTTTTGCGATTGCGGCGACTGAGGAGCGATTTCGGGGATTTCAGTTTTATTATGCAAATCAAGGCATAATAATAAAAAAGGAACACGTTTGGATAGGGGAGTTTACTGCGTCTTCAACGGATAAGGCTATTTTGGAGTATTTGGCGCAGGAAGAGCTTCCTGACGGGGTGTTTTGTTCAAGCGATGTAATTGCGGCGCGCTTTATTCGCCTTGCGGAAAATAAGGGCATAAAAGTGCCAGAGCAAATAAAAGTTATCGGGTTTGATAATATCGATGTGTCGGATTATTTCGGGCTTACGTCGGTGAGTCAAAGCCTTGAAGAATCGGGCGTTGTGGCGGCTCAGCTTATCTTGCAACGCATAGAAAACAGAAGTTCGTCGGTTACCACGGTGAAAGTGCCAATAAAGATTATTGAACGCGAAACGACGGGTAACTTATGAATTATAGAGGGTTATAGCTAGAAGGAGGCTATGATGAAGAAATCGTTTTTGATTGGTGCAGCTGCTGTGGCTGCAATGGCTCTTGTTTCTACAAGCTGTGGAGGCGAGAAAAAGGCTACATCTGCTGCAACAACAAGCAGCGCAAAGAAAGAAGCAGACAACACTGTTCGCATTGAAGGTTCGTTCCGCGGCGAAGAAGAGGCTCGCTTTCAGGAAATCGTAAAGATTTTTAACGCAAAGTATCCTGATTTCCACGTTACTTATGAGGGAAGCCCTGATTTTGAGGTACAGATTCAGGTTGAAACACAGGCAAACACTCCGCCAGACATCGCGGCATTGCCACAGCCTGGCACAATGAAGCGATTTGCAGACGCTGGCTATTTGAAGCCGCTTCCAAGCGATGTGGTGAGCGCAATCGATGCGAATTATGCTCCTGTATGGAAAGAACTCGGAAGCCACAACGGACAGGTTTACGGTGTATTCCATCGCGTAAACGCAAAGAGCTTTGTGTGGTACAACAAAAAGGAATGGGAAAAGCGCGGCTATCAAGTTCCTCTCACTTGGGACGAGCTTACGGCTCTTGAGGAGAGAATGGTTGCTGACGGCGTTACACCGTGGACGGTAGGATTTGAGAGCGCGGCTGCAACAGGTTGGCCGGGAACAGACTGGCTTGAGGATATGGTTTTGCGCACAGCAGGTCCAGAGGTGTATGACCAGTGGGTAAACCACGAGATTAAGTTCAACGACCCGAAAATCCTTGAAGCATTGAACAAGTGCGGCGAAATCTTCCTTAACAACAAGTATGTATACGGCGGCAGCGCAAACATCGTAACGCTCAACTACGGCGACAGCATTAAGCCGTTGTTCGAGAATCCGCCAAAGGCAATGATGAACCGTCAGGGTAACTTCATCACAGGATTTATGCAGCAGGAGATTCAGGACAATCTCGAAGAAAATGTCGGTGTATTCGCTCTTCCGTCTGTAGACGCTCGCTGGGGAACTCCAGTTTTGGGCGGCGGCGACCAGTTCGTAGCATTCAGCGACAAGCCAGGCGTAAAAGAGTTTATGACATTCCTTACTACATGGGAAGCGTGCGCTCCATGGGCAAAGGTTGGCGGTGCGCTCTTCCCGCACAAGAATCAGGACTTTATGGACTATGGCAACAAAGTTGAGCGTCAGCTTGCAGAAATCCTCGTTAATGCAAAGGTATTCCGCTTTGACGCTTCAGACCTTATGCCTACCGAAGTCGGTTCTGGCTCATTCTGGACAGGTATGGTCAACTATGTAACAGGTGCAGAAGATGCCGCAACTTGTTTGAAGAATATCGACGAGACTTGGAACTAAGTTTTTTCTAACGATTTTGTAGGATTTGTTTGCACGTTATGTGCGATACTAACAGGGGGCTTAAGCCCCTTGTTAAGTAATACAGGCAGTTAATGCAGGCAGGTTTGCAAACAAATCTGAACAGTCCTTTCCTCAAAAGGAGATTTATATGGCTGAAACACGGAAACTTCAAAGCGCAACTTCTTCTGACATACTCAAGACAATCGGAGTTGTGCTTGCTACGCTCGTGGTGGTGTGTAGCGGATTTACATTGTTGAAGGCGAACGATGCGCTTCCGCAGATTATAACGACAATCGTCGCTATTATTTGGGGCGTATCGTCTGTTATCCTTATTTTCTATTCGCTGAACCTTTTGGCACAGCTTTTCCCGACAAAGATATACAACCGCATTGTTCCGTACATCTTCATCGGACCTGCTGTCTTGATTATGGGCTGGTATTTGTTCTTGCCGACAATGCGCTCTCTCTTCTTGAGCTTTATGGACAAAACGGCGACAAACTTCATCGGCTTGAAGAACTATCAGTATCTGTTTACCGACCGCTCAATGCTCGTTTCTATCCGCAATACGCTCATTTGGCTCGTGTGCGGCACTGGCTTTAGCGTGTTAATCGGTCTTGTCGTGGCGATTATGGCAGACAGAAGCTCTGTCGGAAAGCTCGCAAAAACCCTTATCTTCCTCCCGATGTCGATTTCTCTCGTCGGTGCAGGCGTTATCTTTAAGTTTATGTATGCTGCCAAATTCGGCGGCTCGGAGCAAATCGGTCTGTTGAACGCGATTATCACTTCTTTTGGCTTAGAGCCTCAGAACTGGCTCGGCAAAGCTCCGTGGAACAATTTCTTTTTGATTGCCATTTTCGTGTGGCTTCAGACAGGTTTCGCCCTCGTTGTCCTCTCTGCCGCATTAAACGCAGTGCCAGAAGAGATGATTGAGGCTGCTCGCATTGACGGCGCAAGCGAAATCCGTATCCTTTTGCAAATCGTTATCCCGAATATCCGTGCTTCTATCATCAGCGTGTCAACAACTATTCTTCTTGCTGCCTTAAAGTGCTTCGACATCGTATATTCAATGACAAACGGTATGTTCGGCACAGAGGTTCTTGCAAGTCAGCAGTACAAGCAGATGTTCACGTTCCAGAACTACGGACGCGGTTCTGCTATCGCTATTCTTATCCTCATTGGTGTTAGCCCTGTTATCTATTACAACCTCAAAGAGTTTCACAACAAGGAGGCTTTTAAATGAAAGAAGGTATCAAACATACTCCAGCCGAGCGCATTATCAGCGTGTTGCTCCTTTTGTTCTGCATTGCGTGGACAGTGCCGACACTCGGTATCTTTATCACGTCTTTCCACACCGCAGACGCGGCAAGCTCTCACGGTTGGTGGAAGAACATCACCGATATGAGCACATTCACGCTCGACAACTACAATCAGGTTCTTTTCGGACAGCGTTATTCTGTGGGAAACGCAACAGGCACGCAGACCGTTCGCGGTGCAACAATGCTTTCTGCGTTCCTCTCGTCAATCACGGTAACGCTCCCTGCGGTTATTATCCCGATTTTGATGGCGGCGGCTGCGGCGTACGGCTTTGCGTGGCTTAGCTTCAAGGGACGAAATGTGCTTTTCTCAATCATCATCGCGCTCCTTGTCGTTCCGCTCCAGATTTCGCTTATCCCGATTTTGCGCGATTACAACAAGGTCGGCTTGAACGGCACATACTTGGGTATTTGGCTTGCGCACTGCGGTTTCGGTCTGCCGCTTGCAACGTATATGATGTACAACTACATCTCAAGCCTGCCGCGCTCAATCCTTGAGTCTGCGTTTATCGACGGCGCGAGCCACTTCACCACGTTTGTGCGCTTGATTTTGCCGCTCTCTGCTCCTGCGATTGCGTCTTTCGCGATTTTCCAGTTCATCTGGGTATGGAACGATATGCTTGTTTCCCTCGTCTTCCTTTCTGGTGCGGGGCAGAAATTGCAGGTCGTAACCGTGCGCTTGATGAATATGGCTGGAACTCGCGGCACTGACTGGCATTTGCTCACAGCAGGCGCGTTCGTTTCGATGATTCTGCCGCTCGCGGTGTTCTTGAGCTTGCAGAAGTTCTTTGTACGCGGTCTTTTGGCTGGTTCAGTGAAGGGTTAAGACCTCACCCCCCCGACCCCCTCTCCACTGTGGCGAGGGGGAGCAGGCACAGCCTGTTTTGAAATGAGGGGGATTATAATCTGCGGGTGCGGCAGATTACGCTCTGCGGGTGTCGCAGATTATAGTCCTGCGGTAGTGCAGGATTACGGTCAAGCGGTGGTGCTTGATTATGGTCAAGCGGTGGTGCTTGAAAAATGACAGGGGAGATGTCGGAAAAATCTATAATACAAAACAGCCTATGGCGTTACAAAACAGCCTGAGGCGGGGAGAAAAAATATGTATCAGGAATTATTAGAGAATAACTTAGCGGAATTGACCCGAAGATTGTTCGAGTTGTACGGCTCTCGGTGGGATTTTTATAAAATTATCGAACGCCTTGAAGCGATTATGAAAAAGGCGAACAAAGAGCGCACGGGCTATCTTTCGCGCCTTGACGACGAAGCGGTGAAAGCGGCGGCGAGCGAGGACGTAACGCCGTGGTATCTCGACGAAAAGACCGTGGGAATGATGCTCTATGTGGATTTGTTCGCGGGAAACCTCAAGGGCTTAATCGGCAAAATCGACTACTTCAAGAGCCTTGGCGTGAATTATGTGCATTTGATGCCGCTTTTTGACTGCCCGAAAGGCGAAAACGACGGCGGATATGCAATCAGCTCATATCGCAAGGTACAGAGCAAACTCGGCACAATCGACGACCTCAAGGCTGTTGCCGAAGCATTCCACAAAAATGGAATCCGCCTCGTGCTTGATTTCGTCTTTAACCACACGAGCGATGAGCACAAATGGGCAAAGGCTGCCAAAAAGGGCGACCCAAAATACCGAAATTTCTATTACATCTACAACGACAAAGGCGAAGTCGATTCGTGGAACGCAACTCTGCGCGAAATCTTCCCGACCGTGCGGCGCGGCTCATTTACGCAGTTGAACGAAAAAGAATGGGTGTGGACGACGTTCAATTCATTCCAGTGGGATTTGAATTATTCTAATCCCGAAGTGTTCTTGGCGATGGTGGAAGAAATGCTGTTTATCGCGAACCTCGGCGTTGACGTTTTGCGCCTCGACGCGCTGGCGTTTGTGTGGAAGGAAAAAGGCACGGTTTGCGAGAGCCTGCCCAAAGCGCACACGCTCATTCAGGCGTTTCAGTATGTTGCACGCATTGCCGCTCCGAGCTTGCAGTTCAAGAGCGAGGCAATCGTTCACCCCGATGAAGTCATCAAATACATACAGAGCAATGAGTGCCGCTTGAGCTACAATCCGCTTCAGATGGCTCTTTTCTGGAACACCGTGGCGA
>CALDID010000240.1 GCA_937901865.1 uncultured Treponema sp.
CCGTGTCAAGCACGAGAATGACAAAAAGAAAAGCATACTTTCCGTAACACTGCCAAAAAAATTTTTCGACATTCTATTGAACTTTGGAGGCTCAAGAAAAAATATCTATTCCTCCCATGTCGCGCCATGAATGTTGCATTGCTTCCCAGTTTGTGCGCTTTATTCCATAATAAATATTTCGAGGTTCTTTCCAAATCCACTTCACGATTTTTTCCGCATACATATCAAGCTGCGGGTCGGTGTCGAAAAGAGTGCGAAGCTCGGAGGCTTCTTTTGGTGCTGCGCCATCTATGCGAAAACGAGAGAATATCTTTCCTGACTCTTTTCCTATCACATAAGCGTGTGGAATCGCAATTTGTTTGTGCGCGGCAATCTCTGACGGAGGAAAAACGCAAACGATAATAATAACACCAATTCTATCATAACCAGTAGTGTGTATCATAATATCCGAAAATGGAATGTCTTTGGTGTAAGAGGGGAGTGTACCGTTGTAAAATGCTTCTTTTCTTTCATCTTCGTAATCGTTGATAATTACCATTATTTTCTCCTTAGGCTTTTATGCCGTGTTTATCGTGCCATTTGGAAAGAACGGCGCGCTGTTCGGCGTTCGGCTCGGCGTTGAACTTGGTTAGCTCCTGCATCGCCTCCGTGCCTTGTATCTCTATGCAAATCCTGTATTCTCCGTCTTTTGCGGCGTACACAATCGTGCTTTTGTTGCAAAAAACCGCGTCCGTGTACGAAGCAACGCAGTTTCTCAGCTTTATTCCGATGTCGCAAAGCGTGTAGGAATCGCGCGGCAGGCGGAACGAATAGCCGTCTATGTCGTCTTCGAGTTTTTTCTGCGCCGCCGTGTAGGTAAAAACGCAATTTTCGTTCTCGTGCTTGTACGAAATTTCAGAAAGCGCGTCGTGAGTGGAACTCGTGAAGCCCTCTCGATATATTTCGGCGCAGAGCTCGCTGGGAATGAGGCGAAAATAGCGGTGAAACATACGCAAAGCGTCGTCAAACTCGTAAATCGGTCGAGAGGAGTCGGCTTGATTGACCTTTGAAAGAATATGTATCGTGCTTAGCTCGCCGCGCGCTTTTATGCACTTCTTGCAAAAGAAAACGAGGGAAGTGCGGTTTTTCGTGCGACAACTCTCATCGAATAGCTCGTAAAGCTGTTTTTCGCCGAGTACGCGATTAAAAATATTCACGTCGCGAAAGCCGCAGCTTTTCACGCGCAAATACGTCAACAAAGCCGCTGGACGCGCATTGTACGCCTTTCGGAGCGTGCGGTAATTGCGTATTTTCGCCGCTTTGCAAAAATCGCGATAAATCGTGCTGTTGCCGCGGTCAATCGCAAAATGCACATCGCTCGTGTATTCGTCGGTCAAAACGCGATACAATTTGTGTTCAAACGGCAAATAGGTCAGTTGCCGCATCGTGTCAAGGATTTCTTTCGTCGTGCCGCCTTTTTCCGCCTTGATTTTCACGCCTGTAAAAGCAGAGGCGACCTCAAGCAGCTTTTCAAGCGAAAATTGAGCAACCTCAATCGGCATATCGAACGCTTTTTCATCGCTTTTCACTTCGCCCGTTTGCATATCAAAGACGATTTCCGCGCTCTCCTCTGTGCCGCATCTCTGCGTTTCCACAGGCATTTTCACTGCAGCGAACGACCGCGCCTTTATCGCCACAAAAAGCCGCTTTGTGTCGGTCGTGATTTCGTAGGCGAAAAGATTTTTCGGGATTTTGTTCGCGTCAAGCTCGTTTTCCCTTGCAAACTGTGCGCGCGCCTTGTCTTTTCGGTAGCGAAGATATTGCGCGATTTGCTCCGCCGTGTAATCTTCGATGAATTGCGTGTCCTTGTCGCTTTTAATCACGTCGGGCAGGGCAGGGAAGTCGCTTGCTTCAGTATACTCAAGATACAGCGGCGGCTCGTCAAAATCGTGCGCGGCATAATACTCACCGCTAAATAAATTGTATGGTTTCCATTGCTTGCTCTTCTCACAAAAAAACATATTTTCGGCACTGTACTTGTTTTTCCGCACGACGCGCACAAACTTCTGTTCTTCGGTGTAATGGGTGAAAACAGCGGTTGAAACATAATCCTTGATGTCGCGATAGAAAAAATCGGTCTTGTTTTCGTCCGTCATATCATTTCTTCTCCGTCGTTGCGCGTGATAACGATTTCGCCGTCCCGCTCCAGCCGACAAATGATTTTCACGATATTGCTTTGTTCTTCTTCCACGTCGCGAGCTCTCACAGGTCCCATAAACTCCATATCTTCCTTGAGCATTGCTGCGGCGCGGCGGCTCATATTGCGGAAAATCTTGTCTTGCACTTCCTCGCCCGTTCCCTTGAGAGCCATCGCCAGTTGCTGCGTATCGACTTCACGAAGTATTTTCTGAATACTGCGGTCGTCGAGCATAACGATGTCTTCAAAGTAGAACAGATTTTGCTCCGCGTTCATCGCCAACAGCGGATTTTTCTCAAATAATTCGTCGATGTGCAATCTGAGCTCTTTTTGTTCCGTCGTCGAGAGGTTTTCCATAAGCGAATCGACAGAGTGCGCGCCGAAAAATCCCTCTTTTCGCATAACCGTGCCGACTGCAGAAATCACTTCGGGGCTGTCGCGTTTTATGCCGTCGCCTTTGAGCGCAATCGCAGTGAGTTTGTCTTTGAGTTTCTGCGCGATTTCGTCCGACGTGTTCGCCAAAATCGCCTGCGCCTTTTCTTTGCCTGCGTAAATCAGCAGAAGCGCGAGCGTGTCGAGATATTTTTCGCCCGTGATGTAATCGTCGATAAACGAAATCATCTTGTCGCTCTCTGCGGCAAACTTCGCCTTTGCGCTTTCATACGCTGTGTTTTTTGTATTTTCTTCCTCGTCAGCCATGTTCAGTGTTCCTCGTCGAAATTGGAATAAATATTGATAGACTCTCGCTTTGCCCTGCGATTTTCCCGTGCGCGAATTGCGTCTTTTCGGTGTACTTTTTTGCTTTCTCTCTGCGCAAAGTCCGCCGCTGTTAAAATGCTCATCGATTTTTCGCTTGATTGCCGCCGCTTTCGCGCTTCCTCGTCAAGCCCTTTTGCTTCGCCGCTTTTTTTGATGAGTAAATCGTTCGCCGAGTTTGCGTGGAGAGAGAATTTCTTTTCCCCGTTCCCCGTATCATTGGCAAGCGCAAAAATTGCCGCCTCCACATCGCGAAACGATAAGCCTGCTTTGTTTTTGCCTTGTAGCTTTGTGTTTACTCTGATTTGCTTTGCGAGTGCGCTTTCGGTGAAAATCGCCTTTTCGCTCCATTTATCCAGCACTTTGTATATTTCTTGTTGAATGATAGTTAATTCTGCCATAACGCTTTTAAGTCTATCACAAATTTTTAGAAAAACAAATAAAAAAAGAGGGTAGACCCTCTTGTATTTTGAAAGTATGAAAAGTATAAGCTAGATAAATAAAGGTTCTTGTTTCCAATCTTTAGGAAAACCCATGACAGAAAATTGTTCTTGTCGAGCGTTTTTAAGTACAAGATTAAGACGTGAAACAAAATCGAAATCTGGTGCGCAAATATCTAAAAATTTTTTGATTATACAAATTGAACAATAAACTCTGTCGTCTTTTAGCCATTGAGAAACCCAACTACCTCGAATATGCTTTGGAAAAATCGGGCGAGTGTTGATAGACTTAGAGAAAAGACGGGAATGATGAGCACAGATATTTCGAGTTGTATTTAGATGATGAATCCAGCTAACAAGCACTTTTACAGCAGCTTTTGAGAATCCGAAATACTTTGCAATTTCTGTTTTTTCAGAATATAATGAATCTATGTTGCTGTAAAATTTACTGACAACCCCAAAAGTTGATGTTTCAAAAATTATCCATGCAGGAGGTTCTAAAGAAGCAGACGGAAGAATATCAAGTGAAAAAATAGATCATATTGATGTTGATGGACAATATGGACAAAGAGATAAAGAATTAGCTAAGAAAAGAGCTTGGGAACATACTTTATTTACAGATCGGAAGAGCGTCGTGTAGGGAAAGAGTGTAGATCTCGGTGGT
>CALDID010000241.1 GCA_937901865.1 uncultured Treponema sp.
GTTCAACAAAATCAAAGAAAACTTCTTTGGTGTAATAGACAAAATCAAAGAGGGCTGGGAGAGCGTAAAGGGATTTTTCGGCGGTGTTTGGGAAGGAGCAAAAGAGCTTTTTACGGGAAACAATCCTGAAAATTCGGGAAAGTCAGCTAAAGACGCGGGAACATTCGTTAAAGAAAAAAGTGTCAATGATATGATTTTGACACCAGACGGCACTTTTTCAACGCACCCCGATGATACGATATTTGCAATGAAAGAGCCGTGGTCGCTTTTTGAACGGCTTGCTCAGTATTTTTCGGCGACTCTTCCTGCTCAAAATGATTCTTTGGCGAATAAAAGCGTGTCGCAGTCGATTCAGCAAAGCGTAAGCAATGATTATTCGCGTTCTTCCAATCAGGTGTCTTACAACACGCCGATTCACGTCGTTGTAAACGCTGGCGGTATGAGTGCGGAGGCGGCTCGGCGGGCTGTGGAAAGTGGCGTTAGAGGAGCTTTGAAAGACGCGATAAGAGGAAGCCGTGGCTCTCTTTCTTCAGTTGAGGCAAGGAGGGCGTAAATGGCAAGGAAAATCGTGAAGTGCATTTATCCGACAGACGCAGACGCTACGGCAGGAATTGAGATTGACGCTTTTTTGAGTGAATCGTACAGCTTCAAAAATAAGATTACCGACAAGCCTAGCGAGGGCGATGAGAAAAGCGGTGCGGGTACGGTTACAGACGAGGGCGACGAGCTGACGATAGAAGCGTTTATTGGTGCTACGAAATTTGAGGTTGTGAAATCTAGCCCGCCTAAAAATCTTGATAGCGTGGAAGTGCAAGAGGAATATCCTTTTGAACGCGTAACGAGTGCTTTTGAGGAATTGAAGCGGCTCAAGGAAACAAAACAGCCTATGGACATTGTGGCAGGATTGACCACAATGAGCGCAATGGTAATCGAAAGCCTTGATATTACCAGAGATGAGGAAACTGGTGCGGATTTGTTTTTTTCAATTTCGTTCCGCAAAGCTCCTGTTACAACATCGAGTGCAACGCCAGCGACGGAAAATGCGCAGGGCGTGAAAAGCACGGGAAAAAGCGGCACTGAGCAACCGAAAGAAAATTTTATCACCAGACGGGCAGATGAATGGAATGAGCGAGGAATGATAAGCGATAGTGAACGCTCGGCATTTAAGACGAACACGGGATTGTAAGGTATGGAATGGTTTATTATCACAACGCACGCAGATGAATATCCTCGTTGGACGCAGAAAATCACGATGGGCGGTTCTCTTTATAAGCTCTATTTTTCTTGGAATGAAAGGCAAGCAATTTGGCAGATGTCGATTTCTGACGCTGAAGATAATTTGCTTTTGGGTGGGATTCGGCTCGTAGCAGAAATTGATTTGCTCGCGAAATACAGGGTGAGTGTGCCAAAATTGCCGAGCGGTATGCTGATTGTACTTGACAAGATGAGCGACCTTGAAAGTGCCGAGCTTGACAGAAACAATTTCGGAAGCCGTTTTTTGCTTGGCTATTTTGATTTTTCTTAAGGGGTTGAGAAATGGCGTTTCAAAGATACATCGAACTTTCTGTAACAACGAAAGACGGCGAGAGCGTAAAAATTGACGAATTGAGGATTGATTTCGATATTGAGCGCACAAGCTCTGAGAAAAATAACCGTGCTGTTGTGAGAGTTTACAATTTGACGAAAGAAACTTCGGCAAAGATTAGCGAGGCTGACGGACATATTTTGCTTCGTGCAGGCTACAAGGACGAGGCGGTCGGCACGATTTTTACAGGCGATATTGTTCGCGGTACGAGAGAGCGAGAGGGAAACGATTATATTACGACGATTGAGGCTTTTGACGGACGCACTGCTGTGATGAGCGGGATTGTGTCGCTTTCGTATGCTCCAGATACTGACGCACTCACTGTGGCACAGGCTTTGCTTGACGCTATAGGCTTGGCAAATAAAGGCACGGATTTGATTCCTAGCGGCGAAAAATATGCACACGGCTATTGCTTTTTTGGTATGGCAGTGGACGGTTTGAGAGATTTGCTTGATAGGTTTGGACTTTGTTTTACGATTCAAGATGAAACACTTTTCATCTATGAAGACGGCAAGGAAATGGAAAATACAGGGTTGCAACTTGAAGAGGGCGGCGATTTGCTTTCGCTTCCGCAGATTGTGAGCGACAAGACTGAAACAAGCGATATCGAAAAAGAGGCGGCTAATAGGTGGGCTTTTAGTGCAAAGCTGAATCCTGAACTTGTGTCGGGAGCGATGGTTAAAGTGAGTTCTTCCACATTTACGGGTGAGGTCGTGATAAAGACGGCTTATAGCACGGGAAGCAATATGGACGGAGATTTTAGAGTGGATATTGAAGCGGAGGCTGTTTGAATGGACGAACTGACACTGCTTTTGAAAGATAGTTTTGATTACTCTATGACGAATGTGCATACGGCTTTTCCTGCGGTGGTTGTGAAGTACGATAAAGATACTCGACGTGCAGACGTGCAGCCTAGTATAAAGCGAAAATTGCCGAGCGGAGATTTTTTGGATTTGCCTGTAATTCCAGATGTGCCAGTGCTGTTTTCGGGGACAAAGCAATACACTGTTTGCTATCCGCTTGAAAAGGACGACGAAGTGCTTTGTATTTGCCTTGAACGCGGAACGGACGCTTGGCGAGATACTGGCGGAAACGGAATTGAAGAGAGCGACCCAAGACGGTTTAATCTTATGGATTGCATTGCGATTCCAGGATTGCAGGCTCTTGATTTTATCGGTGCAGAGGGCGACGGTTTTTGCATTGTGCATAAATCGGGGACAGACGGAGATTTGATTTCTTCTGTCGTAATCGACGATGAGAAAATTGAGTTGAAGCAAAAAGACGCTGTGCTTACCGTATCGGGAAACAAGGTGAGTTTTAAGAACGGAAGCAAAGATTTCTTTGAGATAATGAGCAAGGTCTTAGACGATATGAAGACTGCGGCAGAGAATATGAAGACACACGCGGGAAATGTGAAAAGTCATAAGACCGCGGGAAGTCCTGCAAGTCATACAGTAAGCCCTGATGATATTTCAAAGTTTGCGCTTGATGAGCAGAATTTCAACACGGATTCGCAGAATTTTGCACAGGATAAAAGCGATTTAAGCGAAGTTATGGGAGCAGGAGAATAATGGCGTTGGTGGTTTCGGTTTTGCAGAACGATTTGCTTTCGGTGTTTTTGGCGATGAACAATATCTATGAAAATGGCGACAGATATATGGCTGACAATGTGGCGGCAAAGATAAAATCGTATATTCTCACTGGAAACACTCAGACAACGGACACGGGAACTGCTCCTGCGGGTGCATATACAGGCAAAGGAAGCGGAAAGATGACGATTGACAATTCCAGTCTTGCAAACGATTTGTACAGCACTTTTGTGAATTTAAAAGACAATGATGATTTGGCTTCGAGAATGGCGGCGGACATAGACAAGGCGTGTTCGGCTCAAAACACGGTAGCGGAAACATCGACAGGAACGGTTACGACTTCAAGCGGCGCGACATCGGCTTTTTCGGGGACGGCGCAGGGCAAGTTCAGCGGAAATAAAGCGACGATTGAGAGTAAGTTGAAAGCGTGTTTTTCTGCAATGGACTCTATGACAAGCGGCGGAAATGAATATTTTGCAAAAGAAATGGCGGAAGCTGTTGATTCGTATTTGAAAAACGGAACGATTAGCGTAACGCTAAAAAGTCCGTTCATAGCTGGTAG
>CALDID010000242.1 GCA_937901865.1 uncultured Treponema sp.
ATTCCCGCTTTTTCGGCAATGCTCGGATACAAATTATATTTGTCGTTCGCAACCAAAAAGACATTGTAATCGTCCGCAAGATACTTTTTGCAGTTCAAAAGCACCTCCGCAATGCCCTCGACATACGCACTTCGCGCGTCAAGCGTCTGCCCATTGCGAAGCGGTCCGATTTCCTGCGTATCGCGGCGCGGAAAGCAGAAAAGTTCATACGCATAGGCGTGCTGTTCGTGATAGTCGATAAGCCCGACATACGGCGGACTGGAAAAAATTCCCTGCAATTTCTGCGTTTTCAGAACTTCGGCAAGCGCGGGATTTTTATTCTGGAGTTCGGCGGTTAAATCAATCGTTCTGCTGTCGCCCGTTACGCAAAGTTGCGCCGTTTTGGTACGCAGTTGGCTGAACTGATACAAACGGTTCACCGTGTCTTTGCTGTATGTCCCCCACCATTTTGTTATCGAAAAGAGCGGCTTGCAGATTTTGTAATGCTTTGTGCAGTAATACGGCGTTTTCACAGGCTCCAAAAGCGTGGCAAGGTCAGAATGCGTCGTCGCGCGGCATGAGCGCATTGTTCGGCTCAAAAGCACCGTAAGCACATTGCGGATTTTCTCATCGTTTACCGCGTTTATAAGGTCGCACACAAGATACAACTCTTCGCGGACACTCGGCAAAAACCATTTTGTCAAGAACGATTTTTCATCGGTTTCAAGCGATATTCCGTATTTTTCGGTGAGCGCGGTATAAGTCGGCATAAACTCCGCAACTTTCTGCTTGCTGTATTCTTTTTCGTTGATTGTCTTGTTGCGGATTGCGGTTTTATACTCATACGACGAAAAATATTTTGTGTTAAAATCCGCAAGTTTTTCCATAAACGCGTTTTCAAAATCGGCAAGCGTCGTCTGCTTGTAATGCACCTGCAATTTCGTGGTGATAGCGTCTATTTCCCGCTCCAGCGCGAACATATCGACTTCATCAATTTTGCAGTTTGCAATCAGCGTGTTGAAAAGAGAAACATCAGTGCCGATTGCGTTTATGCCGAGCTCGTTTGCCTCGACAAGCGTCGTGCCGCTCCCGCAAAACGGGTCAAGCACAAGGTCGCCCGCCTTGAAATACACTTCTTTCTTGAAAGCGTCGGTGTGCGCGTCCAAAAAATATTCCACCAGTTGCGGAATGAATTTGCCTTTGTAGGGGTGCAGGCGGTGGACGTGTTTTGTGGTTTCGGCTTCAGTGCAATTTGAAAACGAGAGCGCCCAGTTAAGCGATTCGTCCTTGCTCCATTTTGCTTCGGTGTATTTTTTGTTCTGCTCATAGTAGGATTTCAGTTCAGAAAGCGAAACGGCGGGCGTTCCGTTGTCGTCGTGCTTTTTGATGAGCGCGTATTGAATGAGATAGCCGATGTTACTTGTGGAAACGGGCTTTCGCAAAAACGCGGTTGCCCAGCGGCTCGCTTCGGGTATTGGAATAAGGTCATTTTCTTGAAAAATTGTTGAAATCATACTTCTATTGTATCAGAAAAACAAAAATATACCTATAGCATTGTAATCACACTGATAGACAAAGAACCTTGCGTCTATCAGTGTGCAGTTACACGCTATGCACGCCAATATGCCGCGTTCCATCGCAATTCGTTGCGGATTTGAGGAATCGTCGTGTTCTTGTCGATTGCCACGCACTCAATGCCGACCATCTCGCACCAATCGCGCAGCTGCTCCGTCGTGATGATGTTGCTGAACGCCGTGTGATGTCCGCCGCCTGCCAAAATCCACGCCTCCGCGCTCGTTTCAAGGCTCGGATACGGCTGCCAGAGCATACGCGCCACAGGGAGTTTCGGAAGCGGAGCTTCAGGCGGAATCACGTTGATTTCGTTCACGACACAGCGGAAGCGATTTCCCATATCCACCACCGCGGCAACCAAGCCCTCGCCCTCAAGCGTGTTGAACACCATTCGTGCAGGCGGTTCTTTGTCGCCGATTCCCAAATGATGCACCTCGATTTTCGGCTTTGACACCGCAATTTCTGGGTCAACCTCAAGCATATGGCTTCCCATATTCGCCTCTTTGCCCGCGACAAGATTGTATGTGTAATCCTCCATAAAGGCATTGCCCTTCTTGCCCGCGACGACCTGCCCCGCCGTCATCACCTTGAACGTGCGAACGAGAGCCGATGTCTTCCAGTCGCCCTCTGCGCCGAATCCGTAGCCGTCCGCGAGCAATCGCTGAATTGCCAAGCCTGGCAGCTGCTTCATTCCGTGCAAATCCTGGAAGTTCGTGCAAAGAGCCTTGCCGTCGTTGTCTTTGAGGAAGCGGCGAAGAGCGATTTCAATGCGCGCCTGCTCTTTGATTTGGCCGATGACAAAATCCTTGTCAAAGCCGTTGCCGCAGTCGTAGACGATTTCGTATTTCGCATTGTACTCATCAAAAAGCGCATTCACGTCCGCTTCGCTTACGTCTTTCATATACGCCACAAGGTCGCCGATTCCGTAATATGGCACGCTCCAGCCGAACTTTATCATCGCCTCAACCTTGTCGCCGTCGGTAACCGCCACTTCACGCATATTGTCGCCGAAACGGATAACGCGCAGGCTCTTTCCGTCCGCCACCGCACACGCCGCTCGCATCCAATCCGCAATGCGTTTCTGCGTCCTCTCGTGCGACCAATGCCCCACGATGACCTTTCGCGGCAAATCCATTCTGCTCGTGATAAAGCCGAACTCGCGGTCGCCGTGCGCGCTCTGGTTGAGGTTCATAAAGTCCATATCCATCGTAGCGTACGGGATTTCCTCATTAAACTGCGTATTGAGCTGCAGCAGCGGCTTTTTGTATGCGTTCAAACCGCGAATCCACATCTTTGCAGGGCTGAACGTGTGGCACCAAATCACCACGCCCGCGCACTTGTCGTCGCTGTTCGCGCTCTCAAGCGTCTTGTGAATGCTCTCTGGAGTAAGCAGTGTTTCCTTCCACACAAGGCGGCACGGCAGCACGTTCTTTGCGTTAAGCTCGTCCACGATTTTCTTTGAGTCAATCGCGACTTGCTTCAATGTCTCTTCGCCGTACAAATCCTGACTTCCCGTCAAGAACCAAAACTCGTTTACTGTTAAATCAATCATTTCTATACCCCTCAGGCACAGCCTGTTTTCAGGCACAGCCTGTTTTTCCCATATATTTTAGTGGCAGTGTTACGGAAAGTATGCTTTTCTTTTTGTCATTCTCGTGCTTGACACGGG
>CALDID010000243.1 GCA_937901865.1 uncultured Treponema sp.
CGATCTGTCATCGTCAGACACGCGACACAGAGAAGCTCTGGTTGGCTTTATGCCGAAAGCAGACGGTGTGCTTTTGGTTACTGATATAAATCAGCAGATAACAAAATCGCTTGCAAATTTTGCAAAAGACATTGAGCTTTCTAATCGACCTCTGTATCTCGTTGTTACGAAATGCGACACAAAATCAGCAGCAGAGTTGCAGGAAGTCAAGGAATATATATTGAAGAATTCTGCACTCAACATAAAAGCAATGGCGTTTGTATCTGCGCAAACAGGAGATGTGCAAGAGCTGTATAATTTGCTTTCACAGATTGATTCAGAAAAAGCACAGATATTGCGAACTGTAAACGAATCTCGTGCAAAGAATACAGCGAAACTGCTGTTATTGCGCATTGATGAGCTGATTCAAAACGCAAGTGTAACTGATACAGGCGACGGCGCAATAAAAAGCGCAAAGAATGAATTGGAAAAATTTCAGCGCAATATTGAAAACTTGCTTTCGGACGTGAAAGACAGCATTGTCAACGCAGAAAACGACGTGTGTTATTCATTTGAAACAGCGATATTTGAACGCCTTGAGCGTATTGCTGTTGCAAAAAATGCAAACTTTGACGCAGAGGCTTCGGCGGCGGTGTCTGGTGTTGCAGGACAATGCTTGAACAGTTTTAAGGCGAAAATACAGGATTCTCTTTTTTCGTTGGCACAGGAACGACGCGGAAGTGAGAACGCAGTGAATTTAATGTCGCTGAACGAAATTGATTACAGTTTCCTCAATATTTCGCAGTTGCCATACAATTTGAATCTCAATGAGCTTGGACACGAAAACGATAGTGTGATTGCAGGTGTAACGAAATTTGTGGCAGGGGCGGGTCTTGTGGTTGGTACTGTTGTAACGATGGGTGCACTCAGAGCGGGAACGGCTATTGCTAAAGGAGTTGCGGGTTCTGCAGACGCTTTGATTACTGCAGTTGCTGTCAATAAAGCAAACAAAACGAGCAATCAGCAACGCGATGCAGAATTGGCGCGTCTTCGGAGTATGCAAGAAAGCGCAATGCAGGACGTTGAGGGATATAATCAAATGCTTGGAAAGAACATCGGTATGAAAAAGGGCTTTGTCGAGGGCATTGTTGCAAAGATTACAGACGCAGCGGGCAAACCGCAACGACAGAGAGCAATTCGGAACTATATAGACGATATTCTTGTTCCAGAGTTTAAGAATCAGATGAATACGATGAGTTTGAATCTCATTGCTTCGATACGAACAGCTTTGAATAAAGAAGCTGCGGCTGTTATCGAACAGAAAACGGCAAATCTTGAAGAGCTGAAAGCGCAAAAAGAAAAATCAGCCGCAGAGTTTAATGCACGAATGAGCGTATTAAAAGAATACAAAGCAATGCTTGAACGAGCATAAAGGAGGGCAAAAATGTCGTTTATTTTGGGGCTTATTGTTGGTATGGGAATAGGCTTTTTCACAGGAAGTTCTGTGGGCGGAAAATCGCAGTCATCGGGGCAAGTAAAAGAACAGGCAGAACAACTCTCGCGGGAAGCAGAGCGATACAAATCGCGATGCAAAGAACTGGAAGAGCAAGTTGAGCGGCTTTCTGCGTCGAACAAAAAACATCGCGATTCAGAACGCGACACAGAGGAAGAGATTGACGACTTGGAAGACGAATTGAGTACGGCAAAAAAGAAAATCAAGGAACTGCAAACGAAGACCTCTGAGCAGGAGTCGCTGATTTTTGATTTGCGCAATGAAGTTGCGTCGCTCAAGGCATAAGGGACATTTATGGCATTTGGACTGACAACTAACAAGAAAAAAGAAGCGGAATTGAAACAGCTTCGGGAAGAACTTTCTGCACAGATAGCGGAGAAAGAAGCGGAATTGAACAGTATCAGAAACGCACTTGAAGAGGCAGAAAAAAAGTACAGCGAAAAGAGTGCGTCATTTTCTGCGCTTGAAGAACAGTATGAGAATTTGAAAAATGAGCATACGACGCTTTTGGGAAATCCTGAGCTTGCAGAAAAAATCGCGGTAGATTCTCGAGTAGTAGAGTTGCAGGAGAAACTAAAGAAAGCAAAAAAAAAGCTGGAAGACACTGAGGACGAACTTGAAGAAGCCGAAGATGAGCTAAAAGATGAAAAAAAGCGGTTTGATAAGAAAAAAGCTGATTTTGACGAATTGCAAGAAAGGTTCTATAAACTTGAAAAGGAGTTGAACAGCAACAAGGAAAAACTCGAGGAAAAAGAGCAGAAAGAAAAAGAACTTTCTAATGCACTTTCGGTCAAAAACGGCTCGCTTGACTTTGTACGGGAAATCTTAACGGCAAAATCTGTATCCGACTCTAGAGAAACGCGGAAACTTTACGATAGTATTTCTGATGCTGTCCGATATATCCACGGAGAGTTTTACGATTGCAACAAAGAACTGTTCGAAGAAGGAGAATATACTGATTATATTTTCAATGACGGGCTTTATCGTTGGGCAACATTGGAGCAGAAACAGTGGCTTAAAAACAAAACGACAGTTGCATTTGTGGGCGAGTTTTCAGCAGGAAAAACATCTATTGTAAATAAGATTTTGTCGCACGGTGGTACAAACCTTACGCTTCCTGTCAGCACAAAGGCGACAACTGCCGTTCCGACGTATATTTCAGGCTCTCAGGTTTCGTCGGTAGTATACAATTTCTTTACGCCAGACAATGAACTGAAAGTGCTTTCCGAAAAAACATTCAAGAGCGTGGATAAAGGTGTTCTTGCACAAATTGAAGGCATTTCAAACCTTGTTAAGTATTTTGTAATGAGCTGCAACAATCCCAATTTGAAGAATTTAAGTATTCTCGATACGCCGGGATTTTCATCGAACGACAAAGAGGACGCAGAACGCACGACAGAGGTAATAAACGAGTGCGACGCATTGTTTTGGGTGTTTGATGTGAATGCAGGCACGGTGAACCGCTCGTCGCTGAAAATCATCAAAGAGAAACTGCAAAAGCCTCTTTTTGTTGTGATAAACAAGGTAGACACAAAGGATAAGAGCGAAGTCGATAAGGTGGAAGAACTGCTCAAAAAAACATTTTCTGAAGAGAAAATCAAAGTGAAACAGTTTTTGCGCTTTTCAAACCGCGAAGACCCTAAAAGCCTTTTAAACGCGCTTGCTTCTGTACCGCGCTCGAATAATTCAAGTTATGTGAGCGATATTTTGGAATTTGCAGAAGAGCGTCTGAAGGTGCTTGTAAAAGACCTTCAAGACAAAGCAAAAGCCGAAAAGAATTCTGATAGCAGATTGGACAGTGCGCGTGATGCCGTGCAAGACAAACTTGGCGAAATACAGCGAGGGCTTGCGGAAATATATGATAATGCAGACAACGCAAATTCTATTGTTCAGAATAGCTATAGAGAGCATTTTTTTGCTTCGAATAAATACGAACTGGAAGCGTCATCTGCAAACACATTTTTCGGTTATGTCTATGACATTATGGACGAATCTGCGGCATTGCATAATAACCGAATCAACGAACTCATTGACTGCGTTAATGAATGGAATGACGCAGAAAAGCAAAATATGCTTGACTTCCAAGCAAAAAGCAGTGCTGAAAGCAACAAAAAACGCTACGAAGACTGCGTAAAGACACTGAAAAAGTTGCTCGCAGGATTTTCGTAGGGCGTTTCTGCAAATATAGCGACGATAAAAGAGAAAGAAAACTCAGAAACATCTGCAAAATCAGGAACAACAGCGAATAATATAAACAACGAGCAGTCTTTTGAAAAGGAAGAATTCAAAAAATATCGTTCAAAGAATGGAGATAACCAAGCATTTTATTTGTGTCAAGAAGCGGTAAATGCAGATGATAAAAACGCTCATAATCTTACCGAGCTTGCAGTGTGCTATCTGTACGGCATTGGTACGACAAAGAATTATTATACAGCATTTTCGCTTTTGGAACAGGCTTGTAATATTGATATTCATACCGCCGAAGCTCAAGATTTACTCGGAGATTGTTACCGCAATGGCTGGGGAACATCTCAAAATATAAATGAAGCGGTCAATCATTATAGTATTGCCGCACAGAAGCATAATTCGTGGGCCTCGTATTCGCTCGGAATGATTTATTTTTATGGAGAAAATGGAATCCCGAAAAATGAAAAGTTGGCGTATCATCTTTTCGAACTTTCTGCTAAAAACGGCAATAAAGACGCAAAAAAGTGGCTTGCTAATAATAGATGATATATCTGAATTACAAGGGGAACTAATATGGAAGAAAAGAATGTGTTTGAGGATTTTCAAGCAAAAAAGCAGGAAATCCTCAAAATTACTGAAAAAGCAGCGGCGTTTGGTTGGATAACCAAAGAGCGCGCGGCGGAAATCGTGAAAAAGATAGAAAGCGATGTGCTTACTATCGGCGTTATTGGACAGATGAAATGCGGCAAATCAACGTTTTTGAATGCGTTTGTATTTGAAGACGATATTTTGCCATCGGCAACTACTCCAATGACAGCGGCTTTAACAGTCGTAACTTATGGCGCAGAAAAGAAGTTGACCGCCGAATTTTACACTGCGGACGAATGGGCAGAACAAAAAACGGTTGCTTCGCATAATGCAGAAGATTTTAAGGGCAATGAGAAGGAATATTCTAAGATAAAAGCTGCGCAGGAACTCGTGGAAAAATCAAAGAGTTTAGGCGGCTCTCTTTCTCAGTATCTGGGAAAAACGCAGAGCGATTCGATAGAAAACCTTGTTGATTACGTCGGTGCGGACGGAAAATTTGTTGCAATTACAAAATCCGTGAAAATTTACTTTCCGAAAGACTATCTCAAGGGTGTGGAAATTGTGGACACACCGGGAATGAATGACCCGATTGTTTCCCGCGAAGAGCGCACAAAGGAGTTTTTGAGCAAGGCTGATGTTGTGCTTGTTATGCTGTATGCAGGGCGACCGTTCGATTCGACTGACCACGCGATTTTGTTCGACAACGTGCGAAAATGCGGTATCGGCAAAGTTCTTATCGGCATAAATAAATACGATATTCCGTATATGAACGGCGAAGACGAGAGTGTGATTCAAACGTATGTGGAAGACGAAATCCGAAAAGCCTGCCGCGAATGTCAAGACGATTCTCTTGTGGAGATTTTGAAAGAAACAAAGCCCGTGCTTCTTTCTGCAGGAATGGCACTGCTTTCTGAATTGCCGATGAGCAAAATTGAAGCGAAAAATTCATACAAAAGCGATTGGGCGCGCTTTTGCGATAACTTTGAGATAAGTTCACAGCCACAATTTCGCGAAAAAAGTCATATCGACACGCTTTCGCAACAAGTCATTGATATGATAGAGAACGAAAAAGGCGAAATCCTTTTCAAAAAGCCAAAGAACGAAATTCGCGCCGCTGGAACAAACAAAAAGGTGGAACTTGAAAAAGCCTTGAGCGACGCAAGCAATTCGCTCAAAGTGCTTTCAATGCCCGATTCTGAGCTAGACGAGAAACTTGAAGCTGTGGAAAAAGCTAAAAAGCGAATGGGCAGAAAATTGGAGCGATTTGAAGAAAGTGTGCAAGAGGAATGCCTTGATAAAGTAAAAGCCTTGAAACATAAAATGGAAGATACTGTTTCAGAAGCGTGCAAAAAGATGAGGGCGACGATTGATAGCACAGGAAGGCTTTCTCGGCGCGATAAGCTCAGCGGAGTAAAAAATGAAATTGACAGACAGAAAATTAAGCTCAGACGCAATTTGGAACGAATGATAGACGAGGAAAGCAATGAATTGCGAAAATCGCTGAAGAAGTTTGTAGAAAAGTATTTTGACGATATTGCGGAAATGGCAGAGAAATATCTTGATGACTTTGATTATAGCGATTTCATTTCTGCGATTCGCTTAAAAGTTACGGTACATATTAATGATGATGTCGATTTGTCGGGTGAAAAAATCTTTAATGGTGATTTCTGGAATTCAGATTTGGGCTTTTTGTCAAATTCAAAAAAAGAAACAATTAAAGCAGCGATAAATGATTTTGACGACTCTTTTTCTGCATCGTCTGTGCTTGATTCGCTCAATGCCTGTATTGAAACAGTTACGAAACGGATAAAAAAAGAAGTTGAAGACGAGTTCTTAGGTGGTTTGGAAAAAACGGTGAATGAATGCAAAGCAAACAGGGCGAACAAGGAAGCTGAAATCCAGAAACAAAAGGCAACACTTGAGGTCTTGCAAACGCAAAAAGCAGAGTTCGATAAACAACTTAAAGAAATTGAGACTATGTAATAAGAAGTATTGCTTATGGAAACAAGGACTTTTTAGTGTTCAAAGTGCTATAAACGGGAACGCTCGGCTGGCTTGCAGGCAAGTTAGCAAGCGATTCATAAAGCGCAGTATGTCGGCTCTGCAAGGCTTTAGCAAGCAGGGCTGACGGGTGGATTTTGGTATTTTTTATAGGAGGAATCTTTATGAGTACTTATACATTTGAGTGCCAGAAATGTCATTGCAGAAAGCGCACGGCGTTTGCGTCGTCTATGCCGTGTCCGCGGTGCGGGGTGTATATGCAAAACGTAACGGGCAAGGCGCTTGTTACATACGAATGTATGCGCTGCCGTACCAGAAAACGCACATCGTTTGCTTCAGGTATGACGTGCCCGAAATGTAATTGCACGATGACACGAGTGAGCTGATTAGGCTCATCGAAACACACAGAACGGCGCACCTGTCTTGCGATTGGTGCGCCGCTATTGGTGGGAAAATCAAGAATGTTTTTCTGCAATTTGCTTTACAGTTTCCAGCGGAAGCTCGGTTATTTCAGCGATTTCCTCTATCGTCATTCTATTTTGCTTGAGCAATTTCTTTGCAAATTCAACATTGCGTTCCGCTTTCGCGTCTGCACGTTCTTCCATAACGAAATCTTGCATAATTTTGCACATATTCCCAACCCCCTTTTCGCTTTCTTTGAGGTGGCGCACTTTGTCCGAAAGCACACCGCTCTTGATGTCACTAGCCTTCTTGCAAGAAAAATCGTGCATAAGGCTGCCGATTGCGT
>CALDID010000244.1 GCA_937901865.1 uncultured Treponema sp.
TCTCCCGTTCCAGTTTCAACTGCGCCCTAAAAAACGCAATCCCGTCAAGCGTAACAAGTAGCTGATTTCCTTTGTGTCCGCATCGAGAAACAAATGGCACAAGCTTAAAATACTTCTGCATTTGTGCATACGAGCGATACTCAATGCCGCCATTTTTCAGCACTTTTTTGTAAATGTACTTGCTCACCAAAAGCCAATCAATAAATGCTGCTTGCCCGATTCCAAGCGTTTCAGCTGTATCGCGGAAATTGCGGCAATAATCCCGCCCTGCAAGTTTGTCGTATTCTTCCGCTTTTGGCTTGATAACAGCAATCTCTTTTTTCTGAATCTCAATCTCTTTTGCTTGATTTGCTGCAAGCGCAAGAGCCTCATAGTAAGTCTGCGGAACACGATACCCACCCGTTCGTCTGATTGACGGCAAAACCTCGCTTGTTATCCAATGCTTGAACTTCTTTGCGTTTTCCAGTTTCGAGCCGAGCACCAACGCATACACACCGCTTTCGTTAATCACGGTTGTATCCTGCTTTCTCCCCATTGTGTCGATGATAGGATAATGTGTCCTATCATCTTCATCAACGTGCATAATGGCAGATTTTCGCGTATCCGAATATCCCAACGCTTTCGCCACATCTTTACCCACGAACCACGGCTCATTATTGATAAGAACCGTCCTCACATTCCCAAAATCAGCACTGTTAAACGTAATAACGTTGTACTGATTTTTCGCTAAACCTGTTTCGGCATTTGCCGATGCTGTAATTGAGGTTTGCATACGCAATCTCCCTGCGGTTATAGGTGTTTGACTTTGGAGAGTTTACCTATAGCCGCTTTTTTATTTTCTAAGCATACGCTTAGTTATATTATTATAATATCTTCATTTTCTTAAAAAGTCAATGATAAAAATAAGATTTTGCTTATATTTTTATTGACTTTTTATAAGCAAAATACGATAATAAAGTTATGAGTATTTTTACAGAAAGAATTGATAATCTATTAAAGGAAAAGAAAAAAACGAAGAAAGAACTTTTTAACCATATAGGAATATCTAGTCAATCTTTTTATGATTGGAAAAACAGGAATACCATTCCTGCAGCAGATATAGCTGTAAAAATAGCACAATATCTTAATACAACAGTGGAATACTTGATTACAGGCAATAAAAGCAACCCACTTATAGATGAAAATAAAGAATTAAAAAACAAAATTGATAAAGCAATAAATATTTTGCAATAAAAAAGAGTGCTAATTTATGCACTCTTTTTTATTGCTTCTACTCATCATCTGGCAAGGAACGCAAGACCGCTTTTATATCTGGAAGTTCTAAAGGAATAACCTGATTTTGAGATTCTGTCATCAATAAAGGATAACCAATAATTCTAGGCTTTTTATTTAGGAAAATACCTGCGTATATATCTTTTCCTTCAAAAGTCGTTAGAAACTTTGCCGAATCACGCCCGTGAGCCTTTGAAAAATCGATATAATCATTCAATCCTATCATTTCTGTGCCTCCAGTACAGATTCTACAACACTTTTATTTAGAAAGCAATCAGAGATATTGATAAGTTTAATAGAATTTCGCCTTATTAAATACAATTCCTCCTCTAAAGATTTATTCTGAAAAGATTCGTTAGATTGAGGGTCATACATAATAACACTCTTATTTTCCTTAAAAATAAGGCGAATATGACCGTCCATAAATTCTCGCCAGTAAAACTCTATCGTATAATACTTGCCTTCTTCAAGATTATTGTCAAACCAAGCAAGCAAACGAGGCATATAGTTTTCTTTTGGTTTTATATATTTTGGAAAAGCAAGCGTTTCCTTATCAATCCAAGCAAGTGAAGTATTTTCTGAAAGTGCCGTCATAATTTCATTTGCTTCGTCAAATGGTTTTGCTCTAACATTAAAACCATCTAATCGAGCCTTAAAGCCGACAACGCACGATTGACAATTTTCAGCAGTCGGTGTTCTTAATTTGAAATTCGGATTTACTTTTCCGCTATCCGCTTCTTTGAAAGTCATAGTTTTTGCTTTTTTGATACCGCAAATCTCATTTTCGACTTTCTCTATTTTTATATCCACATTTCTCTCCAAAATATTAGACCGCTTTTCATTATCGGTATTTTTCCCGTATATCTTACCTTTATACTTTCCCTCTTTCCACTCCCGATACGTCATACTTGCGCTCACTTCATACCGCTTATGGTTTTCGTCGTATGCAAGGCGCGTGTC
>CALDID010000245.1 GCA_937901865.1 uncultured Treponema sp.
TATAATAAAGAAGATAGAAAAATAAATGATAGTTCCTGCAAAATACCAATCGAGCAGCAACAATGATCCCGATAATTCATCTCGGATAAATAATATAACAAAAAAATATAACTCATGTTTAAAAAAATTCGCTTTATCAAACAAAACAAATTCTAAAGAATCAAAAGAAAATCAGGCGCCAATATTTAAATCTCAAGTTCTAGAATGGTTCTTCAAATTATCATATATTGATAGAATCAAAGTATCTACGATTAATAATAAATGGGTTTTCCAAACTTTGCATCAATTATATACAGAACAAAAAAAGAAAGAAAATTTGAAATTTATTCCAAGAAAAATTGAAAATTCTAAATTTTTGAAAACGTTAGCAGGAAAAAATATATTTAATAATAATCCAAGTCATTTTATAAATTATTTCGCTCTTAGTAGTCAAGATCATCAATTAATCAAAGATTATAACGATCAATTAGAAAAAGAATTTTTAAACGAAATTATTTTTTTTTACCCCGACATAGCGAAAAATTCAAAAATAAAAATGAATGAAAAAGAAACATTAGATAGTTTATCTAAATATTATTATCCATATTTTACATTAAGTGATTCACTCATAAATAATAGAGATAAATTCATAAAATATTTCAAAGCTCTTTCTTCTAATGAATATTTTGCTTTACCACCAGAAATAATTACAATAAATAAACAAAATGAGCAAAATAACGATAAAAACAATGAAAATAATAACTTAATGGATTCGTTTAATTTTAATAAAACAAATTCTTTAAGCAAAATTATGAGTGATTTCACCGAAAATAATTCTAATAATAATAGTTATAATAATAGAATCCAAAATTTTATAGATTTGCCTAAATGGGCAAAACAACCTCCAAATTCTAATTTATGTTTTAGTGTTAATGAAATATTATTAGCCTTTATTGAGCAAAATATTGTTGTTCATTATATACTATTTTTTTATGATAATCAATTTTATAATTCACTACTTAATGATTATGTTAATAAAATAATTGAAGAATTCGTTTCTTTAAAAAGTGAACTCAAAGATTTTTTATCTATTAACAAAGAAAATCTTTTCGACTTATTAAATTTAGGTGAAGCAACAAAAGAAATATATTATAATCCAAATATAGAAAAATTTGTAAGTATTAAAAAATATCAAGATAATTTAATATCCATAACAAAATGCTGGAAAGAAAATATAAAATTCGAAGAAGAAAATGAGCAAATAAGGGACTTTTTTTGTAATTATAATAATGATAATGAAAGTATGCTTCGATTAATTAATGACATAAGTACATTAAATATAGAACAAGTGTATAGTTTCGAGGACTTTTTTTTCAATAAAATATTTTTTAATTTAAATAAAAAATATGAAGATAGAAATAATGAAGTTTTAATGTCTGAATTTTATGATGATAAAAATAACAAAAATAATGAACAATCATCAAAAAATAAGAAAAAGAAAAAGAAAAAAAAGAAGAAAAAAAAAGATAGCGAAGAAAATAAGGAAGAAGCTAAAGAAGAGGCTGCTGAATAATTCAACGGCTAACAGTTCAACACTCAACAATTCTACAACTATGGCTGTATCATTAGCAGATATAAAGAAATTGCGCGACATCACCGGTGCCGGTATGATGGACGTGAAGAAAGCCTTGGAAGAAGCCAATGGCGATTTCGAAGTGGCAAAAGATTTGCTCCGCAAACGCGGTCAGGCTATTGCTGCCAAACGTAGCGATCGTGAAGCATCCGAAGGTTGCGTGCTCGCACGCGCTGAAAAAGGATTTGCGGCTATCGTAGCTGTGAAATGCGAAACCGACTTCGTCGCAAAGAACGCCGATGAGAGCCCGACAAAAATCGCCAAGCCCAAAACGTGCACGGGAACGAACGAACTCAATGCCAACGCGCCGAAAGAAATCGCCGTCGTCAAAAACGAAAGCACAATCGCCGCATTTTCTTCTTTCGAGCCGCTGTGCGCCGTGGCGTAGATGATGTAGTCGAGCCCCAAGCCAAAAACGAGTATCATCGCCGTAACCGAAAAGAATTCTATCGCCTGAGCGCACAGCGCAAACACCGCGACGATTGCGCACACGCTAAAAAGCGGCACAAACGCAATTTTCAGGGCTTTTTTCCAGCTGAAAAACGCTTTTATCGCGGCGAAAATCACGATGTAGGCAAGCGCAAACATTTTCACGATGAAAATCGAGAGTTTGTCCAGCCCTGCGCTGATGGAATCGACTTTGTTATCAAAATACACGCCGTCGATTTTTTGCGCGAGGTCGGCGTAGAATGCGCTGTCCGTGATTTTCGACGGCACGATGAGCGAATAATACTTTCCGCCGTTTTCCCCAAGCCACAGAGAGCCGATAACGCTTTTCAAGACCTGCGGCACGCGCTCAAAATCGCTTTTTTCTTCTATATTAAAGCAGTTTTCCCGTTCGCTCTCAAAATCTTTTCTTACCCGCGCTTCGCTCTCATCGTCAAAGCCGAGATATTCCATTTGTTCGCCGAGCCGCGCGAGCAGCAGCCCTGCTTTGTCGAGGGAATCGCGCTGCGCCTTTAGCGACGGCAAAAACCTTGTTGTCGAAAGAAAATCCGAAATGCCGTTTTCTCTCAAGATTGAGCAGACGAGCTCTTCTTTCTCTAAAACGCCCTGTGCCGTGCTGTCGGAGATGATGAGATAGCTTGCAGGGGAGTATTCGAGGACTTTATACGCCAAAATCGTGTCGTCTTTGAGCCGTCCTTCCATTTTATACAGCGATGAGATGTTGTTTTTGATTTTGATGTCGTCTTTTTTCGCGAAAATCACCGCGATGAACGCACAAAACAGCACGAAACAAGCGATTTTCGGTGCGTTTTTCGGGATTTTTGGAAAAAGAGAGCGTTCAAGCAGCGTGATACGCCTGTTTTCAGCTTTCATAAGCGGCAAAAGCGGGAAAAATCCGAGCGAAGTGAGATAAGTACTCAAAATTCCAGCGAAAGAAAACACCGCCATTTGCTTGATGAGCGAGAACGGCGCGAAAACTAAGAGAAAATAGCAGACGAGAGTGGACAAAAGCGACAAAGATGCGCCTTTGAAGAGCTTTTTTCTGATTTGCGCAGTGGAAGAAAGCGAAATATCAGCTTTCCAGCTGATAAAATAGTGCAAAGAATAGTCGATAGACGAGCCTATAAGCGTTGTGCCAAAGACGAGCGTCAGCGAATGGATTTTTCCGAACGCCGCGTGAGTTGCGCAAAGGGCTGCAAGGACGCTCAACGCGATTGACAGAAGCGAAAAAGCGATAGGCACGGGACTTTTGAAGAAAAACAAGAGCAAAACGAGCACGGCAAGGGTGCAAACGGCGGAAATGCGGCTGATTTCGCGCTGTGCGGAGGTCGAACTGTGGTAGGAATGGAATGGAGTGCCGTAAAAAGCGAAGCGCACGCCGTCTTTTTCGAGCGGGGAGCAGACGGAATAGATGAGCGGCACGGCATTCGTCTTTGAATTGAGCTTTGCACCCATTTTCGAGAGCTGTGCGCGTATCATAACGTACCATTTTCCCTCGAAAAAGCGCGACAGCACGCCGTCTTTGCTCTGCATTGCGACTCCCGAATCGCTTATCGCCTGCAAATAGCTTTTTGCGATGCCCTCCGAGAGCATAAACGGGTCGTTTTCGATGTCGTCCAAGCCCAAAATCGAAAAGCCGAATGCGCTTGCGAGTGCGTTCTCGCAAAATGCGTCTGCGTCGCTTTCGAGCGCGGCTTTATCGCTGTCCGAGATGAAACGCCATTTGTTTTCGCCGACAAAAGCTCTCACGTCGTCCATCGCCGAAATGTCTGCGCTCATCGTCATCGAATTAAACTGCGGCGCATCGTGGAGCGCGGAGAAAACTTCCTCGGCGACCGATTTTGCACGGGAGAAATCTTCGTGGCTGACTAAAATAAAGACATTTTCGCTTGAGGTTTTGCCTAATGCTTTGTCTGCCGCCTGCAGCGCGCGGTTAGACGAGCTTTCGGGCAGCATATTCATAAAATCCGCGTCGAGCGAAAAGCCAGAGTGCGCGATAACCGACGCGGCAAAAAGGCAGATGAGCAAAAGATGAAAGAATGCCCAAAGGCGAAAGAAAAACGCATTGCTATCTAAAAATGATTTCATAGGATTATTCATATTCGGCTAAAAAGAGGGGTGGAGCTGGTTTGAAAACGTGTACAAAATCGTGTCGCCGTTCGCCTGCGTTACAAGCACGCTGCGCATTTCTTTTTTCACGCAATCGACGCGCATATCTATAGAAGAAATCGCGCTTTGAATAGTTTTGTCTTTCGGCTTCATCGAGAGCGCACAACTTTCGCCCTCGTCGGCAAAGTCCACGAAAAAGGCTTCTTCGAGTGCGCTCTTATCGCCCGAAAACACCGCACTCATCATCTTTGCGACGCTCTCAAACACCTGATTGCTTCCTGCTTCGATGATATTTTCTTTTCCGTCCGCGCCAATCTGCGTGATTTTTGTCTTTTCCACTTTCATCACGCTCTTAAACGGCTTCACCGTTCGCCATTCAATGCCCGCCTCGTCAATTCTAAACGTGCCAGAGGATTTGAGCGGTCGTTTCAAGGCTTTCGCCGTTTTTTCCTGCGCAAAATCGCCCGTTGTCGCCTTTCTCTCCGTGAGAAAAGCGCATACTTCGTCCAATGTGGTCGCCATAACAGGCGCGGCAAACAGATATATAAGAGCTATCGCTATTATTCGCTTCAACATCGTTCTCCAAACAAAGATTCTCATCTTAAATTTACTTTTTCTGAGTAAAAAAAGCAATATCGCATTTCATTTTCTCTATATAATAGAGTCGATAGCTACTATAATATAAAGTACACAGATATGTAAGGAGGAAAAAGAGCAAATGCCGAACTGGATTTACAACACAATGCACTTTGACACAGCGGAGGCGTTTCGCGCATTTTGCAAAGCGTATTGCAAAGAGGAAGAGGAGGGACTGACATTTAGTTTTGCTTCTGTCGTCGCCGAGCCAGAAACGGAGGCAGAATGCCGCGAAAAGTATGGCGAGAAATACATACTGAGCGCAGACGGAAAAAGCCAAGACGGGCTTAAACTCGGGCGTGAAAAGGGAAAAGAATGGTTTAATTGGTACGATTGGCAAACGGATTTTTGGGGCGTGAAGTGGGACGCGAGCAATTCTTTCGTCAACAAAGAAAAGCGGCAAATCGGCTTTGAGACTCCGTGGGGCGCGCCTGTAAAACTGTACGAAACGCTTGCATCGCAGGGCTGGAAGTTCCGCTTTACCGCCGACTGCGAAGGAGATATGTGGAGAAGCGAGGGGCACGCGGACGAAAACGGCGTTTTCATCGATAACGAAGAGCAAGAAGACGATTTTTCTGATGATAAAGATGAAGCTCAAAAAATAGCGCGGTCTTTTGCGGGGAAAAACGGCGAGCCTAAAACGCCTGCGCCGATTGATTCTATAAACAACGCCGAGTATCCGCCCGATATTCCTTTTTAACACATCTTGAGGCAAAACAAAAACGGAGGCTTTTACACCTCCGCTTTCTTTTTATCAAATAAACTTGAAAATCGTCTTTCAACTTTACAAAGTAGCCTGCGGCTATCAATATCCGTCGCTCATCTCGCGGTTGCGGTCTTTTTGGAGCAAATCCGCGTACACGGGGCTTCTGCGCCCGAGTTCATCTTTGAGCGACTGCGGGAACGGAATGTATCGCCAGAAAATATTGCGCACTTCCTTCGTCAACTTTTGTATTCCCGTTGATTCCTTCGTCATCCAAAGGATATAATCCGCAATGAAGTATGTCTTCAAGTCGCCCTTGAGCTTTTGGCTTTCAATCCACTGATAATACTGACCTGTCAAGCCGTCTGCCGTCCAGTCAATAGCCTTTGCCTTTGCAACTTGCCATCTCAAATCTGCAACCGCCGCCAAGCACGCAATTTTAAGGTCGCGCGGATACATCGGGATTGCAATGCGTCCGCGGCTCGTGAGGCGATTATAGCGATTAAACGGTTCCCAACAAATTCCCATATCGCCATACGTCGGAATAAGCAATGTATACGGAACAATGCGGTTATGTTGGTTCTTGTGAATGCGCACAAAGACATCGGGGTCAATCGATTCAATCCAAGTGAATGTTTTTATCACGTTTTCGCGGAAACCTGTTGTATTCGGCAGGCAGTGGAAAAACTCTCGTGAGTATACAGGGAAATGATTTCCCTTTCTTCCGACGGTCATCTTTGCCATTTGGCGAACAGTGTCCATTTCCTTTTGGATTTCAGAGAGGTCAACCTGCACTTCCTGCGGCATATCTGCCATCTTGCTATCAAGAGAGTTACCAACCTCTTTTGCTTCTTGGAATTCGTCGAGATACTTCACCAATTCTTTATCGATTTTCTGCAACGCACGAAGTCTATCTTGAATCTCGCCTACTAATCTGCGCTGTGCATCGCTCCACGTCATTTTGTGCGGAGCTAAGCCCACATAATTCGGGTGTTCACACAGATTATCTATTCGGCTTTTTAGCTCAGATTCCACCATTGTTCGCTCGCTTTCTTTCGCGCTCAACTGGCTTTCTGCGCTCTGCAATTTGCCTTCGTTTTTGCTTTTGAGCTGCATAAGATATTGCTGCTCTGCACTGCCGCCGCTTTGCATTTGGCTCTTTCGCTGCGGTCCTTCATCGGTCGCAGACAAATCGAGTTTTCCCGTCGCAATAGCCTGCATCCATTCGTCTAAATATAAAATCGGCTCGCCAGATACGTTTTCAAAGAATGCTTTAGAGAACATATCCTTTTGCTCTGCCGTGAAAAGAGATGGCAAAGCCACCGCATAGCGCAACACCATTCGCTTCGGCATTGGCGTTGAAGAAATATTCATCTTTGGTGCTAAAGACTTCACAAACTCCCAATATGCGCTGATTATCTGCTGGCGATACATTACGCGGTCTTGTGGGTCTTTGCTCGTGAGGTACTTCGACAACAGCGTATGCAGTCTTTGCGCGCTTTGTCCCTCTCCGCCCATAAGCACTTTATAATATTTAGGGTCATCAAATACACCCGTTGAAGTGTCTTGAAATGTCTTTTCGACAGGCTCAAATCCTTTTATACTCAAATCTACCTTGAAAGGACTTCTCGCAGTCGGAATCTCATCATCATCAAACACACCTGCTGTTTCGTTTGAAAAGTCCAATCCTGGAATATCAAACTCATCTGTCGAACCATCATCGCTTGGATTGTTATCAAGAATGAAGGCAACTGGGTCAAAATCATCAGCCATAAATTTTCTCCTAAAACTCCCCTCTTCATTATATCACATTATCTTCACATTAGCAACGTTACTTTTTCTGCTCATCACTTTCTAAAGATGACAAGATTGCGCTCTCTCGGCTCTGTCGTGTTTTCGGTCAAAAACGGCACGCACAAGCTCTGCTTTTCATAGCTCGGCACAATCTCTTTTATGCCCTCCATTTCCTCTCTGATTTTCTCGCTTTTCGCTTTATAGGCAATGACGACACCGCCAAGAGCAAGCATTGCAAGAATTGTCTTTGTCATATCGAGAGTAAGCGGACGGAATGCGCGGAAAGTCGCTATATCAAGGCTCTTTTTCTTGATTTTATCCGCGTCTTTGTTTATCACGCTGACGTTCTTCAAGCCAAGCACAGCCGCAGTACTTTCCAAAAAGCCGCATCGCTTTTTCATTCGCTCTATCAAGCAAAAATTATATTCGCTAAACACGCTTGCAAGCACAAGACCAGGAAATCCAGAGCCAGAGCCTATATCACCGATAATAAGTCTCTCGCTGCCTTTTTTTTCCTGCTCTTGCTTTGCGATTGAAGCAAATGTCTTCACTCCTGCAAGGCAGTCAAGAACGTGGTGAATAGACAACTCATCGTAATCATCAGTACCGACGAGGTTCGCCGTCTTGTTAAAAAGCTGTATCTCTTTAATATATGCGTCCATCTTCTGCTCTAGCTCATCTCGCGAAATAGAGCCGCCGTCGAAGTCTGAAAAAATAAAATCGATACCTTCTCTTAGCTTGCTCATCTGTTATCCGCCCTGTATGTGCCGCGCCCAATATCAAGCAATAAATCCGCATTCCATCTGTCGTCGTGGTCTTGCAGCGAAACAAGATTACCCGTGCGGCTTGCCGTCAGCGTCGGGCGAGTGGAAAGGCGATACACATACGAATACGGGTTTGCTCTGTCTTGCGACACAGAAGCGGCGACCGTATACGTTTCTGTTCCGTTTTGCGCTCCTGACGGGCGGAAGAGCAGATAGAATGTTTCTGTATAAAAAAGCCCGTTCGACAAATATCGTCTGTCGCCTGTTACCAAAAACGAACCGTCAGCTTGAGTATCCGAAACATACACCGTGCGGCACGTCGAAATCAAGCTGTAGCCATTGACCGTGAAGCGCAAAAGAGAAGCGGCGGCACTCGGCACAATGTTTTCTTGCTTATCCTGCTTTGCGCCTAGCGACAGCTCTTCGCTTTGAGCTTTCTCTACGTTTTCTGCACTCGAAGAATCTTCTGCACTTGTAACGATGTTTCTTTCTTTTAACACCGCCTGTGTTTCTGCCACTTGCTTTTTCAACTCGGCGATTTCAGAAAGAATCTGCTGCAGCAAAACCGTCGTAGCCTCACTGCCCGTGTTCTGCGCGCTCGTAAGATTGCCGAGCAAGCCCATATTGCCAAGCGAAGAAATATCCGTCGCAGAAAGCGGGATTGCGGCTTTTTTAAGCGTTTCGCTCACACTTGTTTTTTGCTCATTCTTTTGCACCGTATCGGTGTTATTGCTCACAGCCTCTTTTGCTTTTCTCGTCGTCGTAATGTTATGCCCAGGCGCGTAAAAGCCTCCCGATAAAGTCGGAGAAGTTACGGTCGGCATAGAAGGCATTGTCGGGCTTTCTGACATCGACACACTCGGCTGGGCAAAAAGAGATGCCGACAGAGATATTAACAGTGTTGCAACTGCTCTTTTACATACTTGCAAGGTGTTCCTCCACAATTTCAAGGCGTTTTTCAAGCTCGTTTATCGTCTTTTCGAGCCGCTGTTTTTCCTTTTCGAGCTTGCTTTTCTTATCGTCGTCGCCCGAAGCCTTTCTCTTCATCATTTCGCGCACTGTTTCTGGGCTTTTTCCCTTCAACAGCTCTTCTTCTGCCCTCGCTCTCTCGTCGCTCTTTTTAATCGAGCTTATCATCTTCATATTCTCAAATCCAATCGCTGGATTCACGGGCACTGTAGCAACTTTCGTAATCGAAGACGCAGAAGAGCGAGTTATGCGCAATACGCGGTCAAGATAATCTTCGTATCGGATATTCGCCTGCTCGCACAACTCGTGCGCACGAGATAGCTTTTTGCCGAACTCTACCATCAGCTTGCCGTTCGCCTCAAGGTAATTCACGCGGATTTCTTTCGTAAGCTCTTCTAGCTCTGGGCTTACCGACATATCCATTTTGTAAATGCCCTTTTCTTCGGCTTTGTCTAAGAGTGAATGAAACTTCGCCCAAAACGCATTTGTATGCACTTTGCTCGATTTAAGCGGTGTTTTCCCGTCCGCCTCGGCAATCTCCGCTTCATTTATAAGGTGATGTGTATACTCGTGAATCGCCGTATACATCAGCTGATTATCGTTTTCAAAGTTCTTATTGTGAAGCAAAATCTCCTGTGTTTCGGGTTTATACAATCCGTTCACTCGCTTGCTTTCTTTTCCTGTCAGCGTTACCGTGAAATCGAGTTTAGTTTCCTCAATCTCCAAAAGTTTCGCTTTTATCTCTTCGTTGTCCATTCTCTCAAACCTCGTTCTATCCACTTTATTCGACCTGTTCAGAAACCTTATGTCATTGCCGTACTTGATACGGCAATCTATAGCAATATAGACAGATTATCGAGTCAAGCCCGATAATGACAGGTATCGAACAAATCTATTCCAAATATCCCATTGCGCCGAGTATAAGGCTTGTTGCAACCGTCGCCGCGGTTTCGGTTCTTAAAATGCGCTTGCCCATTCCAAGCCTTATATATCCGTTTTCCTCTAGCAGCTCTCTTTCTTTTTCGCTCCACCCTCTTTCGCTTCCCACCGCACACACAGCAGCCACAGCCAAGGGCTGTTTTGTAACAGACACGGCAGCCAAGGGCTGTTTTGTAAGAGCATTAGGCTCGACTATAAAGGTAGTTTGTAAGAAAGAGCATAAACTCATTGTAGGCTTGACGTTATCGGGGGCGATTTTTATGAGTTCTCTCTCTCCCTCTCTTTTCTCGACGCTCTCCAAACACTCTTTTAGCGACGTATGCACAAACAGTTCAGGAACGTGCGTACTTGCCGCCTGCACACTGCCGTCAAGAAGCATATTATACGCGCTTCCGTCTTTGATGACGTTTGAATCCAAATACGATTTTTCGCCCAACTCCGTCGCCGTCAAATGCACGCTTCTCACGCCAAGACTCGCCACATCGCGAAAGAGCCGCTTGAGCTGTATCGGGCGCGGAAAGCCGATGATTAAATCGAGCGGATACAGCTCTTTTCCGTCGCTCTCTGGGCGAAAATCGAACGAAATCCCCTCTTCACTTATCGCAGTAATCACCGCTTTTCCAGCCTTCGAGCCAATCACGCCTGCGCTAAACTCATCGCCGACATTCTTGTGCAAAATCTTTATGATATGCTTTGCCCGCTCATCTTTAAGGCTCAAAACACCGTGAGCAAAATCGTCTTTACTAAAATCCTCTTTGCGAAAAAGACAAATATTCATACTATTCTAAAGAGTATAAAATGAAATATAAGAATATTCAAGGATTATATCAAAAACTCTTTCGCCTCTCTTACACTAATCGAGGGTACTGACTTACACTAATCGAGGGTACTGTCTTAGACTAAGACAGGGTACTGACTTACACTAAGCGAGGGTACTGACTTAGTCTAAGACAGGGTACTGACTTTTTTTTCTGCGCTAATTTCCCTCTTTTTTAGTTGTCTTTTCTTCTTATTATTGATATAGTAAGAAGTATGAAGATTATACAGGGCGTGTCTGCCTCTAGCGGAATTGGAATCGGCAAAGTTTTTATTATCCCCGACACACAAAAGCGCATTATTCCCCAGCGCGCAATCCTTCAAGATGAGATTGACGACGGCTGGAAGCGGTTTTGCAATGCAGTGAAAACGGTGCAGCTTCACATCACGGTCAGTATCGGAGAACTGCTCAAAGATGATTTACAGCGCATTATCTTTGAAACCTATCAGCTTATGCTGGACGACCCTGTCTTTATCCAGCAAGTGCGCACTGCTTACGAAAAGGATTTACTCAACATTGAGCATATTCTTGACCGCGAAGTAAAGGCGTATGCCGACCGATTGCGTACGAGCGGAAATGAGTATCTTGCAGAGCGTGCCACCGACATCGAAGACGTGTTCGGCCGCGTGTTAGACGAGCTTCTTGGCTATCACCCGTTCAATATCGAGCAAGTGCCAGACGGCGCTGTCATCGTAGCTCACGCCCTTAATCCGAGCGACACGGTTATTCTTTCCAAGCGCAAAATAGCGGGACTTGCCTTGACAGAGGGCGGCGTGTCGAGCCATGTGGCGATTTTGGCAAAGAACTACGGTATTCCTGCGGTCTTCGCTCTTGAAAACATCACCTCTCAAGTAGTGCAAGACGAAACGATTATCGTTGACGGCACGACGGGGGAAGTTACGATTTCTCCCGATGAGCAGACGATAAAGAACTGTAACGAAGCCATTGCCGCAGAAAAGGCGCATCAAAAGGCTCTCAAAATCTTCCGCAATCGCTCGGCGGTTACCAAAGACGGCATTGTCTTAAAGATTTATGCTAATATCGGCACGATAGAAGAGGCAGAGCTTGCACTTAAAGAGGGGGCTGACGGAATCGGGCTGTTCCGCACAGAGTTCCTGTTTATGAACGACCAAAGCGAATTGAGCGAGGACGCGCAATTCGAGGCATACAAGAAAGTGCTTGAGATTATGGACGGTCGCCCTGTAACGATACGCACTCTTGACGCGGGCGGCGACAAGCTCTTAGACCTAGAGGAAATCCCGAAAGTCGATGAGAAGAACCCGATTATGGGACTGCGCGCTATTCGATTGAGCTTGAAATATCCGCATTTGTTTAAGACACAGCTACGCGCGCTTCTTCGTGCGAGTGCGTACGGTGATTTGCGTATTATGCTGCCGCTCATTACGGACGTGTCGCAGGTGGAAGCGGCAAAAGCGATGATACGAAAGGTGAAAAGCGAGCTTGACGCGGAGGGTATTCCGTACAAAGAAGATACGCCTGTCGGCATTATGGTGGAAACGGCGGCGGCGGCGATAATTGCAGATGTGCTTGCAAAGCGGTGTGATTTCTTTTCGCTCGGCACGAACGACTTGACGCAATACACGATTGGCGTTGACAGAGAGAATCAGCAAGTAACAGCGTTATACAACGAGTTTCATCTGTCTGTCTTGCGCCTTATCAAGAACACGATTAGCGCGGCAGAAAAGGCGAATATCGGCGTGTCGGTGTGCGGAGAGATGGCGGCGCGGCCGAACAGCGTGCTGACATTAGCAGGAATGGGAATCCGCAAATTAAGTATGAGCGCAAAGCAGATTACGGGCGTAAAAGAGTTGCTTTCACGTTTCTCGATAACCGAGCTGCAAGCCATTGCCGATAAATCCCTCAATTCATTCTAGCAGCCACGGGCTGACTTGTAAGAGCCAGAGGCTGTTTTGTAAAAGCCGCAGGCTTGTTTTTACGACACAATTCTACAAAGGAACATTTATGGCAAAGAAAAAGCAAAAGCCAGATTTCAGCAAACCCAAACCGTCGAAGACGGCTTTTCAAGGGCAGCCAAGGGCTGTTTTTGAAGAAAAGGCTGTTCTTCAAGAACAGGAACAGGCGAGTTCTCGCGTCGAGGACGGTTTTTCAAATGGTGAGAAGAGCGATTCTTCAGAAGATATATACAACGAAGATGAGCTTGAAGAAACGTATTTTACAGACAAAATATATTACAATTTGCCGCTTGTCGTGATTGCAGGTAGACCAAACGTGGGCAAATCCACGCTGTTTAATCGCTTACTTCATCGGCGTGTGGCGATTACGGCGGACGTGGCGGGAACGACGCGCGACCCTGTGGAATCGACGGCGTTTTTGATGGGCAAGCCTGTGCATTTGATGGATACGGGCGGCTACAAGCTCACGCGCGACATTGGCACGATGGAAGCCGTGATGGACGACCTCGTTGTAGAAAAGACGCTCGATTCTTTCCGCAAAGCCGACGTTATCGTGCTTTTGATGGATTCGGGCGAAATCACCGCCGAAGACGAAGAGCTGATTAACGAACTGCGTCCGTATTGGAGCAAGGTTATTGCGGCAATTAACAAAACCGAGGGCGGCAAGAACGAAAACGATGCGTGGAACTTTATGCAATTCGGGTTCAACACGATGTTCCGCATTTCTGCGACGCACGGCGACCGCATTAGCGAGCTTTGCACCGAAATCGTCAGCCGCCTTGATTTCTCGCGCGTAACCGAGGGCGCAGAGGACAAAGCAATCCGCATTTCGCTCATCGGGAAGCCGAACACGGGCAAATCCACGCTTTCCAACCGCCTCACGCACACCGAAACATCGATTGTCAGCGATTACGCAGGCACGACGCGCGATGTGGTTGAGGGCACATTCCATTACGGCAATCGCGATTTCCAGATTCTCGACACCGCAGGCATTCGACGGCGCGCCAAAGTCAAGGAAGATGTGGAATATTACAGCGTAAACCGCGCGATAAAGAGCCTTGACCAGACGGATTTGGTGTTCTTGATGATTGACGCGGAGGAGGGCTTGACCGAGCAGGATAAGAAAATCGTTCAGCTCGCGTATGAGCGCGGACGCGGCATCATCTTTGTTTTGAACAAATGGGACAAGATGAAAGAGCAGATTGCCGAAGACCGCAAGTTTGCGAAAAAAGCCGAAGAGAATATCCGCATTATGTTCGGTCAGATGAGCTATGCGCCGATTATCGAGATTAGCGCGCTTGAGGGCAAGGGCATAAAGCAGCTTTTGGACACGGCTATTGAGGTGTATGAGCAGCTTAATCGCAAAATCGACACGGCGAGTTTGAATACCGCGCTCAAAGATTGGCTCTTTAAGTATCCGCCGCCAGCGAGCAAGGCAATTCACTTCAAAATCCGCTATATGACGCAAAACAGCACGAATCCTGTGAGTTTTCTCATCTTTGCGACGCGCCCCGACAGCGTGCCAGAAAGCTATGTAACGTATCTCAAGAACAGAATCCGCGAAGATTTGGGCTTTGACAAAATCCCCGTGATGCTCGAAATGAAGGCGAGCCGACAGAAATGGGAAGATAGAGTGCGCGACGCAGGAAAACGCTAATGGCGCAATTCTCAATCGGCGAGATGGAGGAGCTGACGGGCGTGAAACAGACGGTGCTGCGCTATTGGGAATCGGTGATACCAATCCTGCTTCCCAAGCGCGACATCGGCGGTCATCGCGTGTATAGCCAGCGTGATATGGAAATCGTGCTGCGCTTGAAATATCTCATTTACACCAAACGCTTCACGCTGGAGGGTGCAAAGAAGCAGCTCCTCGCCGAAAGCACTCATTATCAGACCAAAGGCGATATTCTCGTAGCTTTGCACGACCTGCGCGCACAGCTCATCGACCTCTATCTTTTAATCCGCAAGCACACAAAGGAACAAAAGGGATAGCCCGTGATTGTATGAATTCTTGACACAAGAGAAGAGTCATCGTATATACTGTTTATGGAGGTGCGTTATGCAGGCAGTCGTTCAGAAATGGGGTAACAGTCTCGGCTTTTGCATTCCTGCGGTGTGGGCAAAAGACAACAATGTAGGAAGAGGAAGCAAACTCGAAGTAATTGCGGAAAAAGGAAAAATAACGATTCTTCCGCAAAAAAAAATCGCTTGATGATATGCTCGCGCTTGTGAGCGATGAGAACATTCATTCGGAAATTGCAACAGGAAATGCAATGGGGAAAGAAGAATGGTAAATTATGTTCCCGAAAGGGGTGATTTAGTATGGCTTGATTTTGACCCACAGGCAGGACACGAGCAAAAAGGTCGGCGTCCTGCTCTTTGTATTTCTCAGAAAAAAATACAATCAGAGAATCGGGCTTGCGTTGTTTTGTCCAATTACAAGCCATATAAAAGGTTATCCGTTTGAAATCGTGCTTGAACATCATTCAATAAACGGCTGCATTTTGAGCGACCAAGTGAAAAGTCTTGATTGGACGAAAAGAAATTGTGATTTCATAGAAAAAGCAAGTGAAAAGGAATTATCCACCGTCATTGAGAATATAAAACTGATGATTGAATAAATAAGCAGGGAAGAAAAAAAGGAACAAAAATGAATTACAGGCACGCGACACAAAGCGATTTAGGCGAGATTTGTTCGCTCATAAAAGCGGCGATTGCAGAAATGGAGCGGCACAGCATTTTTCAGTGGGACGAAATCTATCCTGCGCGCGAAGATTTTGCGAGCGATATTGCCGCGTTCTCGCTGTTTGTGGGCGAAACCGAAGCAGACGGCACAATGCGAATCTTGCGAACTGATTTTTAGAGCTTAAAGACAGAAAGCTCTTTGTCTATTTCTTCGATGTTAGTGGCAACAGTGCCAGAAATAGCAGAAAGAGATTGTTCCGCATTGCTGATTTTACCTACACTCAATGTTACATCATTCATTGTTTGATTTATGACATCGGTAACATTTTGTAGCGACTCTATTTCTTCACTCATCACAGAACTGCTGCCCGCCATTTCTTTCGACGCATTCTGTACAGCCTCAGTATTTTTATTCAGCGTGTTCAAGCTCTCGTCTATCTTCTCTGAATTGCGCTGTTGCATTTCCATCGAATGAGAAATATGCGTAACAAGCTCATTTGTCCCGCGTATCTTTTCCGCCGCCACGCTAAACGCTTCGCTCGATTCGTTTGATGACTGCACAACCTCTGCAATAGAAGCACGGATAGAGTTGAGTTGAGAAGCTATAAGCGCAGATTGTTCACCCGATGTTTCGGCAAGCTTTCCAATCTCATCAGCAACAACCGCAAATCCTTTTCCCGCATCTCCAGCGTGAGCCGCCTCAATAGCCGCATTCATAGCCAGCAAGTTCGTTTGCTCTGCAATAGAGGCAATAGCAGTGTTCGCTTCTTGAAGTGCGTTTGACTTATATTCGATTTCTCCGAGTTTTTCATTCACTGCGCGCTGCTTAGAAAATCCGTCCTCCGCATTCTTTTCGAGAAGAGAGAACTCGCTCGCCATTTTGCCGACCGATTTATTCACTCCTGCAATATTATCGACCATCGCTTCAATCGCATTCGCCGCTTGAGAAACAGACTCTGTTTGTGCATTGATAAGGTTTTCGAGGCTTTGCGTGCTTTCAGAAATCTGCTTTATCGCATTCGCCGTATCTTCTACGTTCATACACTGCGTTGCAAGCTGTTCGCTCACCGTGCGTATACTGTCTTTCATTTCGTCCACTGCGTCGGTGGTAGAGGACACATCTACAGAAAGCGTATTGCCAGAACTCTTCAAGTTGTCTTTTACGCCCAAAATACCCACTGTAAGCGTTCTGAACTGCGAAGTCATCGTATTGAATGAATCAGCCAAATCCCCGATTTCGTCCTTGCTTCTCTTTTTAACGCGCCCTGTTAAATCCCCGTTTGCCATATTCTGAAATGCACCGTGAAGCTCTACAATCGGTTTTACAACACGCGATATAAGCATAAAGATGAAAATGCAGACAAAAGCTAACGTGATGAATGCCGAAGAGATGATAACCGTGCTTAAATACCTGCTCTTAAATGCTTTCACTTCGTTCATTGGGCGAACGATGCTCAAAATGCCTACATTCGCATTTGAACTGTCTTTAAGTGGCACTGAAACCGTTACATGTCCGCCCGTTTTGTTGTACACAAAGCGAATAGTTGATTTGCCCCGCACCATTACATCTTTTAATTCTTCAATTCTATCAGGAGTATATTTTTCAAGCGAGCTTACTTTTCCAAGCTCTATTTTCTTTACGCCCTCAATAATCTTGTTTACGGTATCGTAAATATACACCCTCTGTTTATAATTTGCGTCGGGAACAGTAACATAGATATATGCAAGATTTGCATTATCGGTCAGCTCTTGCAGCCTCCCGTCGCTTTTTCGCCACTCTGCATCTTCTACAGGATTTGTGGCATAGCCCTTTATCGTGTTGCCATCGATGTAGGAACAAGCCGTCCTTGCATAACTTTCGGTAACTTCTTTATACTGCTGCTCAAACAAAGTCTTAAATACATGATAACCAATTATAGCATTTGCCGCGCTCAAAATAATACAAAATAAAGCGAGGTAAAATGGAAGCTTTACCGATAAACTCCTTATTTTCAGTGTATTGTGTTTCATACTTTACATTATAGAGCAAATTTATGGAAAAACCTTTTTTTGCATAAAAAAACCGCTCGAATATATTGCAATTCCAGCGGTTTTTTTTCAATTATTTTGCGCTCATTAGACCTGTTCGGAAACAGTATGTCATTGCCGTACTTGATACGGCAATCTA
>CALDID010000246.1 GCA_937901865.1 uncultured Treponema sp.
CGATAATGACAGCTTAATTCTGCGTAAAAAACGGGTCGAGCCCGATAATGACAGTTATCGAACAAGTCTATTCTCTTATGGAGTTATCTTTATGAAGAAATTTCTTTGTGTCTTTATGGCGGCGGCTCTTTCGTTTTGCGCTGTTGCAGAAGATTTAACTGGGTATAACGGAATACCGTTCGGCTCATCGGCTTCATCTTTGCGCCAAAGTATGCTAAAAGCAGGCTGGAGCGAATACGGGCTTGATTTTTCCTCTTTCGACAGCGATTTTTACACCTATTCTTTCAAAAAGGACGATGACACATTCCACGCTGACGCTATCGCGCTTGCAAATGCGTATTCAGACGACAAGTTTTATATTGCGATAGAATCTTATCAAATCGCAACAACCGAATTATTAGACAGCGTTACCGAGTCGGGCGACGTAGACGAAGCAACGATTGCAAAATTCCGCGCAAAGCTTCCAGGTCTTACCGACGCTGAAAATGCGGCTATTACGCAGTATAATCTTGTTCGTTGCAGTGCAGATGAGGCGAAAGGCTTGAGCGACTTTTTCACATTCGACAGCGACGAGGATTTGAACGACGGTTCTGAAGTCGGTCAGTACGAAACATCTTGCTCACGTTTCTATAAAAGCGCGAACGGCAATCATTTTGTTGTTTTGGTGCAAGAAGTGCAGCCAGGAATGAATATTGTGTGGTTTGTCTACGGTTTGAGCAATGATTGCAAAACAGCGAAAAAAGCTCCTGTCATCGCGCCAAAGCTCAAGGTGAAAAAGAACAGCTCGGAAGAGTTTGAGGGCGTTCCGTTCGGTACAAATATCTTCAGTGCAATCAAAGTTCTTCGCTCAAATGGTCTTGCTATTCTTGATTCAATGAGCGGCTCAAATCCTCTTTCGATGATTATTTTCGGCAATCCTAATGGAAAACAGCTCTGGAACGGAGTAGAGAGCGATTACTTTATGGTAGCTGAAAAGAATCAGTCGCTTGTGCTAGGCAGCGTGAGCTTCAACGAGCCAGACGCAGTAACGAGAACAAAAATCGGCACTATAGAAAAGGATTTCATCAAGAAATACAAGCTCAAGCCAGCAACAAAAGAAGATATTGCAGTCTATAGCGAAACAATCGGCGATGATATGTGGACAGACGACGCAAACACCACCCAAGCAGGCGATATGACAAAAGGTCTTCGCCTTTATAAATCAAAAGAAGGCACGATTATTGCATTCTCTATTGAAGAAGACGGCATTGCGATTATGAAATTCGCCAAACCTTCTTTGTGGAAGTAGCGCAGCCACACCCATAGGGTGATTATTACACTGTGAAAAAAAATTATCTCACTGCAAAAAATAATTTCTGCAGTGAGAAAAAAATTTATCTCAGTGCAGAAAAAATTTATTCCAGTGCAGTAATAAATTATCTCACTGCGAAAAAAAATTTCTGCACTGAGAAAAAAAATTATTCCAGTGCAATAAATTATAGCTTTTGCCACTTTTGGAAAAAAAGGCGAGAAAGAAACAAAAGACCTCTAAAGCACAATTCTACACACATCGCAATCCATACGCCAGTAAGTCCAAAACGGCTCGAAAGCAAAATCGAAAGCGTGATTCTCACTCCCCACATACTCACTAAGTTCATAATGCCGCAAAACAGCGTATCGCCCACGCCGCGCAACGCCCCCGCCGAAACGATACTTGCTGCAAAAAAAGGCTCTGCCAAAAGCTCAATTCGCAAAACCTTTACGCCCAATTCTCTCACCGCTTCTACAGGTGTCAAAAACGCAAAAACAAGCGGAGAGATAAAATACATTATCGCGCCCGTCAACGCCATAACGCTCATTCCAAGTATCACCGAAAGCCACGCAAAACGTTTTGCAAGACGAGAATTCTTTGCTCCTGCGCTCTGCCCTACTAACGCCGTCGCTGCGCTTTGAATTCCGTAGCCTGGCATATAGCAAAACGCTTCCGCCGTTACAGCGAACGAGTTTGCCGCTAAAGCTATCGTGCCTAACGGAGCGACAACTTTTGTAGAAACAATTTGCGCGCCCCCAAGTGCTAACTGGTCTACCGCCATTGGAAGCGAAATGCGCAGGGCTTTTCTCACGCAATCAGAATCGATGCTCCATTTTTCTGCTTTCGTAAGCTGCAAAGACGGCGTTTTTTTGAATACAAAATAAAACAGCAATGCGCACACCAAGATTTGAGAAAGCAAAGTGCCTGTAGCCGCGCCTGCAACGCCCATTTTCAAAATAAAAATGCAAAGCGCATTAAAGACGACATCGAGAGCGCACAAAAGCGAATTCAAAATACTCGGCACTTTCATATTTCCGCTGCACTCTAACAGAGCCGTCCCTAAACTTGACAGCATCGTAAACGGAAGTGTGAGCGCAAAAATAAAAAAATATGCGGTTGCGTCAGCCTTTATTTCTTCTGCCGCGCCGAGTAAAGTCGGTAGATAAAAGCTCAAAATCATTGCAACCCAAGCAAACACAAGCGAGAGCAAACTCACTATCAAAAAAGCCTGCCGTGTGATTTGTCGGGAACGGGAAAAATCTTTTGCGCCTACACTTTGCGCCACCTGCACGCTAAAGCCTGTACACGTTGCCGAAATAATGCCGTAGAAAAGCCATGTAGAACTCGCCACCACTCCGATAGCAGCCGACGAGGAAGCCCCAAGAGAGCCGACCATTGCAGCATCGATGTATTGCATAATTATAGAGGATAATTGCGCAAGAATTGCAGGTGTGCTTAAGCTGCAAACAATTTGTATTTGTTTTTTTATTGTCGTCGCCTCGTCAATGCTGTACATATTCGTCCCTAAACAATAATAATTCTGGTCTATATTCAAAGTGCATTGTGTCCCAAATGCTCCATTTGCCGCCCCAAATAAAGCCCTCGCTCTCGAATATCTCAATTACTTTTTTCGGCGGAAACCATCGCTCAGAAAATGGCAAGGTAGCCCAATCTTCGCCGATTTTTTCCCGCGCCCATGCCCAATACGACTGTTTGCCGTGCAGATTTTTCGGCAAAACATCGATTGCAATGCCAAGCGAATGAAAAGATTTTCTGTCAGTTCCTTTTATCACACGCCAAAAATATGCGTCAACGGTGAGTTCGTCTAAAAACTGCTGAATATCTTTGTCAGTCTTTGCGCTTTCGAGGATTTTTTTCTCTACCGCGCGCGCTTTGTCTAAAATTCGTTTGTGGATTTTTAGCTTCAAGCCCAAAAAAGTGGTTTCAACAATGTTTTTTTCTATTGCAGACTTTGAAAAACTGCCATAGAGATAATCATAAAAAAACATTGGGCTGCCAGATTCTGTTTGTTCGCTTTCAGCTTTGCTTTCTTCGATGAGTTTTGCTCGTTCTTCTTCAGACATATTCGCGGGGTCTTTTATCGTATATGGATACTCGTATAGAATCGGAGTGTATGCGCTTATTCTCTGCAACGCTTCTTCCGTCAATAATCTGCCGCCAGCCCAATAGAACTCAAGCGATTCAGAAAGAGGCATCTCAGGCAAGCGAACCAATACAAGATAATCTTTCTTTACTGTATCATATATAGTAGAAAAAGATATTTCTGGATATGCCTTTTTAAAGACATCAAGCAACTTTACGCTAGACAAATCGACAGCAAACACCTGTGCTGTTAGCAAACTGAAAATAAGCGAGAAAACAACTTTGAAGAACATTAGTTAGCTACGCCCTGTACAATAGGAATTGCTCCTAAATGTAAAACTAAGCTATAGTATTGAGTAAAAGAGTTATCATGCCCAACAGCAAGCGCATACATATCTACATACCAAGTGCCCGAAGAAGAAAAAGAACCATATTCAACATCGTCATCATCGCTTGACGGAATTGCAGCCACAGATGTATCAAATCCATCTGAAGAGCTCCTGCCAAAATCAAAAGACTTTGCATTTCCGTTTCGCATAGGAATATACGTCGGAGCTGTTCCATTATCGCTGTTTGTTCCAATAAGTATTTTTGACGTGAAACTATCCGCACTATACGGCGCATAATTACCGTACGTTGTCAAGCGAATATAGACGCTCCTGCTTTCGCCGCTATCGGAAATCAAAGGAGAGCCCAACGACGAGCCAGACGCAGAAAGCGAGCCAAGCGGTTTATAGCCGTAGGTTTCAATGACTTTTGTCGCAGCAGATGAAGAATTACTTGACGTATTTACCGATTCAATCGCAGAATTGCGCGAAATCATTGTCGAATAGTTATTATAAATCTTGTAATAAACAGCAGTTCCGTCAAAAGAAAAAGCACCGCCATCATCTTGGCTTTCTTCGGTGCGAAAAGCAACATATTTTGCAGTGTAATCGGCTGTTTCATAAGTAGGTGTATTATATGCTATAGTTGGAGCATTGAGGTAAAAGACTTCCTCTATGCCACAGCTTGCCAAAAGATATATAAACAGGCACAACGAAAGGAGAGTATACGTTTTTATGTATCCATTTTTAACCTTTAGTTGTGCCATGCGTTATTACAGCCCTTTAACTTCAAAACTCAAAAGACGGCTCTTAGCAATTTTCGTCCAGTTATCCTCTGGATAATTTTCAGACAGCTTTGTATACGATTTCTTTGCCCCTTCAATATCTTTTGCCATTTCCTTGATGCGCCCAATATTGAAAATAGTATGAGTGAGCATCATAAAATCTGAATAACCTTCTGCCTTTTCGTAATATGCGATTGCATTTTCTGTATCGCCCAAATTTTCGCTACATTCGGCAGCATTATAGTATGCCAAAGGTGCGGTATATGCTTTTGGAGCAGCTTGAGCCACTGCAAGATATGCAGAACGAGCATCTTCAAAATTATTTTTTTGATACTGAATGTCGCCGATTAACATATTAGCTCTAACGCCGACAACATTTTTCTTTGCTGCATACACAGAAAGCTGCTCTAAAGCATTATCTCTTCTTGTGTTAAGCTCATCATCGCTTAATGCAGATGATTTGTGAGTAAGCGCATAAGAAATCTTATCGATAGCAGAAAGCTGCTTTACCTTCACATTATCGCCGATAGTAATTCCCGCTATTGAAACAATCAAGACAACAATCGCAATCGCAACAACACAAAGCAAAATCTTTCCATTTGAAGATAAAAATGCGTCCATTGCAGAAGCTACCGTTTTCTTTTCTTCTTCCTCGACCGTATTCATACTAAGAATTTTCTTGTCAGACATAATCGTAACCCCTTTTATGTATTACTGCTTTCTCTTATATGCAGTTCGTTTAATAAACGCGACACATAGGTGCGTTGAATACCCAAAATTTTTGCAGTCTTTGTCTGATTACCGTTTGTTTCAGCCAAAATCTGTTTTATATAGGCTTTCTTAAATTTATCAACAGCACTTTTTAAGGAGCGGTCGCTATCTAAATTCAAATCAGAAATACCATTTGCCATCGTTTCTGACAGCTTACTTACTCCAGAGCCATTAACAAACTTTATTCGCAAATCATCTTCTTCGATATAAGGAGGTGTTCCCAAAACACAAGCACGCTCTATAGAATTCTCTAATTCGCGTATGTTTCCAGGCCAACTATATGAATAAAGAGAGTTTAGCGCATTTTGAGAAAACCCTATAAAGTTTTTCTTTGTTTCATCATTAAATTTTTTCATAAAATACAAAGCCAACGGCTCTATATCTTCTTTTCGCTCTCTTAAAGGCGGAATATTTAGCGGCAACACATTTAATCGATAATACAAATCGCCTCTAAATTCCCCTGCACGAACCATTGCTTCAAGGTCTCTATTCGTCGCAGCTACAATTCTTACATCAACCGAAATCGTTTGACTAGAACCAACTTTTTCAAATTGACGGCTTTGCAAAACTCTCAAAAGTTTTGATTGAACGGTTAAAGGCAACTCTCCTATTTCGTCAAGAAATAAAGTCCCGCCATCTGCCGTTTCAAAACGTCCTTTTTGAGTTGAAACAGCATCAGTAAAAGCTCCCTTTACATGCCCAAACAATTCACTTTCTAAAAGAGAAGGCGAAAGAGCTGCACAGTTTACGCGGACAAAGGGCTTATTGTGCCTATTGCTCATCAAATGCAACTGCTCGGCAAACAATTCCTTTCCAACTCCGCTTTCGCCAAGAATCAAAACAGAAGAATTAGTATCTGCAACATCTTTCACAACTTTCATCAGCTCTAAAACAGAAGGACTTTTCGCTATAAATTTATGATATTCACTTGCAGAAGACAATGAATCCTGCAAATTTGATATTTCCATTCGAGCTGATTGCAATATTGTAGCATTTTTATATGCAACACTTGCTTGAGAACACAAAATATCAAGAACAAACAAATCCTCTTTTTCAAAAGGCAAATTATCTTTTTTATTAAGTAATTCAATTACCCCTATACAAACATCATTTATTCGCATTGGAACTGCAATTAAATTAGTGGTAACATATCCAGATAATTTTTGAACCCCCGAAAAATAACGTCTATCATTCGCGACATCATTTACGATAAGAGGTTGATTATTTTTTACGACCCAGCCTGCAAGGCTATCGTATTTTACAGGAATGTCCATTATCTCAGAACCTTTTGGTCCTAGAGCAACAGAAAAACGGAGTGTGTCAGATTTTTTATCAACTAAAAGAATTGAAGATGATTCACATTCTACTAATTGCATTGCTGATTCAAGTATATAAACCAGCAATGCATTAACATCAGAATAATCAGAATTGATTTTGCCAATGACATCGACAAGAATCTGTAATTTATCAAGACCCACAATGTTTAGAGCATTTAATCCAGTCATCGATGTCATTCCAAAATACAAATTTTGCTATCTGCTTTCTTTTTTCTGATTCATAAGGTCGCCAAGAGTGAATGCAGAATCGCTGTCATCATTTACTGAAGACATATACTGAGAAAGCTCATCGCGCTGCTGCTTCTTCTTGAATTCCTTTACAGAGAATGCAACTCTTGAACGCTCTACATTAACGTCTACAACATAAACATTAATCTTGTCGCCAACGTTGTAATTCTTTACAGCGTCTTCAAAAGAAACATTTCTGTCGTCACTTAGGTTGCTCTTGTTTACAAGTCCCTCAATTCCGCCAGGAGCTTTTACGAATACACCATACTCATTGATAGCTGTGATTTCGCCTTCAAGAGTTGAACCAGGTTTGTACTCATCAGCAAACTTCTGCCATGGGTCATCTGTAAGCTGCTTAACACCAACACGGATTCTGTGTTGCTCTGGGTCGCAGCTAATAACAACAACTTCAAGGTCTTGACCTTCTGTCAATTCACTGCCAGGATGCTTAACTTTCTTTGTCCAAGAAATATCATCAGCATTAAGGAATCCATCAATTCCCTCTTCAAGCTGCACAAAAGCACCCGTATTTGTAATCTTTACAACCTTGCCAGAAACTTTTGTTCCCTCTGGATACTTCTCACCGATAGAATCCCAAGGATTTTCTGTAACCTGCTTCAATCCAAGAGAAACACGTCCCGCCTGAATATCATAGCCAAGAATCATACACTTGACTTCATCGCCAGGCTTCAGCATATCAGAAGGCTTGTTAATCTTCTTTGTCCAGCTAAATTCGCTGATGTGTGCAAGACCTTCAATACCCTCTTCAAGCTCGATAAATGCCCCGAACTCTGTGAGCTTTGTTACATGTCCTGTAACAACATCATTTACATGATACTTCTCTTCAAAGTGTACCCACGGGTCTTCGCTGAAGTGCTTAAGAGAAAGGTTAATTCTCTTTTCTGCTGAATCAAGGCGGATAACTTTGAGCTCGATTTCCTGACCTTTCTTAACGAAATCCTTCGGGCGAGTAACGTGTCCCCAACTCATATCATTGATATGAAGAAGACCATCAAAACCACCAAGGTCAATAAATGCACCAAAGCTTGTGAAACTCTTTACAGTTCCCTTAACAGTGTCGCCAATGTTCACTTCTTTGAAGAATCTTTCGCGATTGCTTTCAATCTGCTCTTCAAGATACTTTCTGCGGTTTACGACAACATTTGCTTTGTTATCTGAGAAAAGGCGTTCAATATAGAACTCTGCTTTCAATCCCAACAGTTTCTCAGGCTTTTCAACTTTCTGGCTGTCAGACTGGCTGATTGGAAGGAATGCGTGAATATCGCCACCAAGATTGACTTCAAAGCCACCCTTTACCTGCTTTTCGATAACGCCTTCAACTGCCAACTTCTCATCGAATGCTTTGCGCAAATCTTTCCAAAGCTGCTTTGCATCTGCCTTAGACTTAGAAACTTCAGGTCCACCTCTTCCGTCTTTGCGGATAAGAACCACTGTGATAGTTTCACCAACCGCTGGCAACTTACCTGCGAACTCTGATACAGGAATCTTTCCTTCAGCTTTGTAGCCAATATCGATGAAAACATAATCTGCTGTTACATCAACAACAGTACCTTCAACCAACTGTCCGTCTTCTAAAGCACCAAGACTTTTAAGAGACTCTTCTAATTGTGTCTGAATGGAGCTCTTTACCGCTTCATTCTTTTCCACTTCCATCTGTTCCATAAAAAACCCTTATACGTGTATTTTGTCTAAAATTATCTCACAAACCTCGTCAATGGTCAATAGAGAGGTGTCTAAATATATAGCATCTTTTGCTATTTTTAGTGCACCTTCTGCTTTATTTTTGTCCATTTCGTCTCTTTTGCGAATACTTTCCTTGATTTCTTCAAGCGAAAGGTTGCTAACTCCCTGCTTGAATCGTCTTTCAGCCTGAACATCAATCGATGCATCGAGATAAAATTTATACTCTGCATTCGGAAATACGACTGTTGTCATATCTCTGCCTTCGCAAATTATGCTCAAACTTTGAGTAATTTCCCTCATTCTCTCGTTTACAAAATGTCTTATCTCTACAATAGAAGACACACGAGAAACATTTGCATCAACCTTATCAGAATGAAGTTTATCATCCACGTCCACATCATTCAAAAAAAGACGTGCATTGATATAATCGAGCTTTTGCTTTTTTGCAAAATCAACAATAGCTTTATCATCTGCTAAATCAATTCCATTATCTAACAAAGCAAGCGTTAAAGCTCTATAGAAACTGCCACTGTTCAAATAAGTAATATTAAGCTTTTTTGCAATAATATGCGCTATCGTTGACTTACCAGTGCCAGCAGGACCGTCTATTGCTATCACCATATAAAACACCTCCTATTCTTTTTCTTTGCATAATTTCAAAAGAGCTGAAACCTCATATTCTGATAAAGCTCTAAACGAACCTTCTTTTAAATCTCCTATCAAAATATTTCCTATTCTCACTCTTTTTAGTTTTCTAATACCGATTCCAAGATGTTCAAATACTCTTCTAATCTCGCGGTTTTTCCCTTCGATAAGCACAATGCTTATTTTGTGGCTATTTATTTCTTTAGCCTGCTTGCATTGATAAAAAATATCATCAATACGAATTCCGTCCATAAACTTCTGCGCTAAATCACGAGGAAGGGGTAAACTTGATTCTACAATATATTCTTTTTCGATTTCTGCACTCGGATGAGATAATTTTGAAGCAAAATCACCATCGTTTGTAAAAATGATAAGCCCCGTACTATACATATCAAGCCTGCCAACATTATACAAACGCTCTGTATACGCATCTTTTAATAAATCAGAGGCTATCAGTCTTCCTTTTTCATCAGACATAGAACACACATAGCCAGCAGGCTTATTCAAAAGCACATATCTCTTTTCTTCTTCAATTTTTACTTGCTTGCCATCGACAAGAACTGTGTCATTTTCAGAAACTTTTGTCCCCAAAACAGTAATTATTTCACCGTTTACGCTGACACGACCGTCAAGTATAATTTTCTCGCTTGCTCTTCTGCTTGCAACTCCGCATTTTGCCAAAAAAAGCTGCAATCGCATTTCATTATCTTGCAAGTGTAAACCTCTCTTCTTCTGCTGTGTCTAATTGAGGTAGGTCAGAAATGCTGTTTAAATGGAAATACTTCAAAAACTCCTCTGTTGTTCCAAACTGTACAGGATGACCAGGTATTTCTTTTTTTCCAACTTCTTTTATCAATTTTCGCTCTAAAAGAAGCCGAATCATATTATCAGCATTAACGCCTCTTATATTTTCAATTTCGGCACGAGTTACAGGTTGAGAATATGCGATTATCGATAAAGTTTCAAGTGCTGATTTGCTTAATTTTCCCTCATTTTTTGCGCCATACATTTCATACACAGCTTCCCATGTTTCTTTTTTAGGAGAAAGCATCCACCCGCCTGCAATTTGTTCTATCTGAATACCACAGTTATCAGCTCGATATTTTTGTTTTAATAGCTCAATTACATCGTCTACCGTTTCTTTTGAAAGTTTTGCAATGCGCGCTAAAGATGCGGAATCTTTTGGTTCGCTTTCAAGAAATAACACGGTTTCAACCAATGCCATCTCTTTGCTTAAATCAGCTTCTTTCATATCTAATTGCATTTTTTACCTCAAGCTATCTCTTTCATATCGTCTTTTCGCGGACATATTTTTATATCTGCAAAAAGCGCATTTTGATAAATCACCGCAAGCCTAAACTTCACCGCTTCTAGCACCGCCATAAACGCACAAATCATATCAAGCCTGTTTTTTTTACGCGTCAGAAGTTCGGAGAACATACAATGCCCATTCTTTTCCATAAGCTCTGTCATCAACGTAATTTTTTCATTCACAGATATTTCTTCGTACACGTCAAGAATCTTTGTGTCGGAAAACGAAGTCATCAAATTTTTATACAAATTCTGTAGCGTTTGCAAAACTGCTGCCGCATCTATTTTTTCCCACTCTGAAGACACTCGCGGAATATGGCGTTCTATATTCTTTCTTTCAAATCGCCACTCAGATTTTTCTTCATTCTGCTCCATCAGTTCCGATAATTTTCTGATTTTTTGATACTCAATGAGCTTTTCTACCAGCTCTTGACGAGGGTCTTCATCAAAGTCAAAATCATCGTCATCATCATACACATCTTGCACAGGAAGCAACATTTTGCTTTTTATATAAATTAACTTTGCCGCCAAGCTATAGAACTCTGATAAATCTTCTAAATCAGTTTCTTTTAATGTGTCAAGATAAGAAAGAAATTGCTCTGTTATCTCTGCAATAGGAATATCGTAAATATTCACTTTATTGTCGTGAACGAGCTTCAGCAACAGCCCTAATGCCCCCTCATATTCTCCCGCTTTGAAAATATGTTCAGCCATTGTATATTTTCACTCCTGACGTATCAACAGAATCAAGAGCCGAAAATAATTTCTCTTCGTTTTCTAGCACCACTTTTCCAGAACACAGCAGTTCCGCCAAAGGAACGAGGACAAACGCCCTCTCATACAGTCTTGGATGTGGAATTTCAAGATTTTGCGACTGTACGTTCTTGTCGCCAAAAAGCTCAATATCAATATCAATAGAGCGCTGTCCAAAGCGGATTTCTTTTTCTCTATTGCGTCCAAGCTTTGCTTCGATTTCGTGAATCGAACTCAAAAGGCTCTCCGCATCTCCTTCATACGAGCCGCACACCACCATATTAAAAAAATCTTCTTGTTCTTCTACATACATCGGCTTTGTCTGATAGATAGAAGATTGCTGCATATCGCACAACAAAAGAGAAATCTCTTCGCACGCTTTATGCAGCAATTCTATACTATTCATTTCGCCAAATGTAGTATTAGAACCAAGTCCTAACACTACCATTTCTTTCATCGCATCATCAATTTATCAAAGCTCAAAAAGGCGCGTCTTCTACAGGCACATCTCCTGCTGCCGCCGCTAAATCAGAAGCTGTTGCGCTCGGTTTTTCGCTTTCCTTTGCTGCGCTCGGCTCACTTGCCTCCTCTTCAGTCTTTTCCTCTATAACCGCCTTAACGCCAACACCTCTGCTCTTCATTTCTGCAATAATCGCACTGCGTTCTGCATCTGTAACAGGCTTTCCCTCTTTTGTACGCAAAACTTGACCAGGGAATATTTGAGAGCGAATCTTTGATTCCATCTCAAGCGTAAAGTCTGGGTGGTCTTCAAAATACTGCACCGCATTTTCTTTTCCCTGTGCAATCTTATCGTCGCCATACGCATACCACGCGCCTTTTTTGTCAACAAGCCCATGCTTTACCGCAGAATCAAGAATACTTGCTGTCGCAGAAACACCCTTGCCGAAATACAAATCAAGCTCAACTTTGCGGAATGGCGGCGCAACCTTGTTCTTTACGATTTTGACCCTAATTCTGTTTCCTGCCGCTTCGTCGTCGCCCTTACCGTCAATGCTTTCAAAGCGGCGAATATCAAGGCGAACAGATGAATAGAATTTGAGTGCATTACCGCCCGTTGTCGTTTCTGGGTTACCAAACATAACGCCGATTTTCATACGAATCTGGTTAATGAAGACAACGATACAGTTCGATTTACCCACGATAGGCGTGAGCTTTCTCAAGGCTTGGCTCATAAGACGCGCCTGCAAGCCCATAACGCTATCTCCCATTTCGCCCTCAATTTCCTTCTGCGGAGTAAGAGCAGCAACAGAGTCGATTACAATAATATCAACAGCCCCAGAACTGACCAATTTATCCGCAATTTCCAACGCCTGCTCACCAGTATCAGGCTGTGAAATCACGAGGTTTTCTGTATCTACACCCAAGTTTTTTGCATACACAGGGTCAAGAGCGTGTTCCGCATCAATAAAAGCCGCAATGCCGCCTAACTTTTGCGCTTCTGCAATCGCGTGAAGAGCTAGCGTTGTTTTACCAGAGCTTTCAGGACCATACATCTCAATGATACGACCTCTCGGATACCCTCCAACGCCTAACGCCTCATCAAGCAAAATAGAGCCTGACGGAATAACATTTATTCCCGCCGTATTCGTGTGTTCGCCAAGCTTCATCAAAGAGCCAGCACCAAACTGCTTGTTAATTTGCAAGCAAGCAGCATCGAGAGCTTTCCATTTTTCAGCTTTGTCAGAATCTATCGTAGACTCTGAGCTTTGCGTGTTAGCACTAGATTTTGCCATTATAAAACTCCTACTGTCCTAATGATTGTTGATTTATCATCTTTGCTTCGATAAGAGGCTCGCCGCGTGCATTAAAGCCCGTTATCTTTGCAAGAACCATAATATAATCGTCGGTAATCGAACTTCGCAATATTTTGCTCACACAAGTAACATACGCATCGCGAGAAACAAACTCGTTTCCATATTCGCCAACGTGCAAGATAAAGCGCACAAGCCCGTCATCTCCTGTGTTTATACCGCTCAATCTGCCGCCCCATACGACCCAGCAATTTTTATACAGCTCTCCGCCTTCCATCACTTGCTCAATCGTAAAGTTTCCCTCTGCATTTTCTGCGTCTTTCATCTTATCCGCAAACGACGTATAGCTTTTGTACGTCTTGAAAAACTCATTAAACGACGGCTCTTTTATATGCACACCGATAAGCATAGAAGCCTTCGTCTTCAGTGTTTCTGGCGCATCTGGGTCAAGCATAAGCCGATTATATTCAATTTGCGCATTGTTATCGCTGATTCCCTTTCGATACGAATCAAGCAGATTTTTCGTAATATTATTATACAGCTTATTGTAATAATCTTCAGGCTTATCTCCGCTCTCTGCCGCAGTCTTTGCGTCTTCTCGCTCTGAAGTCGAAAGCTCAAAGCTCTCATAGCCGATAGTGGTATACAGCTTATGAAAATCTTTTTCGGCCGAATTTTTGAGAACTCTCGGCACTATTATAATACTTAAAACAATAGCCGCAAACAAAACTCCCAACAAAGAGCCTGCACAAATCACATCTGGATTTATTCCAAGCGGCGGATAAAACTGCTGAATACGCCCGTCATCGCACCATTTGCAAATCGTGTCGTAATCTCCGCTTTTTCTCACAAACTCCATCGCCTTTTTTGTAATTTCGTTTGTCGGGTCAAACTCAAGTATATCAAGATAATACCCCATAGCTTTATCGGTGTCGCCTTGACGTAAAAAAATCGCAGCAAGCCCTAAAAGCAAATTCACATCAGTTTCATTTATGCGGCTTGCTTCTTGAAAATACGCGCGTGCCGTACCGAAATCTTCTACATATAAATAAGCAATTCCGCAGGTAAGATAAAACTGAAAATTACCGCGGTATATTTCTCTGCGAGATTCTAAAATTTGTATTGCCTGTGAAAACTTTCTTCGTCTTAAAAGTTTTTGTGCATAATTAATTGTTGACCTTCTCATTTTTCTGCCTTAGTTTTAACATTATAGCGTCAAGCTCATCGCTCAACCTGCGTATTTCGTTTTTATCAACACTGCCGTCTTCTTTCAAAGAGGCAATTCTATCCAAAAGAGATTGTATATAAACAGGGTCTAATTGACTATCAGTTATGTTGCCTATTTCAAGCACATTTCCCTCATTCTCCGTTTCTTTCTCTCCTTTCTTTTTACCCTTTTTATCCTTTTTCTCACCTTTATTTTCTTCAGCCTTATTTTTTTCTGCATCATCGTTTTGCTTAATTGCCGCTGCCACTTCCGCAGGCAATTCAACAGAAGCTAATTTTACAAGATTTTCACTTGCTTTTTCAATCTTTTTCTTTACAGGTTCAGCCCCATTCGCCGCGACAAAATTCGGTTCTTCTCCGTCAACTCCCGCCGAAATAACAAACGACTGCACCACGGTTTCTCCTCTTTGCAGCGTCGTATCTTTCCAATTAAAAGCAAGGGCAGAATCATTAAACGCATACACCGAAGAAAACATCTTTCCCTCTTGCACGCTCGGAATCCACTTTCTCGACAAAAAGTCTTCAGGATTTCCGACCGTAAGGCTTTCAAGCGTGTTCAGAGATTCCGTATTAAGCGGCACAAAAGCAACTTTCACTCTGCGATTGCCAGAAAGAATCCAATCATCTTTTTTGAACTCGCTTATCTGCGTTCTCTTATTCACCGCCTCGCCTGTAAAAGAAAATGCGTCCGATTTGCTCGATTCTCCTAAAAACGTATCGTAAACAGCCTTGAGCGTAAATGTTTGCGCCTTTCGTCCTGTGTTCGTGATGAAAGAAGTTACATATATCGTTGCAATATTCGGAACAAACGTGTAATCAATCGCCACCTGTGCCGTATTGCCCACCACATAAAACACCTGTACTCCGTTTTTCGTTTCGCTCACAAAGCTCTTTACGCCATTTTTTTGCTTAGAGCCGCGAAGCATATACTGCATATTTCCTATTTTCAACATAAAATAGCTGTTTGCATAGCCATTTGAATATGAAAGTAAATCTTCTTTTTTTCCCTTTTCGTTTATCGCGTATATTCCGACGCTTCCATCTTCTTTAGAAACATCAAGAGCTATTTTTCCATTGCTCACACTCACACTTTTCTTTAAATCTTTCTTTTCCGCCCTCTTATCTAAGCTCTCGCCTTTTTTTTCCTCGCCCTCTTCACTCTCTTCGTTTTTATCGCTCACAGAGTCATTTTCCGAGGCTGCAACAACGGCTTCTTGCTTAGATTTATCGAGGCTGTTTTTATAAATGATTCCTGCACTGCTGCCGCCTACAACAAGGCACGCCGCAAAAACAAGCAAAAAAGTACCCATATCTTACATACCGCCCTCATCATCAAGAATTGCTTGCAAGCGCAAAGCCTTCGCTTTCAGAGCTTTTATATCGCTTTCGCTCAACGTAGAAGAATTTTCTTTTTCCTCCGCCGCCACTTCATTTTCTTTCGTCTTTGTTACATTATTGACCGCCGTCATCGCCTCTAATGCAGCACTTTCAAGCTCAGCATTTCTCGCTTCCAGCTCGCTTATTCTCTCGCTATACTCTCGTATCTTTTGCCTCAGTCCGTCTATGTCAGAGCTTTTATAAAGCTTTAATTCTCTCTCATACTCTTCTTTCGCCGCCAAATATTCCTCGCCCGTAACCTTGAGCAAATAAAGCAGCTTTTCTTCTCTTTCCCAATGTGCAATCTCTTCAAGCCGCCTTTCGCATTCATCTCTTTTTGCATTGTCGCTATATCCCGTAACAATCCGCTCATAAAAGCCCTTTGCGCTATCAAAATCATAGAGCGCGTAAAAACTTTCGGCAATCCAAAACAGAGCCGTCGGATACAGCGAATGACCGATATTCTCATTGCAATACTCGCTGAACAACAATATCGCATCATTGTATTTTTCCATAGAATAAGCAGCCTTTGCCTTTTGGAACATCACAACCGCTTTATAGGTATTTTTTGGATACAATCGCAAAAACAAATCGCAATCAGTGCTTATATTTTTGTAATCGTACGCATTCATTTCGCTTTGAATGAGCATATACAAGATTTCAGGCGTTACTTCGTTCGGCGTATTCACACTTTGCCGCAAAAAAATAATTGCGCTATTCCAATCCTTTTTTTGATACGCTTCATAGCCGTGCATACTCGATGCCGCCATTCCCGCCGCAGAAATTTTTTCAATCGCAAAAAAGGCGCACAGGCAAAAAGAGAGTAAAAAGAGAATTTTTTTCACATTTCTTAAACGAGTACGCACTTTTTTCATAAATCTACCTATTCCACCCTAAAGAATCGTTAAAGAACGCAGAGCCAGAAACAACGATTTCTGTTCCTGCTTCAAGAACTTCACCAAGCGTATCTTTATTTACGCCGCCATCGACCGACACATAATAGGTATAACCTTTCTTCATTTTAAGAGCAACCAGCTCGCGAACTTTGTCAAGGCAATACGGCAAGAGCTTTTGACCGCCAAAGCCTGGGTTCACAGTCATCACAAGCACTAAATCGACAAGCGGCAAAATCTCTTTCAATGCGCTCACAGGAGTCGTCGGAACGATGGCGATTCCCGCTTTTTTGCCAAGCTCGTGAATACGAGAAATCACGCGGTCAATATGCACCGTCGCTTCTTGATGAAACGTGATATAATCAGAGCCACACTGAGCAAATGTTTCTATATGATTTTCGGGATTTTCTATCATAAGATGCACATCAAAAATCAAAGAAGATTTATCGCGAATCGATTTAATAACGGGCTGACCGTAAGAGATTTGCGGCACAAAAGAGCCGTCCATTACATCGATATGCACAAACTCTGCGCCCTCTTTTGCAATTTTGTCGAGAGCAGAGCCAAGATTAGAAAAGTCCGCCGACAAAAGCGACGGTGATAAAGCAGGAAGTTTCATATATATTATAATACCAAATATTTTCTATGTTTGCAACGATATCTAAAAAAACTATTTTTTTCTGCCCATTTGTTTCGGCATACTTACTCCCACGGCCGTGGGAATTTTTTTCCCAAGCAAATGGAAATGTTTTTCCCACGGCCGTAGCAAAAAATATTTACGGTCGTAAGTGTGTCTTGTGTACGGTCGTAAGTGTGTTACAACTACGGTCGTGCATAAAAATAAATACGACCGTAATTATTTTGCAACTACGACCGTAAGAATGAAAGGATTTATAAAAAAAGCGTAAAACTGCAATAGACCTGTTCGGAAACTGAAGTTTTTTTATGTAGCAAGGGTCTTAAGCCCCTTGTCAAAGCTATATTATCGAACAGGTCTAATGTGAAAAGTTGTATTATTTCCAAGATATTAAAGAACCTAAAATATGTGCATAGCCCAAAGAAAAAGCATT
>CALDID010000247.1 GCA_937901865.1 uncultured Treponema sp.
GGGGTCTATGAATACTGCCTAAAAAGCACTACTCAACCTTTAACGCTCTTTCTTTGTTTTGTTCATAATCTTTTTTAGACATATACATAAGAATATGCACTGTTCCATCAGAAGCTACTACAGAATCAATAACACGTGCTCCCGATAAAATAACATCAATGTTGCTCGAATCAAGACGAGTTGCGAGTTCCCCTGTATCGCCCTCTTCGCGCTTGATTTCGCTTTTGATATAATCAGCAAGCGTTGCTTTTGAATCAAGTTTTGCAGCAATAGAGCTTTGTCTGCTATCAGCTCTTTTTGCCATACCTTCTGCAAAATATCCACTTTCTTTAGGCCAGGTTACACCTTTGGGTTGAGCATCAATCTCTTCAGATTTGAATGTATAACCACCTGCAGCAGTACACCACCACGGAAGAGAATTATCGACAGTTGGAGCAGATTGTGTACTCGCACATCCTGAAAAGAAAGAAATCAAAACACAAGAAACTAAAACGACAACCGCTTTAACAATATTCTTCATAAAAAATTCTCCTATAAGTCAAAAAGTACTCAAAAAAGCTAGTTCTTCATCTGAGATGCAATACCTGCCGCTGCTCCACCAATCCACGACACCACACCAACAGGAATTGTTACACCCGTACCAATCACACCTACAACACCAGCTGTATAAGCCGCATCTGCCGCTGCAGAACGTGCTACAGATAATTCATTAGGAATTTCTTCTCTGTAACTTCGCGTTACATGGCTATTTTCTGGCGTTAAATAGGCATCTGCAGATTCTTGGACGCTACCCTCGATAATTATTGTGTTATCCGTAAACGGTAAATGATATTCAGGATAATGCTCTATTGCATTCTTCTCTTTTGCCTCTTCAAACTTTCTGTGAGCCGTCTTGAAGCTCGGCATAAGCCAATATTCATCTTTGTGAGGTCCCCAGCCATTTCCGCCTGTTACAAGCTGATAGCCGCCTGCAAAGTTAATGCACGCATAACCTACGCACTTCACAAAATTCCACGCCGTACACCCTGCAATAACAAAAGGCTTCCCGAATATCGAATACATAATGTAATTTTGGTCTGGATAACTTTTCACCGTGATATTGTCAAACGTTTCTTTCGTTTTGTACGATGTATTTTCCTCTTCCAAAACACTTTTTGTCGCAATATCCGTTCCGCCGTTCGCGTCTAAAATGATTGGCAGAGTCAAAGCTAACACGTTCTCAAAAAACTCCTCGTCTTCTGCCGAAAAATCATCTCCGTGAAACTTTCCGCCGTCAGAAACAATCTTGCCATTATCACCGACATAAAAGATTTTGTTTCCAATGACCGACGTTTTATAATCTTGCGTTGCACTTACATCATCGCCGTCTTCTTTCACTACTTCCGAAAACACTGTTTCAACAAGAGAATACGTTACTTCGATATTCTCGTTTTCAGACGAAATCAGCTTTTTTGCAACAAAAGAATGTGCCGTCCATTGCCCCGAACATCTTCTGTCACCTTTTTCGCCTGTCAAAAACACCTTTGAATCAGTTTCTATATAGCCAGCATTAGAAAAATCATAATATAGTTCACTGTATTCTTTTTTCGTTTCAGGCTTTTTTGTGCCGTCGCTCAATTCTTTGTTATACACATCTTTATACTCGACATACGTCAAAACACCGTCTTCATAATGCTTATCAGTCGTGCGCGTATATTGCCTTGTGCTTTCACAAGACATAAAAGAGAATAAAAAGAGTGCAAAAACAGTAGACTTAATTGCAAAAGAAATTTTCATTCACTCACCCCCCTGCTTTTCTGTTGCTTCTCTGAAACTTCTATATTTCAGCAATTCAGCGTCAGATTTCCCCGTGTACCTTTGTTGCGGAGTCGATACTGCTGTTTCGCTCTCAGCTTTTTCTCCTACTTTTGCATTTCCATGCAAACAAAGCACATCTATTCCGTTTTTAAACTGCGCTTCTATCACCTCAAGAGCTTTTTTATTTCCCTCGATAAGTCCTGAATCTGTCGCGGGGTATGGTACTTCAGTTTGAATCTCTTGAGAACTGATAAACACCCCTCGCACATAATCTTTCTCTATAGAAGAAATATACAAAGCCATATCGCTTTCATTTTTATATACAAGGTCAAATGAAACAAAAGACGAAGTCATTTTCCCGCTTTTTGAGCCGATAAACACCCAATAATCGCGCAAAAATATTGCGTCGTATTCTTTTCCTATCTCTTCTTCATACGACACAGAATGAAACGTCTTTTCTAAAAGCTCATTCTGCATAGGAATCAACACTTTCGGGTCAGAATCAATCGCCGCAGTTTTGTTGTGATATTTCACTAACGCAGCAGAATTAGCAGCAAGCATTTCAAGCGATTTTTTCGTATTTATCGTATCTAAAACCAAAATGTCCCAACTTGCCAAATCTTCGCTTGAATAATGCACTTTCTCTATAGGCGCATCTTCCTTGAATGTCGCGACTTCTCCCGTAAACTCTGAATAATTAACAACTGTCGATACACACGATGACATAAATACAGCAATAACGAGTATTGACACTGTAAAAAATAAGTTCTTCATCTTCACTCCAATGCAACAAAAACAACCTGCCAAGACAGCGTTATTTTCATATTTCAAACCCATCTTGAGCAGGTTTCTTAACAGTGATTGTTACCGCAATACTATGCCAGCATAAAATCGATAATCAAAGCCGCCTCCAATATCATCACTGTCGCTGTATGTTTTTCCGTTATAAGTTGTTTTTGTCGTAGCACCGCCAGCGAGAGGAAAGTCCATATCAAAACCTAAATTCAAGCCAATCCAGTCTGAAAAATAGTGCTGATATGCAAAATCAATAGAAAAGGCAACATAAAAATCTGTCATAGTTTGATTGCCGCTTCCTGTCCAAAAAGCTTCATCGATATTGAGCTGAACACCAGGAGTGAGTTTGAAAGAATTCGAAGACCCCATATCAATCAAAAATCCTAGCCCAGCAGATAAGTATTCGCCGATGTTGAACCAGTCATCAACTGTGTTGTCTTCATAAGTCTGTGTTGTTGAAATCCAAAATCCATAAGACAAATCAAAGCCAACATGAAATGCACCATCGCCACCGTACCAAAAGTTACTCACATTTAACCCAAATGGTGAGAAACCATATTCAAGCGTAATATCTGCATCCTTGAGTTTGTAGGAATTGCTCCCTATAGAATAATTGATAGCAGTTAGAGAATCAGCAAAGGCATTAACCATTCCTGCAATGAACAAACACATTGTTAAACAAAGAACCTTGAAAAGCTTCATAAGATGCCTCCTAGTATAAAAAAAAGAAATACACACTATAGTGTGGTAAACACACCTTGAATTCTATACTAAAATTTCTTAGATTTCAACACTAAATTGTTTTGAATACGCACTTTTTTTAATAAAAAATACTGCTATGGAATTAGACGAACAAGAAAAGTATGTTTATACACGCTTAAAACAGGAAAGAGAAAAATGTAATATGTCTCAACAACAACTCTCTGAAGAATCTGGGGTGTCGCAAAATATGATTACCTATATCGAAACAGGCAAGCGTACGCCCTCTATTACCACTATCTTAAAACTTTGCAATGCAATGAAAATCAGCCCGTCGATACTTTTTTTCAATGCTGACAGCGAAAAAATAAATGCAAAACATCTTATACTAGATTTAGTAGAGCGGTATATGTAATTTTCACAATAAAAAATAAAATTTTGTATGCGACAGCCTTTCTCATTTTATCAATGCGACAGCCTTTCTCATTACTATTTATGCGACACACTGTCTCATTCCAATGCGACAGGCTTTCTCCTTTGAATGCGACAGTCTTTCTCATTCAAAGGAGAGTGTTTGTCTCCTTGTAGCAAATTAAACTGGTGATTACAAATGAAAAAAATCGCAGAAATAAAGAAAAATACATTAGACCTGTTCGATAATTGTCATTATCTCACATTGACACGGGAATCTGAGGCACAGCCTCTTTCTCAAAACGCCTATATTGC
>CALDID010000248.1 GCA_937901865.1 uncultured Treponema sp.
AGAGCGCCACCTTGCCAAGGTGGATGTCGAGGGTGCGATCCCCTTTTGCCGCTCTAAACTGCAAAGCAATGCGGTTTTACAACATTATTTTTGCGGCAATAGCTCAGTAGTAGAGCGCCACCTTGCCAAGGTGGATGTCGAGGGTGCGATCCCCTTTTGCCGCTCTAAACTGCAAAGCAATGCGGTTTTACAACATTATTTTTGCGGCAATAGCTCAGTAGTAGAGCGCCACCTTGCCAAGGTGGATGTCGAGGGTGCGATCCCCTTTTGCCGCTCTTAGAGGCAAGCGATTTAGGGATTCTACTCTGAATCGCTTTTTTTTACTCTATTTATTTTATATATTTCAAGGGGAATGCCAGCCGTGACTGTAACAAAAGAATTCACTAAACTGGAAAACTCAGCTGCAAAGATGACTATCACTGTCGCGCAGAAAGATGTTGCTGAGAATTACAATCAAAAAATGAAGGAATATGCTAAGAGTATCCAGATTCCTGGATTCCGAAAGGGACACGTTCCTGTAAAAATCCTTGAGCAGAAGTTTGGAGAGGCTTTGAAAAACGAAATCGCTGGCGATTTGGTTAATGCTGCTCTCAATGAAGTTCTTAGCAATGAAGAGGATAAGTCTTTTGAGCGTCCATTGCGCTATGCTGCTCCTGAGCTTGAGGCTATTCCTGAGTTCGATTTGAACAAGGATTTTACATTTACTGTAAAATATGATGTTTTCCCTGCTGTTGAAGTAAAGAACTTCGATGGTATTGTTGTAAAAGAGCCTGAAGTTACTGTTGGCGACAAAGAGCTTGAGGAAGAATTGAAGAACGTTCAGGAGCGCAATGCTGTGGTTGTAGACCGCAAAGATGATGACGCTGCTGAAAAAGGAAACATCGTAACTGTTTCTTATTTCGAGATTGGCGACGATGGCAAGGAAGTTGAAGGCACAAAGAGAGATGATTATGTCTTCACTCTTGGTGCAGAGCAGAATATTTACAAGCTCGATGATGACATCATTGGAATGAAGAAGGGTGAAACAAAACTTATCACCAAGAGCTATGCTGCTGATGATAAGAATGAGAATCTTGCAGGAAAGACAAAGAAATTCAGCGTAACTGTTTCTGCTCTCAAGGTTCGCAACCTTCCAGCTCTCGATGATGATTTGGCACAGGATGTAAATGACAAGTACAAGACGCTTGATGATATGAAGAAAGATATTCTTAATAATATGGAAGTGGTCAAAGAGCAGCGTGTTTCAGAAATGAAGAGCAACTCTTTGATAAAGCAACTCATCGAGAGAAATCCTGTTGTTGTTCCTGCTTCTATGCTCAATATTGAGCTTGAGATGAGATGGAATCAAGTTGCTCGCCAGTATCAGACAACTCCTGAGCAGCTCGATAAACTTGTTGCTGCAAGTGGACAGTCAAAAGAAGATATGCTCAAGCAGTGGACAGGCGATGCTGAAGAGCAGATTAAGAGTGAGCTCATCATCAATGAACTTATCAAGGCTCGTGGTGTAGAGGCTTCTGACGAGGAGCTTGAGGCTGAGTTTGCAAAGATTGCAGAGAGAACAGGCATGGCTGTGGAAGAAGTGAAGAAGCAGTATGCTAATGAGAATGCAAAAGAGTATCTCAAGAACGACATAAAGACTGAGAAAGTCTTGAACCAGCTCTACAGCGAAGTAAAGGTCGAGAAGGGCGACAAGATTGCTTTTGCTGACCTCTTCAAAGAAATGTAATCTTTTATAAGATTTATGTAATTCGTAGAATACCGAAATCTTCTTTCGTAAGATTTCGGTATTTTTTTGTTTTTTGCGATGATGTGTTATAATAAAAGTAATGACACAAAACATGGTTTCGACGACAAATAGAAATATTGCGCTCGCAGTGTCGAAAGCAATTCGGCAAGGTTCTTGGCTTGATGTGGATTATCACAACAAAAAGGGCGAAAACACGCATTTTCTTTTTGCTGTGAAAGATGTGGATATAAAAACAAAGCGGCTAAAAGGTGATTGTTTTAATCCAAATCTGCAAGGTGTTGAGTATCCGTTGCAAAAGGATTATATCCTCGATTTTAATCGCTTCTTCTCTGCAACAGTTATACACGATATTTCTTATTCTGTACCAAATGAGCTTATAAAAAAGCTGGAATTGTGCGATGATAATGAAGATTTTTTGCATTTCAATGAATTAAACAATAACATATTTATCTTTTTGGAGCAATGTATCCAGTTTGATACGGATTTGCTTGTCAGCTCTTTCAAAATGCTTTATGGAATTGATATAGATTCATTCGCGAAAAATAAAAAAATACATATCACGAATGAACAAAGTCTGTTTTTAGCGCGTGAATTGTGTAATTGGAAAAAAGAAGAAGCAAAAAAACAGCAGATTTTTAGATTAGTGCTGAATATTCTTTCGATTCGCCGTCATGAGCGCAATTTACCGATTGTTTACAAAGATGTCTTACTTAATCTGAATGATTCGTCGCTAGAGCTTTGCGAAAAATATCAGTTTGCAAAGTCTTATTTACTTGATAGGGGCGAGAATACTCCTCAAATTTTGCAGGATATAGGTGCACAAGCGTTTATAAAAGATTTTGAACAGAATGAGGATTTTTATATAGACGAGATACGCAAAAATCTAAACTATGGAGAAACGATTGATACTAATCCTGAGTTTATGAAAATATCGTCTGAATATAATGTACGCTTTCAAAGAATTCGCCATGCTGTTTCGGAGATGATACGCAATAAGACTTTGTCTGCTCCGATAAAGGCATATTTAGGTATGAACAATAAAATGCAAGGCGGCAGAAAGCGAAATGTTGCTGTGGTAACATACGATAAAAAAGTGAATATTGACCAAGTACGAGTCGTTTTTAATTCGCTGAGAGAAAATATGACGTATGTAGAAGGACCGCCTGGCACTGGAAAGACACAGACGATATTAAATGTGATTTTCTCACAATTCTTTGAAGATAGAACGTGCTTGGTATGTTCTAATAATAATTTGCCGATTGAAAGCATTATAGAAAAGCTTACAAAAGATTTACCTCTTTGTGAAGGAAATCAAGTGCCTTTTCCTTTGCTGAGGATTGGCAATGTTCGTATTATGCACGAAACAATAAAAAATATTCGCATGCTCTATGAACGCACAAAAAATGAAACGGTAGTAAATGATAAAGCTCTGCAAAATCAAAGGGAAGCGGTAAAGAAAAATACACAAGCGTTGTATGAAACGCTGCAAAATTATGAACAAAGATTAGATATGCAAGAAAAGCTCTATTCGTTGCGCAGTTGGCGGTTATCGACAGACCCAAAAGTTCCGCTATCACGGTTCTTAAAGGGTGAAATAGAAACATTAGAAGCTGAAATATCTTTGTTGCCAGAAGTATCGAATGAAGATGTGCAATCGCTTTACATTGTTGCGTCAGAAGACGAGAGTTTTATAAATTATTTGTATTATCATTCGATAAAACTCCTTCAAAAACTAAAAAAAGAGGCATATAAGCCGTTTGTAGAGATATTATATGAAAAAGATGAAGACAAGGCGGTCAAAGACTTTAAGAATTATTTGAGTGATGACGAAAATGTGAAACTCCTTTGCGATGTTTTTCCGATTTGGGTATCGACAAATATTTCCGCAGAAAAAATTGGCAGCACATCAGCTCATTTTGATTTGTGCATTATGGACGAAAGCGGACAATGCGATATAGCCCGCTCTCTTATTCCCATAATTCGCGCACATCGCTTGCTGTTGGTAGGCGATACGAATCAGTTACGTCCGATTATCCTTTTGGACGAAAATAAACAGAGTTTGTTTCAAAAAGAATTTAACATAGAGCACCCAGAAACGTATGATTATTTACATCAATCGATTTTAAGCCTTATGCAGCAAACGGATTCTATTTCCAAAAAGATTTTATTAAGTTATCACTATCGCTGTGCGGCGAATATAATTCGCTTTTCAAATGAATATTATTATGAAAAGAAGTTGCATATAGAAAATAAAAATGATGGAGAAGTATCGCTTGTTTCTGTAAAAAACTATGAGGGAAGTAAGAGAAACTGCTACGAAGAAGAGGCGAATGCTGTTGTAAATTATATCAAAAGCGGACGATTTGAGGGCGAAAAAGTTGCAGTGATTTCGCCTTTCAATAATCAAGTGGTATTGATAAACAAAAAACTTGAAGAAAACGGTATAAAAAACGTTAAAGCGGGTACGATTCACAAAGTACAGGGGGCTGAATATGATACTGTTATTCTTTCTCCATCAATAGCATTGACATCGAGTCAAAAGACATTCAACTGGATAAAAGATAATACAGAACTCATCAATGTAGCAGTAACGAGGGCGAAAAAGTCGCTTGCTGTTGTTGTCGATGATAAAGCGATAAATGCTTTTAGCAGAGATACGCCGAATGCAATTCAATCACTGATTTCGTATGCAAAAGAAGTCGGAAAAGATAAAAATATTGCTATTATACCTCAAAAACGGCGTAATTTATCAAATAATTCCGAATATGAAAGCCAGTTTTTTATAACTTTGTCGCAAATTTTGAGTACAACTGGCAAATTATCGATAGAAAAGAATGTTGCAATGAAAAATGTATTTCAAAATACAGAAAAACTATTTCCAGAATACTATGCTTTAAGTGAATTTGATGTAGTTTTGTACAAAAAAAGCGGTAATAGTAAAAAAGCTATTATGGTTATAGAACTAGACGGAGGGGAGCATTATACAAGCGAGAAAAACCGTGACAATGATAGAAAAAAAGAATTATTGTGCAAAAAAGCAGGAATAAAGGTTTTTCGCGTGCCGAATGCTTTTGCTTCTCACTATTCTTTTATTAAATCGTATATTTCTGCGATTGGTGATAATGCAGGACAGATGTCTATATTTTAATTCATTTTGTTACACAATAAAAATAAAATGTTTTATGTATAGATTGTCGATAATTTAAGTAGGGAACAACGAAAATAATATGAAGACTTTTTTACTTGCAATATTTTTGAGCTTTGGTTGTATTGTCTTTGCGTCGGATTTTGGTGCATATATTGGTTCTGAAAAAAAAGATGTGCTTGCTTCGATTGAAAGCATAGCAGAAAAAAAAACGATTGTCGTAGAGATAGAAGATTTCACAAAAGATGATGTAGACACGCTGCATAAAAGCGGATTTGAAGTATTTGCATATCTAAATGTGGGGTCTGTTGAGAAATTTCGTAGCTATTACAAAGATTTTGAAGCGATAACGATTGATTCGTATGCGAATTGGGGAGAAGAGTTTTGGGTTGATGTTAGACAAACTTCTTGGCAGGATTTTGTGGTTAATACGCTTGCGAAAAACATCGTTGATAAAGGAGCTGATGGCTTTTTTCTTGATAATTTCGATATTTATAGTCAATTCAAAATAGATGCGATATTTCACGCGCTCTCTTCGATTCTCATCTCGTTGCAAAAATATGACAAGAAGATAATTATTAACGGCGGAGACGAGGCTGTATCGTTTTTAATTAGAAACGGAATGAGCAGTTTTATTTTTGGGGTGAATCAAGAAAGTGTGTTTTCAAGAATTGCGAATTATAAGACGCAGCACTTTAAAAAACAAAAAGCAAGCGTAACAAAGTACTTTGTAGATTATCTTGAGAGCGCAAAGCGGGCTGGGCTTGAAGTATTTGTCATTGAATACGCAAAAAATAAATCTCTTAGAAATTATTGCGAAAAAGAATGTGAAAAAAGAGGATATAGGTATTTTATATCAAAAGATTTAGAGCTGACGATTGAAAAGGAAGCAAATAAATGAATAGTGTTTTACCGAGGGAATTTGATGATTTCATTGCGCAAAATGCTGACCGACTTGCCGTCATTCGTTCCTATTTGCAAGCTCGTGGCGTTACAACGAATATCATTTCTCTTGAGGGCAAAAATCACATTTTTGTGCGATTTCCACAAAGCTCTTATTCGCCGATGTTCAAGCTCAAAACGGTGATTTGTCATTATGACAGAGTAGAGGGGAGTCCTGGCGCAAACGATAACAGTGCGGCGTGCTTTCAGATTATGGATTTGGCTTGCAGGCTGAATGCTTTTCGTGGCGTGCATAACGTGCGCATTTTCTTTACTGATGGTGAGGAACTGGGAGGACACGCAAGCGTAAAAGAACAAGGCTCGTATGCGCTTGCAACTCTCTATCGCAGGCTCGGAATTACAAAAGACGATGTGTATGTGTTTGATAGCTGTGGGCGCGGAGATATTGCAGTTATGAGCGATAGGCAGATTACGCAAAAGATGAATGGCAATTTTGCAAGATTGTATTCTGATTTATGCGACCGAACAGAGAACTTATTGCGTTCCGTTTGCCCGAATCAATGGTTTTCGCTTCCTATGCCGTATAGCGATAATGCTAGCTTTTTGGCGTGCGGTATTCCTGCCGTTGTCATTACTTTGTTGCCGCGGAGCGAAGTCGAGATGTATGCAAGGAGTCTTATGACTGGTAAAGATGATAATTTCCCGCCGACATGGAAGATGTTTCATTCAAAATATGACTGCAAAGCAAACTTAACGAAAGAGAGTTTTGCAGTAATGTCGCGTCTATTAGATACACTTGCGCTTTCTCGCACTATGGCATAAAAAATCAAATATTTTTGTTAAAAGTCGTATTCACTGCTTGAGCAATGCTTTCAAGAAGTTCTGCCTTTAAGTTTTCAAGGTCAGGATAATCAAGGGCTGCTTTATCAAATAAATCTATAGAGTCTATTTCTAATGCAGAAGCAATTTGGCAAATCATAGGTAAAGAGGGAAAATATTTTCCGTTTTCAATGAGAGCAATATAGTTTGTCGATGCTCCTGCTTTTTCTGCTAATTTTTCTTGAGTTAATCCTTTTTCTTTTCTTATTTCATGTAAATATTTTTCAAATATTTTTTTAAGTTTATCTTTAGTCATAAATTCCGCACATATGCGGTGTATCACCTCCAATTATTATGATATCATAATAAGCTGTTTTGAAGGGAGTAATTATATAATGGAAGATGAAATATGCTTACGGGCTTTAATATATCAAAATTTAAAATGTGATGTTCATGATATTAAACCATATTCTTTATGTTATAATGAAACGATTAATTTAATAGATAGAGCCTTTGAAAATGATTGTAAGTGGACAAAAATTCAACAAACTAGTTTTATAGAAAGTTTGTTTTTGCATTGTACAGTGCAGCCTATTATAAGATTTAAGAATTGTAATCATACTGTTATTGTGGATGGATTTAATAGATTTATGGCTATTAGGAATTTTTATAATGGTGATCTTGAATTGAATATAAAGGGACTTAGACAATTAAAATTTTTGGCTGGTAAAACTTATAATGATCTATCAGAAAAAGAAAAAAATTATTTTAGTAAATGTGCACCTATTAAGGTTTTTGATTATAGTTACGAAAATAGAAAAAGTGGTAAAGCTGTAATAAATGCTTATGAAGAGTTAGAAATAGAAAAATATCTTTATGTTATTTATAATACTGGTTTAAGATTATTGGTAGAAGAAATACAAAAAGCTCAATTTTCTTCTGATTATATTACTAATGAAATAAAAAAACAGCTAACTGGTGATAAAGAATTTATTCAAAAGGTTGAAGCTTTAAGGTTATTTAATGGTAGAAAAAAAAGAAATATGATAGATAATATATTATTAAATTGTCGTTTATTGATTTCTTCTACATATTCAAATATTAATCAGTTTTGCTTTGCACAAAACGTTCAAACTAGAATTGAAGAGAATTATTTGCCTAATTTAATTGGTAAAGACTATGACGAAATATTAAGACAATTTAATCTTAATATTGATCAAATATATAATAATTTAATTAAAACAGAAAAATGGGAGAA
>CALDID010000249.1 GCA_937901865.1 uncultured Treponema sp.
CCCCCCCGACTCCCTCGCCTAGAAAGAGAGGGGGCGTAGATACATCTCTCTTTTGTGTTTTTTCTCCCCTCGCCTGCTAGGAGAGGGGCAGGGGGTGAGGTCTATATCCTCTCCATAAGCTCAAAACACATTCTGCCGTTGTGATACGGGCATTTCCACGCCGAAACTGCGGTTTTTTCTGCGTCTGGTGCGCCGTTTTTGTCGGTTTGCCAGTGCCATTCGCCGCCTTTTCGCTCGTCGATGATGTATTTTTTGATAAATTCCCACGCATTGAGCGCAGAATCGAGGAATTTTTCCTCTTTTGTCTTCTGCCACGCATTGAAAAAGCCCAAAACACCCTCCGCTTGCTCCCACCACACGCAAGAAGTGTTCTGCACGCCGTTTTCTGCTTCCATATAGACCGCGCCGAGCGGAGAAATCGCGTATTTTCTCACGTTTTCCGCCATTTCAAGCGTGATTTTCGACGCTTTTTCCCTCAAATCTCCGTCATTTATCGCAAAAAGCCCCTTGTCGATGAGCCAACTCGATTCAATATCGTGCCCGTACGAGTATAAATCGATAAGCGAGCGCATATTTTCGTCAAAAAAGACCTCTTGCCGCCCCTTTTCTGCGTTCCAAATGCGCGAAACAAAGATATTGAGTATCGATTTCATCGCATTTTGCGCACGAATATCGCGAGTTTGCGCGAAATATTCGGTGTATGCCTCGAAAATATGCAGCAAAGTGTTCATCGTGTACGCCGCATTCACGCCGTTTTCGCTCAATTTGTCGTTTTCGGCAGGCGAAAAGTCGCACTTAAACGCTTCTTTATACGAAATCTCATCGCGGCTTCGCTTTTCAATCAGCTCAAAAAGCGATTCTGCAAGCTCTTTCGCCTCAATACTGCCCGTCGCGCCGAAATAAGATGAAAGAGAGTAGAGCGCAAAGGCTTGGCAATAGGTGTGCTTCGTCGTATCGGCAGGCGTTCCCCGAAAATCAACCGACCAGAACACGCCGCCGTGAGTTTTGTCAAAAAATGCGCCTCGAATGAACGAAAAAGCGTGGTCAGCAGCCGCTTTTAGCTCCTCTTTGTGCAAAAGCCGATACGCATTCGAGAAAAACCACAGAATTCGGCTGTGTAAAATGCACCCTTTATCCGCTTTTTTGTCGATTTCAAGCGCAAAACTCATTTCGCCGTAAAATCCGCCGTTCTCTTTGTCCATTAAACCAAGCCAAAACGGAATAATATGCTCTTCAAGCTCTCTTTGCGCCTCCGCTTTGAGCCTTTTCGCCTTTTCATTCGCCTCAATCATCGCATTTTCCCTCATTTTCGCTCATCAAAGCTCGGCAATTCGTCGCGCGTGATGAAATAATCGCTGTTGTATATCTCTTTGAGCCGCGCAGGGTCGTTATTTTCGCTTTTCGTGATGTAATCGGTGTGCCACGTCATAAAATACGCCCATTTCACTCCCGCTTCTTTCAGTTCTGCCTCGCTCGGAATCGTTCCGCACTCGTGAAAGCAAATCGGCTTTGTCGCGCTTGCTTGTTTTACCTCGTCATACAGCTCTTTGTTCGCGCCTTTTTCGTAACTGTCGCCGCCGATGATGTCGCAAAACTCATCTCCAACGTACCACGCCGCCGCTTTGCCCTCGTGCGAGAAACCTTGCACCCAAATCAAGTTTGAAAGCCCCCAATGCGTCGTGAATCGCTCATACATCGCCCTCCACAGCTTGATAAAGTTTTCGCTTCCGCCTTTTCCCCACCAAAACCAGCCTCCGTCCATCTCGTGAAACGGTCGCCACAGCACGATTACGCCAGCATCTTCGAGTTTTTTGAGCGCAGCGGCGGCTTTGTCCATTCCTGCAATCATTTTTTTGTTCGCCTCGCTGCCGTCAATAAACCACTCGTCCCAGTTTTCGACTTCGTCTTCCATTGCGTCCTTCCATTCGCCCGAAAACGCCGCGCCCGTGTGCCAACAAATCGTAACTAAGCCGCCGTTTTGCCACCATTCTTGCGCTCTTTGCACAACTCCGTCAAAATCGTCGTGCATAAAGTCCAAACCGCGCAGCGCAGGGAGTTTTCCCGTCGTTTTTTCGATGTAATCGACCTCATAATCCGCGCTTGTCATCCACGTCGACTCCTGTTGCCCCGTGATAATCGCGTTTCCCTGTGTCTGAGCGATGTACTCAAGCACATTCTGTTTTTTTTCCGCTATACTCATAGCCGCGCCTCCGCCGCTTTCGATAGATTGTGTCGTCTTGCAGCCCGCAAAGCCCAACACCGCCAGCAACACCACCAATACACTTCGCTTCATAATTTTTTTCCTCCGTAAAATAGACCTGTTCGATAATATAGTTTTGACAAGGGGCTTAAGCCCCTTGCTA
>CALDID010000250.1 GCA_937901865.1 uncultured Treponema sp.
AAAATGTAGTGAAATTGCTCAATCATCGTCCGAAAAAGTGTTTGAAGCTGAAAAATCCTGCCGAAGTTTTTTGTTGCACTTGACTTTGCATTTTAATTTAAGCCCCTTGTCAAAGCTATATTATCGAACAGGTCTATTATAATAGATTATCGTATCAAGAGCGATAATGACATACCGTTTTTGAACAGGTCTATTGATTGCACATCTTTGCTTTCTAAAAAAGTTTTTGCGTTTCCGAGTGGATTGTGTTTGAAACTTCTGAAAAATATGATATACTCCTTTATGAGAATAATTTTTTCGGAGGAATGTACATGAGTACACATATCAATGCACCAGAAGGCGCAATCGCAGAAGCAGTTTTACTCCCAGGCGACCCACTTCGCGCGAAGTTTATCGCAGAGAATTTCCTTGAGGACGCAAAGTGCTACAACGAAGTTCGCGGAATGTTCGGCTTCACAGGCACATATAACGGAAAAAAGGTGAGCGTTCAGGGTACAGGAATGGGACAGCCATCGCTTTCTATTTATGTAAACGAGCTTTTCCAGTTCTACGGCGTAAAAAAGGCGATTCGTATCGGAACAGCGGGCGGCTGCTCAAGCGACATCAAGATTCGCGATACATTGCTTGCGATGAGTGCGTGTTCTGATTCTTCTTTGCAGAGCCAAAGATTCGGTTTGTTGCATTTCGCGCCGACTGCTGACTGGGAACTTTTGAAAAAAGCTGACCTCGCCGCAGAAAAGCTCGGAATTGCACACACGGTCGGTTCTTGCATTTCAAGCGATATGTTCTATGACGAGAACCAGAACTGGAAGCTGTGGGCTAAGTACGGCGTGAAGGCTGTTGAGATGGAAGCAGCAGAGCTTTATACACTCGCGGCAAAATTCAACCGCAAAGCTCTCGCTATCCTCACAATTAGCGACCACTTGATGACAGGGGAAGCTACAAGCGCAGAAGAAAGACAAAAGACATTCACCAATATGATGAAGATTGCGCTTGAAACTGCGACAGCGGACTAAAAAATGCGTTTCGCTACATTGATTTTCCTTTGTGTTGTTTTTTGTAGCGGGCTATCCACTTTTGCCGAAACGGTGAGAGTGGATTTCTCTTTTGACACAACTGGGCAAAGAAGAGAGAAAAACGCGCTTGTGTGGCAATTCGACAAAGACAAAACAAGCGATAGCTATGATGTTGCTTCTGGTGCGTCGACTTCTTTTTCTACCAATCTTGCAAAAAGCTCAAAGCTCCCCGATGCACTGCAAAAACTCTTTTTGTTCGCCGTTTCGCCTAGCGACTTCATTGAAAAAGACGCTTTTACAATCGAAGAGAGCGAAGAGGGCTTAGATATTTCTTTTGTGCATAGAGGCGTGGCGTATTGGATTGAGGTCGATAAAAAAGGAAATATCAATTTTGAAAATGGTTGCTCTTTTGCGGTTATCGGAGAGAGAGTTGACGGCATTTTTTGCATAAAAGACGAGTTTCGACAAAATGACGAGGATAACACAGATATGCACAATGTCGATTGGGAAAATGTGGAGTTTGAAAACGACAAAATAAAAGAGTATGCAGGCTATAAACTCACTCATTCAGTGGCAAAAGTGCAATATATTGACGGTATTTTAACGATTAAAGCTCGTCTGAAATGGAAAAAAGAAAAATAGTGTGATATACTATAGAATATGAAATCTGTACGCGTGCGAACTTTGAGCTTTTGGATGCTATTCTTAGGCTTGTTCGCTTTTTTGTCTATGGTATATGGTCTTCGTGTTGTCTACACTCGATACGAGAGACTTTTGAATGATACTGAAAATTATGTTTTTGCGCAAAAAGATGTCCAAGATTTAAAAGGTGAATTCAGTTTTTTAACAGAGCAAGCTCGCCAGTTTATTCTTACCATGGATTATGAATACTTAAGCTCTTACTTTTCAAGAGCTACCACGGTCGAAAGCTATGAAAAAGCCTCTTCAGAATTACGGATTCGCTTTGGCGGCATCGACACTCAAGCAACGCTTACTTTGAAAGAGATTGTGCCGTATGCAAAAGCCATTACCGACAGAGAAATCCACAGTATGCGCCTTGTCGCTTCTATTCTTTCGATTGATGAATCCTCTCTTCCCGAACGCCTCTATTCCTATCACCTTAGCGATGAAGAATTGGCGATGAGCGAGCGGGAGAAAGAAGACGTAGCGTATTTTTTGATTTTTAGCCACGAATACACAGAGCTTCATTACTTTATTGATGACAAGATTACGAAAGCAGCCAATCAGATTTTCCTCTACACTCATCAACGCAGAATGAACAGCAAGAGTTTTTTCTATAAAGCGATAGTCAATCAAATTACCTGTTCTGCGTTGCTTGTTGCTTTATTAGCGTTGTCTTTCTTCTTGATTTCAGTTCTTATTTTGCGCCCGATACGCCGTTTTGTCGAAAATATCCGCGAAGAAAAGCCGCTTGATAAAATCACCGCAGGCGCAGAGATAGAGTATTTTGCTTCGACGTATAATAATATGTACGAAATGAACCGCACGGTTAAAAAAGAGCTACAGCGACAAGCCTCGTATGACACGGTTACCAATCTTTTGAATCGCAGTGCATTTGAACAGCTATGTGCCTATTACAAGGGTGTTGATGACAGCGTGGCTTTAATCATTATCGATGTAGACAACTTCAAGCACATAAACGATAGCTATGGGCACGAAATTGGTGATATTGCCTTGCGCCACGTTTCAGATTTGCTGAAAACCGTTATCGGCGATAGCGATAGAGCGTTCCGCATTGGCGGCGATGAGTTCGCGATAATTATGGTGAATTACGGCGAAAAAGATGAACGTTTGTTAAATCATAAATTTGTTGAAATCAATATGACTTTGCAGCACCCGATTTCTGTGGAATTCCCAAAGCTTTCGGTCAGCGTGGGCGTGGCATTTTCAGAGCAAGGATATAACACTGAAATGTATTCCCACGCCGATAAAGCTCTTTACAGAACAAAAGAAAACGGTCGCTGCGGCATTTCGTTTTACACGCCGAGCTTAGATGACCGATAACAGAGTTTCTTCAATACTGCGCTTTGGAACGTGGTTCACGTTGTTTTCGTCGTGATAATACTTTATATCGCCGTCTTTTCCCATTTTCTCTATGACAACTTTTTCCGTAGGATAGCCTAAAGCCAACACAAGAGCAATTTCGTATCGCTTGTCAAGTGAGAGGGCTTGTGAGAGTTCCGCTCTTTTCACATTGCCCATAATGCAGCCGCCTAAGCCCATAGCCGTAGCTCCGAGCATTATCGTTTGTGCCTGTATGCCTTCATCAGTTGCCGTTGCTTTTGAAATCTCGGTATCTCGAAGCATTATGATGTAGCCTGTTGGCTTTTCGCCCTGCACAGGTCCTGCCCAATCTGCAAGATACGCCGCCCAGCCGACATTTGCGAAAATCGTTTCGTTTGTCTTTTCGTTTGTGCTGATGATGTATTTCAACGGCATTTTGTTTGCACCGCTCGGTGTATAGCTTGCGTAGGTTACGAGCTGTTTTAATTGCTCTTGACTTACCTTTTTGCTTTCGTCAAAGCGTCGATATGTCCTCGTCTTTTTTACGAGTTCCAAAAAGCTATCTTGCGCAAAAGTAGTGCTTGTAAGCGAATTTGTTGTTTCCATAAAACAAGAAAGACCCTCCTGAAATCTTATAATAGTATAGCAGAAATTGCGTTTGTCTGCTATACTCCTCTATTATGTTTAATAGCTTAACGGGAAAAATTACTTTCAAAGGCACTCAATGCGTGTTTCTTGAAACAAACGGAATTGAATGGGATATAAACATTCCTGATACTTGCATAAATAAGCTCGGTAAAGTGGGAGAAGAAGGAAAAGTGTATGTGTGGCTACAGCATACAGACACAGCGATGAACCTGTATGGTTTTTCGTCTAGCGCACAAAGAGAGCTTTTCTTTTCGCTTCTGAAAGTTGACGGGATTGGACCAAAAGGCGCAATAAAAATTATGTCGAACATAACCGCCGAATCGCTTGGCGAAATGATGGACAGAGGCGATGTTACTGCATTAGCAAAAGTGCCAGGAGTGGGCAAAAAGGCTTCTAAAATGCTTCTGTCGCTCAAAGGCAAATTAAACTTGACGGAAGTGTCAGCCGTGAAAAAGAGCAATTCGCCGTTTGACGCAGTTATTTCTTCATTGTGCGATATGGGCTATGATAAGAGAGATGCAGAGGCTGTTATAAATAAACTTGTCAGCGAAGCAGAACAGACAGAGGAGTTTAGAATTCTACTTCCGACGCAAAAAGAAGACCTACTGTTCCGCCGTGCAATCGTGGAGTTGGCTAGATGAGAGAGAAAAAATCAGCAAAGACAGATTCAACGCTCTATGATTTAAACGAAGCTGCGGAATTGACGCTACAGTCTTCATCTTCGACAGGGGCTGTTCGTTTGAATGTTGCACAAAATCACATAGTGAGAGCCGACGAGCCACAAATTGACGATACACAAGATTTTTCACTGCGTCCAAAACTGTTGAATGAGTTTTTAGGTCAATCAGCGATAAAAAAGAATCTCGATGTTTTTATCAAAGCAGCAAAGGAGCGAGATGAGAGCCTTGACCACCTTTTTTTAATCGGGCCTCCAGGACTTGGAAAAACAACGTTAGCGCAAATTACGGCGCGAGAACTGGGAGTAGATTTCAAGGTAACTTCTGCCCCTGCGCTTGATAAGCCGAAAGACCTCGCAGGCATACTTTCTACAATGACACCGCGAACCGTCTTTTTTATTGACGAAATACACCGATTAAAGCCCGCAATGGAAGAAATGCTGTATATCGCTATGGAAGATTATGAGCTTGATTGGGTGATAGGGCAAGGAGCTGCGGCAAGAACGGTGCGTATTCCAATTCCGCATTTTACGCTTGTAGGAGCTACAACAAAGGCGGGTATGGTGTCGAGTCCGCTTATTTCTCGCTTCGGAATTGTGCAGCGATTTAATTATTATACTATAGAAGAATTGTCGCTTATCATAAAGCGCAGTGCAGATATTTTAGACACGAGTGTAGACGATGATGCAGCTATTCTGATGGCTTCTTGCTCACGCGGCACGCCGAGAATTGCAAACAGAGTGCTTCGCAGAATGAGGGATTTCGCCGCGGTGTACTCTGCTGGGCATATAACGAAATCGATTGTGGAACAGGGACTGAAAGCATTGGACATTGATTCTATCGGTTTGGAAAAGTATGACCGCGAAATATTGCTTTCGATAATCAATAATTTTGGAGGAGGACCTGTCGGAGCGGAAACATTGGCTATTTCTATTGGCGAAAGTCAAGACACTCTCGAAGATTACTATGAGCCGTATTTGATACAATGCGGATTTTTGCAGCGAACGCCGCGCGGGCGTATGGTTACAGAAAAGGCGTATGAACATTTAGGATTGAAAGGAGATAAAGACAATGCAAACCAAAGAGTTTTATTTTGATTTACCAGAAGAATTAATTGCACAAAAGCCGTCGGGAGTGCGCGGAGAAGATAAGCTGATGCTTCTTAATCGCGAAACAGGGGCAGTATCACATTATGCAATGGCGGATTTGGTTGACCTTGTGGACGAGGGAACTTTGATGGTGTTTAACAATAGCCGTGTTCGCAGAAGTCGTTGCTATGCAATAAAGAATGCTTCAGGCAGAGAACAGGAGTTTTTGTTTTTGAACCAAATGACTGCGGACGGCACAACGTGGAACACAATGGTTAAGGGCGCAAAGAAGGTAAAGGCTGGCGGAGAATATACGTTCTCTGATGGCTCTATCGGTACGATAATCGATAATCCTGCCGACAATGGCACGGAGTTTAGAACGATTTGCTTCCCTTTTAATCTCGATGAAGCGTGGTTTGAGCGGAACGGACACATTCCCCTCCCCCCTTATATTCGCCGAGAAGACGACGACACCGACAGCGAACGCTATCAGACCGTTTACGCAAAAGAAACAGGCTCTTCTGCCGCTCCTACTGCGGGACTTCATTTTACCGAGCCATTGCTTGAAAAGCTCAAAGCAAAAGGCATTGAATTGGAGTGGGTAACGCTTCACGTTGGGTTAGGCACATTCTTGCCCGTCCGTTCTGACAACATTGAAGACCACAAAATGCACGAAGAATGGTACACAGTAAATCCCGAAACTGCGGCGAAGATAAACGAAGCAAAGAAAGCAGGGCGCAAAATCCTTGCAGTCGGCACAACGAGCGTTCGCACCCTAGAGAGCGCGTCTGATGATGATGGAATGATACAGTCGGGAACAAGAAGCACTCGGATTTTTATGTATCCTGGCTATACGTTCAAGGTAGTAGACCAAATGTTTACCAATTTCCACACTCCAGAAAGCACTTTGATTATGCTTGTAAGCGCATTTGCAGGCAAAGAGCATATCTTGAGCGCATATAAGCAAGCCGTAGAAAACAAATATCGCTTCTTCTCTTACGGAGATGCAATGCTGATTAAATAGTTTTTCTGCAAGCATTCCATAAGTTAGATATAAAAAAACAGGGAGCGCGCAGCCCCCTGTTATAATCGCCTTTCTATAGTTCTTCGCCGTTTGTTTCAATAACGCGCTTATACCACGCAAAGCTCTTTTTCTTGCTTCGCGCCAAATCGCCCGTTCCGTCGTCGTTCTTGTTCACGCGGATAAAGCCGTAGCGTTTCTTCATCTCGCCCGTGCTCGCGCTCACGATGTCAATCGGTCCCCACATCGTATAGCCCATCAGCTCTACGCCGTCTTCTGCAACCGCCTTTTCCATCTCCAAAATGTGCGATGCCATATACGCCACGCGCTCATCGTCATTCACAGAGCCGTCGGCTTCTACTTTGTCGTTCGTGCCAAGCCCGTTTTCCACGATGAACAGCGGCTTTTGATAACGGTCATATAGCACATTCATCGTAATGCGTAAGCCCTCAGGGTCAATCTGCCAGCCCCAATCCGACGCTTTGAGATACGGATTTTTCACCGCCTGAATCACGGCATTTCCGTCCGTGCGCTCGGCTGGCGTGTCGGGAGCCGCTGAAACACGGCTTGAATAATAGCTGAAGCTGATGAAATCCACCGTTCCATTCTGCAAAATCTCCGCGTCGCCCGATTGAATCGGCAACTTCACGCCCATTTTCTCCACCGCCTTGAGCGCATACGGCGGATAGAAGCCGCGGCTCTGCACATCGATGAAAAAGTAATTCTTGCGGTCGTCGCAGAGCGCAGCCCACACGTCCCCCGCTCTGCACGAATACGGGTAATACTGCCCCGCCGCGAGCATACAGCCCACTTTCATCGCAGGATTGATTTCGTGCGCCGCCTTGACCGCAAGCGCAGACGCGAGCAATTCGTGATGAGCCGCCGTGTATTTCACCTGCGCTTCATTTTCGCCCTCGTCGAACAAAATGCCTGCGCCCATAAACGGGAAGTGCAACAGCATATTGATTTCATTGAACGTGAGCCAATATTTCACTTTGTCCTTGTAGCGCGTGAGGACGGTTCTTGCATATTTCTCGAAGCAAGAAACCATTTCGCGCGATTTCCAGCCGCCGAACTTCTTGATTAAATGCACAGGCGCGTCAAAATGCACGAGCGTTACGAGCGGTTCAATGCCGTATTTGTGCAATTCGTCAAACACGTTGTCGTAGAACTGCAAGCCCGCTTCGTTCGGCTCTGCCTCATCTCCGTTCGGGAAAATGCGCGTCCACGCAATCGACATTCGATACACCTTGAAGCCCATTTCGGCAAACAGCGCAATATCCTCTTTGTAGTGATGATAAAAGTCTATCGCCTCGTGGCTAGGGTAGCTGTGTTCACTGTCGCACTCAAGCATACGCATTTTGCCGAGCGCAACGGGGAATCGGTCTTTTCCGTACGGCATCAAGTCCACGTTCGCCAGACCTCTTCCGCCCTCTTTCCACGCGCCCTCGCACTGATTTGCGGCAGTCGCACCACCCCACAAAAAGCCCTCAGGCATTCTTATTCCTTTCATTCTGTTGTATCTCCTTCAGAATAGAATTTATATATTGCTCATTATACCACACAATTGCGTTGAGCATATCAGCCTATTTCGTCAGTCCCTCGTACAGCGCAAACAGAGCCGCCACAATGTCCGCCTCGCTCATATCTTGTTTGAAGTCGTACGCCTCCATAACAGCGCAGTCGTTCGCTCGGTGAGCCTTTCGCAAATCAGAAGGCATAAAGGTTTCATCATACAAATCTGCAAGACTGTCGGCAGAATGATTTGACCGAGCAGCTAAAATCGCCTGAGCTGTATTTTCTATAGCAAGTTTCTGCTCTGCTGTTGGACTACACCATGGAAAATTATTGTAGACAATACTTCCCGAATACTGATAATCACTTTTCATTCTACCTGCAACAGTCCTCGTCCAAGTATTATGCACAATACTTGTTAAAATCCCGAAATCATATAAAGAGGCATCAGGAATTATTAAAGCACTTCCGTTTATAATGATGTCATCGCACAAAAAAACTATCGGAATATATTTTCTGCGCTCTGAAGAAACCTTAGGAATTACAAGCATATTCTTTGAGCTTTTCGCATACCACCCAAAAAGCCATGGCGTGTTAGCAAGTTTTACTGTATCTTCGCGCTCCGAAGAACGTCTGTATGCTTGAGTAGCCTTTATGCGCTCTGTGATTAACTTGGATTTACGCATTTCCGTTATAGTTGCGTCTTTCAGCCAAAGGCAATACCGCTCTTTTTTCTGTAGTAATTCCACTCCGCCCGCATATCGTTTTACGAACTTTTTATTATTCTTGTTTTCAGCGATTATCGCTTTTGCTTCCTCTTTCGTCAGAATAAGATGATTGTCGTCAATCGGCATATTTCCATATCCAATTTTCTCAACAGCACAAATTGGGTTTGCTCTGCGTTCTATAAAAATATCTTGGCAAGCAAGCAAATAGCCGTTTATATGCTTCACTTTTTCATACGAGCCATCATTATTGAAAATATATTTTTCTTTATCGTCGTTTACGCTAAAACCGATGACAACACAATGAACTGCCGCCATAAGTTTTTTCTCAGGAGTTTCGTTTTCCCACTTAAAAGTGCGCCAAGCAAAGTTTATCTTTAAGCCTTTTTGCAAAAGATAACGCCATAAAATAGGCACTTGCTCGCCCTGCGTAATTGAATTTGTAGAAACAAATGCGCATTTTATATTTGTATCTTTTATTGTTTCAATGGCTTTTACATACCAGCCTGTAACATAATCGAGTATCCCTGCTCCCTTTAGCGTTTTTGGAAACAAAGAAAGCAACTCATTCTTTTTATCTTTTTGCTCTTTCTTTCCAATAAATGGCGGGTTTCCTATGATAAAATCATAATCAATCACTTTTCCGTCTAATTCCGTGGCAAAACCAGCAAAAAGCCCCTCAGTTAAATCAGTTTCATCAATCGGCTTTAAAGTCTTCCAATCGATTTTAAGTGCATTTCCTTCAATAATATTTGCGGCAGTTTTCAGCGGCAAAAAAGATAATTCCTTGCCTAAGATTTCTGCGGTTTCCTCTGCCATTTGGCACTCTGCAATCCACATCGCAGTCTTTGCAACCGTAACCGCAAAATCATTTATCTCAATGCCATAGAAATTCTCGATTTTCACCTGTGGCTCAAAGTCGTCGCCTAAAACATCAAGTGCAGTTTGCTGTGAGCCGAGTCGCAATTTTATGCACTTGTTTTCGAGCCGCCTAAGCGAAAGATATGTTTCGGTTAAAAAGTTTCCAGAACCACACGCAGGGTCAAGAAACGTGAACGAACCAAGTTTTTTCTGAAATGCGAGTAGTTTTGCATTACGCATTTTTTTCGTTGCAATAGAACAGATTTCGTCGAACTCCGCACTCAACTCGTTAAGAAATAGAGGCGCAATGACTTTATGAATATTCTCGATACTCGTATAGTGCATTCCACCTTCTTTCCGCGTTTCTGGGTTTAATGTTGATTCAAATACTGCGCCGAAAATCGTCGGTGAAATCTCCGCCCAATTAAACACTGCACAATGATTTATCAATACGTCAACGATTTCTTGTGTGAAGTTTGGGATTTCGATATTTTTATCTTGAAACAACCCGCCGTCCACATACGGAAAAGATTTTGTCGCTGTGTCGTATTTATCGCGTTTGTCGGGCGTTGTGTCGAGTGCATAAAACAGTTTTATAAGAGCATCACGCATTGAAAGAAGGTTAAATAGCGTTAGATAATCTTCAAATGCTGTTCTGCTTTCAAATAAGCCAGATTTTTCCGCATAAAAGCAAAAAACAATGCGCACACACAAAATATTTAAGCTCTTTAAACTACTTGCGTTAGGATTTATATATTGCGGAAAAAGAGCGTCATACAATTTGCCTACGAGTTTCCCCGCCTTAACCGACAAGTCTTCTTCAAGTCTTATGCGCTCAATTTTCTCATCAATCAAGAACATAAATGCAGAAGATTGCTTGTCGAGTTCCGTGAGCTTTATCGTCGTAAAATCCTTTGCAGGCTCTTCCCTATTCATATCGTGAATACGAAACTCTTGGAAGTTCGACACCACAATCCACCGCGCTTTTTTCTCATACGGCAGATTGTCATTATACCGCTTCGCCTGCTCAAACGGGGTCAACTCCGTGCCGTCGCTCTGCTTTTCCGCACAGTCAAGGTCAATTTTCGAGCCTTTCTGCTCTATAATCGTCTTCGTTTCCGCAATGTATCCATCGATGTACTTCGTCGAACCTATTTTCACTCGTTCTTCAAAGTCGATAACTTTCGTTGCATTCACCGCGCCAACGACTTTTTCCAATAAATCAATCCAAAACTTCTGCGAATGTTGCTTTTCGTCGCCCCTATCTCGCCAATCTTCGATAAATCCTCTTATCGCCTTTTCTCTTTCAAGTTGTTCCATAGTTTAGATTATACAAAATGCAAACATAAAAAAACAGCCCTCCAAAACGGAAGGCTGTATCTTTTAGCAAATCAGTCAGCGACTTTTGAGAAGCCGTCTCTGACGGTTACTGCACACTAAGAATATCTTTGCCCACTTTGATTGCGCCCGTTGCGACACTCTTGATTGCCGTGAAATTATCAGAATTGCAGATAATCATCGGTGTCGTCGCCTTGTAGCCCTCGCCCTTGATACCCGCAAGGTCAAAGCTGATGAGCAAATCGCCCTTCTTCACGCTGTCGCCGTTTTTCACGTGCGCTTCATAATACTTGCCGCCGAGCTTAATCGTGTCGATTCCGATATGGAGCAAAATCTCCACGCCGTCATCGGTTACAAGGTTAATCGCGTGCTTCGTGTCAAACACCATATCGACCTTTGCATCGCACGGAGCAAAGAGCTTGCCCTCGCTCGGCTCAATCGCAACGCCGTTTCCGAGAACGCCCGTCGAGAACGCCTCGTCCTCAACTTCTTTAAGCTCTTTCACCTCGCCATTCATATATGCGCTCAAAATCTTCTGATTCGGCGCTTTTGGCTCAGCCGCACCAATTTTGTCAGCCTCCGGCGTTTCAAGGAACAACTCAAGATTGCTCTTCACGTTTGCAACGCGCGGTCCATAGATAACCTGAATACCGTTGCCCTTGTGGATAACGCCAGCCGCACCGCTCGCCTTTAACACATCGTCGCGCACAAGCGTCGGGTCAACAACCGTTACGCGAAGACGAGTCGCACAGCAATCGAGGTCAGAAAGGTTCTTCTTTCCGCCCAATCCCTCAAGAATCAGCGCGCTCGTCTGGCTTGCTTCTTTTCGCGCATTCACATCTTTTCTCGTGTAGAGCTTGGTTTCCTCGTCGTCCGCTTCACGCCCCGGAGTCTTCAAGTTGAGCTTTGTAATCATCGTGTAGAACACAAAATAATACACCACCGCATACAAAACACCAACAATAACGACCCAAATCCAGTGCGTCTTTGCATTGCCCTGCAGCACACCGAAGAGCGTCAAGTCAATCAAACCGCCCGAGAACGTCATACCAACACCGACGTTGAAGATGTGCATAAGCATAAACGACAGACCAGCAAGCACACAGTGCACCGCGTACATCACAGGCGCAACGAACAAGAACGTGAACTCAATCGGCTCTGTGATACCTGTCAAAAGAGATGTGATACCCGCAGAAATAAGGATACTTCCCACGACCTTCTTTTTCTCAGGGCGTGCCGCCTGATACATCGCGAACGCCGCAGCAGGAAGACCGAAAATCATAAACGGGAACTTTCCAGACATAAAGCGTGTTGCAGACACAGAGAACACAGTCGTAGACTTTGAAGCAAGTTCTGCAAAGAAGATGTTCTGCGCGCCCTGAACGAGTGTGCCGTCAATCATCATCGAACCGCCCATCTCTGTCTGCCAGAACGGCATATAGAAGACGTGGTGCAGTCCGAACGGAATGAGTGCGCGCTCGATGATACCGTAAATCCACGTGCCGACATAGCCAGAGGCAAGGACGAGCTGTCCGAGCTGCGCAATGCCGAGCTGAATGATTGGCCACACATAGAACATCACCACGCCCACAATGAGATAGGTAACGCTGCAGATAATCGGGACAAAGCGCGTGCCGCCGAAGAACGCCACGACCTGCGGAAGCTCAATGTTGTAGAATCGGTTATGCAATGCCGCTACGCCCAAGCCGACGAGAATACCGCCGAACACGCCCATTTGCAGCGTCGTAATACCGAGCACTGATGTTGTCGAGTTCACCGCCATAGCCTCAACGCCGCCTTTCGCAGTGATGAGCGCGCTAATCGCAGTGTTCATAATGATGTAGCTGATTGCGCCCGCAAGAGCCGCAACTTCCTTTTCTTTCTTCGCCATACCGATAGCAACGCCCATTGCAAACAAAAGCGCAAGGTTTGCAAACACAGCGTTTCCCGTCTGGCTCATTACGTCGAGCAAGGTGTAGAGGAAGTTTCCCTCGTGGATAATGCCCGTCAAATGATATGTTGCCAATGTCGTCGCGTTCGTGAATGAACTGCCGATACCCAAAAGCAAACCCGCAATCGGAAGCAAAGCAATAGGAAGCATAAACGAGCGACCTACTCTCTGCAACACCCCAAAGACATCGTCTTTCATACTCATAATTCTATTCCCCCAGCCGCTTAGGACTGTTATTGTGCATATAGAGTGCTAGCCTTCTCTATATGCGTATATTGTTATTCTTATTACCGCTTTATACAGAAAAGTTCCGCTCTTTCAAATACTATTATCTAACCACCTTCGATACCATTATCGAAGCCCATTCGATACCGTTATCGAAGCCCCTTAGATACCGTTATCTAATCCCCTTCGATACCGTTATCTAAACACCTTCGATACCGTTATCGAAGCATCATAGATACTTCTGTTTGGTAAAACCGTTAAAGTTCGCCGTGCACATCGCTCATCTTCTTGAGATGAATGGCAAGCGAGATTAGTTCGTCATCATCAATAGCCTTGTCGTATGTATCAAGGATATATTCTCGAATCTGCTGCGCACACTGAAATCAAGAAGCTGATTAACAAACTCTATTCCGTGCTTTTTGCGCTCAATGGCGTTTGCAATATGGTCGCTGAGCGTTACACAAAGCGATTCATTGAGAGCGTGAGAAATTGTCGTCGAGAACGCACAAATTGTTATTAACGTTTTTTACTTTTTTCTAGCTTATTTTTTGTTTTATATAGCATACTGTGTTAAAATAGAACGTAATGAGACGTATAAACAATAAAATACTTATCGCTTCTTGCTGTGCAATGCTGTTGCTCAGTACATTTATAATCTTGGTCTTTCGCTCTTTGTATGATGTTTCAAAGCAAAACATCATACAAAAGTGGCAAAAATACACCTTGCAATCTGCTCAAGAAGTAAACTTTTATATGCAAATGCCTATAGATGCTGTCGCTTTTTCTGCGGTAACAGTCAATGATATGTTAGACAAAGGAACAAAAAGCGAAGAGGTAGGTGCATATTTAATAAACGAAACGGCTATCTATTCTTCTCTTATACGCGAAAACAATACGGGAGTATATGCGTATTATAAAGGCGAATATCTCGATGGCTCTGGCTGGACTCCGCCTGATGATTATGAGCCTTTAAAACGACCGTGGTATATAGAAGCGGTGAAAGCAAAGGGCAATATTGTTTTAGTGCAGCCGTATCTAAATCTACAGACTTTCACGATGATGATGAGTGTCAGCCAACTTTTGAAAGACGGAGAAAGCGTTGTTTCTATGGATATATTCTTAGACAGCGTGCAAGATAATATTTCTTCGCTCAAAAAGGAAAATGACGCGGTTGTTTCTGCGGCAGTTATCGATAAATACGGCTTTGTCGTAGCGCACTCAGAAAAAGAGTATATTGCAAAAGAACTCTATAAATATGGCTCAAACGATATGCTTATAGAAGGCAATCGTCTTTTAAACAGCACAGAAAAAACGATAGAAACAAAAATCAACAATAAGAAATACACCGCCTTTGTTGAAGATATAAACGATGATTGGAAAACAATACTCATCTTAGACAGCAACAAGATGTATCATTCTCTTTTGCAAATATATATTTCTACGGCGATAGTAATCTTATTGGCTATTGCAACCATTTTTATTGTTCTCATTCACATAAACAAGAAGTATGAAGAGGCAGATGAGCTTTCTCGCGAAATACAAGCGGTTGCAAATATCTATGCTACCGTTGTAAAAATCGACCTCAAGAAAGACACTATGCACATTAAGCGCAAAAACTCCGATATTACTCGCATACTCGAAGGCGATATGACGCATTTCATTTCTCGCTCTGCGCATATAGGCGAAATGATGGCTATTACGCAATCGAAAGAGATGGTCAAAAACTTCACCGATGCTACAACATTTGAAGAAAAGTTCAAGAATACAAACACTATCGCTTTAGAGTTTATGGACGAAAAAAGCCGATGGATACGACTGCGCTTTATCGTAGTAGACCGTGATAAAGAAGGACTGCTGCACCATATTCTTATGGTTATCGAATCGATTGACGAAGATAAAAAACGCCAGGAGCGGCTGAGAAAGCTTTCTGAAACAGATATGATGACAGGTATTCGCAACAGAGGAAGCGGCGAGAGCTTAATAAAGCAAGCTATGGCGGAAGGCAAAAAAGGTATGTTCTGCCTTTTAGACGCAGACAAATTCAAATCAATAAACGATACTTATGGGCATATTGTCGGGGATAAAGTGATTATCGCTATTGCAAGCTGTTTGCAGAAGACGTTTAGAGATTCAGATATTGTCTTTAGACTGGGCGGAGATGAGTTTGCGGTATTCTCTGACGGCGTTGTCACTGAAGAAATCGGCAATAGAATTATGTCGAGGCTTTTTGATTCAATAAATCATATCGATATTCCTGAATTAGACGGCAGAAAGATAGAAATCAGCGTAAGAGCTTCATTCTATCCTGCCACTAAAGAAGATTCGTTTGAGGCACTGTATAAAAGAGCAGATAGCGGCACTTACGAAAGCAAAAAGAAGACTGGCAATATCGTAACGTTTAGAGAGGGATAGTTTTTTCTATCTTCTTTCAATCTTCTTAGATAACGCCGCCCCATTCGATATTGAAGTATGCACAAAGATTTTTATACTCTGTTTCGTCATTGCTATTTTGTAATGCTGTTACAAAGAATGTATTGTCATCGCTATTCTTGCAAAAATCGCATGTGCCTACAACGTCGAGCGCACGATTAGAAACGCCGTTTCTGCTGTCAATAACAGTAATCGCCTCCCCTGCTTCCTTCTGCACTACGTCGGCTATATGCGTAAAATGAGTGCAGCCTAAAACTATCGTATCACACCCCTTTTCTCGAAAGAAATCAATAGAAGGCTTTACCGCTTTTCTCTTTTGCTCTTCCGTCGCAGTAAAAAGGGAGTGTTCTATAAAGGCTATAAGCTCTTTATCTCCTCTCTTTTCGACAATGCAATCACTTGCAAAATCACTAATGAGCTTTTGTGTATACGAGTGGTTCACAGTGGCATTTGTGGCAAGCAGACCGATATGGCGATTCTTGCTTTCTTTAGCAGCGAGGCGAATGGCTGGCACAGTGCCGACGATTTTTATAGCTGGGTATCGCTCTCGTAAGACATCAAGGGCTGTTACAGACATCGTATTGCACGCAATAACTACCGCCTTTGGACTCCATTGCCTTATGACTTTTCCCACAACGTTTGAAGCACATTCTATTATTTCGCTCGAAGTCTTCTCTCCGTAAGGAAAATGAGCCGTGTCGCCTAAATACACACAAGAGGCATTGCTGCACTTTTTCTTTAAGTCTTTCATATACGGAATACCGCCCGTGCCGCTATCGATAAATACAAAATCTACGCTCATTCTCTTCTCATCGCCTCTCTTTAATTTCCAAACAACGCCGCAAAAGCATTTTTTGCCATTTCGGCTTTCTGCTGTGCTTGTCCGCCACTAAAGGATATTTGCACTTTAAAATAAGGACAAAAGTTCCGCCTTTCTTTATCGCTTACCCTCTCGTCAACTGTTTCATGGCATTCAAAATGCTCATTTGGTGCATAAAATTTGCAATTCTTGCATGAATGTAAATCCGTCTTACAAATAGGACACTCATCAGAACGCCCTATAAACTCACTGTCGATGTTTTGTCCGCATTTCCAACACATAAGCAGAAAATATACCATAAAGAGTTTTTATTGTCGATAATGAAATGGTATGAGGCACATAAATTCTTTTTTCGCAAAAGGTCTTTTCTTTATTTCGGTATGTATTTTTTTCTCTTCCTTGCTTGCAGCTCAAAGTACTATCACTTACAAAGGAAGCGGCGGATATTCGCTTGTAGAGCGCACAGATTTACGGCGATATGAAAACGGCAAATATAAGGGATTAACGAGCCGAGAAGTGCGCTCCTTTATTTCCCCGTCAGAATCCCCTAACGGAATGTATGCAGAAGACCGTTGGTACGACGGCAGTTTCTACGTCAACGAAGAAACACTGCGAAATACGCAATCCGTAACTGCAGGTATCCACGACTCAATTCCTTCTGTGTTCCGTATCAGCGCAAACGGAAAATTGACCATGTACGAAGACAATGGCTACCCCTCTTTTCGCTCATTTCCTTCGTTTCCAAGCGAGAAAGTGAAAATCGGAGTCGGAGATAGATGGAATGCGATGGCAGAACGGTCGGTAGACCCGCTTTATAAAGGCATTTTCACAAAATTGCAAATGTATGTGCAATATGAGTTTGTAGGCGAAGAGGTGTATAAAGGAGAAGCCGTCTATCGCATAAAGGCAATGTGGCAGACAAATTACGGCATGAGCTATACAGACCGCAGAGGAGACCCAGATTTGCAAAAGGCCTTAGGCGGACACAAAGCGGACATCATCGTCAGAAAAGCTACAGGAGAAGCAATCTTAGTTATTGATACGGTTGATGAAACCTTTGTTTATCGCGACGGGCTTCAAGTGCAATTCAAAGGAAGAATCACGCTGTTCACCGAATTTCCGCCAGCTGTGGAGCACGAAAAGATACTTCCTGCTCTTGCAAAAATCGCTACGGTAGTGCCTCAAACAAAGCAGCAGTCAAATCAGTCAAAGACTGTTTCAACCACTACTGATACAACAACGACAAAAGGCAACACGAATGACACAGCAAAGCAAACAAAGACTGATACAAAAAAGCAAAAAGAAGTGAAAGCTGAAAAAGTTGATGATATAGAATTCATCGATTGGGACAATGTAACAAAAGTTGCTTCTAAAGACGATGAGGGAAAAACGAAACAAACAGAAACCGACTCTTCAAAACAATCTGACACGACAAAGCAAACTGAAACAAAACAGATTGATTCTGACACAAAGAATGAAAAAAATACAGAAGAAGATGTAGCAAAAACGAAAGAGGCGACAAAAGAAGAAAAAAGAGCCGAAACGATTGCTAAAATCACCGCAAAGCAAAGCGAAGAAGAGAACAACGGCACAAAACAAAAGAATAATATGGTCGTAGAAGAAACGGCTGCAGGTATTCGCTTGAGTATGCGCGATATTCGCTTTAAGCCAGATAGCGATGAAGTGTTGCCTTCAGAGTCGTACCGTTTGGACGAGATTGCAAAGGTGTTAAAGATGGTGCCTGATTCACAGTTCTTAGTAGAAGGACACACTGCCGCAGTAGGAAGACCGCAGGGCGAAAAGACGTTGTCTGAACAGAGAGCGCACAAAATAGCCGAAGAGCTTGCAAAGCGCGGAATTCCAGCAACAAGCTTTATCACTCGCGGACTTGGCGGCACAAAACCAGTTGCGCCAAACACGACAGAAGCTGGCAAGGCTCAAAACCGCCGTGTAGAAATCACAATCTTGGAATAGCTGTCATAGACAGTTTTCAACAATAAAGGAGAAATAAAAATATGAATGATGCATGTACAAAACACCACATGGGTGCAAAACACCCTGTGAGTGCGGCAGTATTTTCTGATAATTGCGTGCTGCAAAGAGAAAGAAATGTATTGATTTTTGGAGATTCCCAGAGCAATACAGAGATAAAAGTCATTCTTAAAGACAAAAATGGGCAGATTTTGGCTCAAAATACGGGGAAATCTGACAAAAATGGGCATTGGGAAGTACAACTTCCGCCGAAAAAGGCTCAAAATGATTGCAAACTTATTCTATCCTATGTAGGAAATGAGAATATCAATGAAGAAAATTGCACAATCTTCAAAAATGTTGCGATTGGAGAAGTGTGGCTTGCTGGCGGTCAGAGCAATATGGAGTTTGAGCTTCAGAATTGCACAGAAAAAGCAGAGCTTGCTGATGAAAAGGCTGGCGAAAATGTGCGATTTTTCTACACGAATAAAAACGGATATAAAGACAGCGCATTTTATGAGCAAGAGAAAAACTCTCATTGGGAAACGTGGCAAAGCAGTGAAAAAGGCAGATGGTCGGCAGTCGGCTATTTCTTTGCAAAAAAGATTGCAAAAGAACTCGGCGTTACGGTCGGTGTTATCGGCTGTAATTGGGGAGGGACAAGCGCAAGCGTTTGGACAGCACGAGAGTATATGGAAAAAGACGACGATTTACGCACCTATCTTTCTGAATATGATAAGGCTGTCAAAGACAAAAGCATAGAAGCGCAATGCAAAGAATACGATGATTATGTTGCCTATCACGAAAAATGGGAGAGCGGGTATCAAAAGCTGTTACAAGAAAATCCGTTTATCTCGTGGGACGAGGCAGGTGAAAAGCTCGGAAAATGCCAATGGCCAGGCCCAAAATCGTGCAAGAACCCGTATAGACCAAGCGGACTCTACGACTGTATGCTTTCTCGCGTTGCACCGTACACGATAAAAGGCGTGATTTGGTATCAAGGAGAAAACGACGCAAATAGAGCAAAAATGTATCACAAGCTTTTTAGCGCAATGATAGATAACTGGCGAACTGATTTCAAAAATACAGCATTACCGTTTATCTTTGCCCAACTTCCCGTACACCGATATTTCAACGACAAAGACCAAAAAGATTGGTGCTATTTGCGTCAAAGCCAGCAAAAAGTCTTCGACAGCGTAAAAAATGCGTATATGGCTTGTATCTTAGACCAAGGAGAATACAATGACATTCACCCAAAGGCGAAAAAGACAGTAGCCGAGAGAATGGCAAATATTGCTGCTTCTGAAGTCTATGGCATCGAAAAAGATGAAGTCTTCTCCCCTCTTTTAAAAGATTCTCTTGCCTTAACGGATAGAATTGAACTTACTTTCTCGCACGCCTCGGACGGCTTTGTTTTCCGCGAAGACAGGGAGCGATTAGCGCAATACATCGAAATGGAAAAAGTGCAAGGGAATACCGTCAGCGAAAACGAGAGCTTTACAGGCTTTGAGATTGCAGGCGAAGACGGCGTATTTTACAGCGCAAAAGCCGACTTTGGACAGGGCGATAAAAAGAACACGATTACCCTCTCATCGCCGCTCGTTCCGTATCCGAAATATGCACGCTATGCCTTTTACAATTACGGAGCTGTAACAGTATTTAGCAAAAACGGCTTACCGCTTGCGCCCTTTGCGATATAGTATTTTTCTCCCACGCTATATCTGCGACAACAATGAGGCAACAGCGGCGGCGTCCACGTTCTTTACGGCTTTCGCGACCGCAGAAAAGAGCGCGCGATATTCCTCGCTCGGCTCATATTCGCTCACCGTTAAAGCAAGTACAACATATAACAGAAGAGCTAAAGATTTCTAACCCTCCCACTCGCTGATTAGTCGGCAAAGTAGCTTTTTTGTAGATTCTGGCATAGCGTCGAGCTTTTGAATCACAGAAAAATACTTTTTGCACAAATTAAATCCCTCTATCGCGCCAGAATCAGCCTTTGGCGCGGAAGGCTCTTTGCCCGTCACCAAATATTCCACCGTTACGCCCAAAGCCTGCGCAATCTTCACCGCATTTTCTGCTGTCGGCTGACTTTCATTTTCTCGTAAATAATTATCTATTGTTCTCTTGTTTATTTGTGTGTTAAAAGCAAGCTCTTTTACCTTTATGTCTTGATATGTCAATTCGTCTTTAAGATTATCCTTAAAACTCATATAGAATATAATTACTTAAAAATACTCATATTTGAAATATTGTACTTAAAGTTAGTATATTTTTACTTCGATACTTAAATATATCCAGTCGATAAAAGTTACTTACATTTAGGACTGATTATATTAAGGAGATACTTTTTTATGAGCCTATTAAAGAAGTTGTTTGTTTCTATTGTGTTTATTACAATGGCTATTCCACTTTTCGCACAGGACAGCGGATACTTTATTGGCGATGGTGCAAGTGATAAGCGTGTTCTTGTATACACATCGACGATTGAAAACGGAAAAGATGATGATGCTTGGATTGCACAAAAAGTGAAACGTGATATTATCAGCGATTTCGTGAATTATTCTAATATTGATGTGATTGATTCTGACGAAAAAGCCACAATCTTGAAACTGCAAAAAGACAGCGAAAGTGCATATTACAATGATGTAAACCCGATTGAGTTGGGAAAAGCGATTTCTGCAAAGTCGTATATCAAAATTGTCAGCACAAAGAAAAAGGACACTTTTAGCGTTACGGTAACAGTTACGAATATTGAAACTGGCAAGACCGAAAACAGCTATACGTCAAACTTTTATCCTGAAAATGAGTTTATCACAAAAGTTCACGGAGAAGCGTCGGCTGATTTGCTCGAAAAAATGGGAGTTAAACTCACTACAGCAGGAAAACGTCTTTTACAGTATGGCACTTTTACACAAACTTCGACGGAATCAGCAGAAAACCTTGAAACATACAAAGCCGAAATTGCACGATTGGAAAAAGAACAGGCTGAATTGATGAAAAATCGCAATACAGAAATCGACGCAGAAGCTCAAGCAGCTCGCATTGAAACACAAAAGCAAATCCTCTTGCAGCAGCAGAAAAACGAGGAGGAACGACTTTTAAGACTTCGTGAAGATGAGAAACGAAAAGCGGAAGAAGAGAGATTGAGCAAAGAGAGAAGTGCAGAATCACAAAAGAGAATTGTTGAACTGTCAAAGGAGATTGAGGAAAAAGCTGCGAAAATCCGTGAAAAGAAACTTGAAGGAATGACTGTTTTGCAGCAAATCGATGTTATTGAGGGCGAAAAGCAGGTTTTGTTTCAGAATGAGCAGATAATTTCTCAAAACATTGTGGCGTTCAACGCAGAACAAGATAAATTGTGCGAAAAAGAGATTGAAGAACGCAGAAATCAAAAGCCAAGACTTTCTGAAATGAATGCTGATGGCTCTTTGAATGACAAAGGACGTGCTATTTTAGAAAGCGACATTGAAGCTATAAATCTGAAATATGCAAAAATAAAGGCGGACAATGAACAGCAGGTAAAAGATTCTGCTGGAAAATTGCAGGAGACTTTGCGTAAAAAGATTATTGATGATATAAATCTTTTGGAAAGCAAGAGTTATACGGCGGATTCTTTGCGGGAAGAAAGCGTATATTTCCGTGTTGGAAACTATAACGGCTCGGCAAAATCTGAAGGCTGGAACTACAATATTTCATTTGTGTTTGCAGGAAAAACGATATATCATTCTGAGGGGGTGCTCTCCTATAAAAATATCACAAGCTTAGATGTACCGAATTACCCTAATGCTTCTGACCCAAAGCGTGAGCAGAAAATAAAAGCATACAATGATTATCAAGAAAGTGTGGAAGTTTATGACAGCTTCTTCCGTATGAATGTGCCGTACATTCGCACTGTTTTGACATATTCTGTGAAAGCTGATGATGTGAGAAAGGCGTCTCAGTATACAGTCTTTATTGATAAGATTGATTTTATAGATGTTCAAACGGGAAAGATTTTAAAAACTACCACAGATGCAGGAACAAGTCTGTTTACATATATTCCTAG
>CALDID010000251.1 GCA_937901865.1 uncultured Treponema sp.
CAAAAAGATTATCGGGTCGAGCCCGATAATGACAATTATCGAACAGGTCTATTATACGGAGGTTCTAATGCTTCACAAGATTTCTAGCACAGCATTTATTTTTCTTCTCTTTGTCTTTTCAGCCTGTTCATTTCTCGGCACAGGTACAGAGAACGAAAGCCCTACACTTACGTTTTCTCTTCCCTCGTCCCGCGCGCTCTCGTCTGACGCAACAGACGAACAATATTCCCTCTACATCAAGTTATCTGGCGACAGCGTGCAAAGCGGCACTGTGAATATTTCCAGCGGCGCAACCGTTACATTCGATTCGCTCTCTATCGGCGACGAAATCACTGCCACCGCTTACGTTTACTACACGAGCGACGAACAAAAAAAGTATATGTACACTGGCAAAACCGACGTTATCACAATTCACGAGGGCGAAAATGCCGTATCGCTTTCGCTTGAGTACCCGTGGAATTACACGCTCACTCTTGAAGCAAACGGCGGCTATTTCGGCGACGACAAAAATAATACATCGATACCAAAGCAGCTCGAAGTAAATGACGACGGAAAATATTATCTTCCCACTGCTGACGACATCAACCTTGAGCGCGACGGCTACGATTTTGCAGGCTGGGCATTCAGCACAGACGGCGGCAAGGCACTCAACAACGGCGCGGAGTACGTTCCTGTTTCTGATGTAACGCTTTACGCCCTGTGGACAAAAGCCTCAAGCACAGAGGAAGATAACACGAACACCAGCGAAGCAACATACACCTACACAGTCATTCTCGACGCAAACGGCGGTACATACTCCGACGGAAACACAACAAAAACTGTCGGGTTTAACAATCTTTCACTCACCAATTACACTGAATATAAAACTCTTTTCGAAGCGATTTCCGAAGCAGGATATGACGAGGATTCTGCTGAATATGTACCTACGTTAAATGGCTATACTCTTAGAGGTTATTCGGCAAACAAAAATGCAACCGCCGACAGCGACCTTATATCAAAATCTACCTACGCACAATATATCACGACGCTCCTTTCTGCGCATACTATAACCCTTTACGCCGTGTGGAAAAACAACTAATTTAACTCAAAACACCGACAGCCCGCACTTTAGCAAAAGAAGAACGCGAGCTGTTCGGTTTATTTTTCAAAGCACATACTTTTTCATCATTTGCAAAAACTCTTTCAAGTATCACGTCTCTATACTTTTACTATCATCAAGCAAATATTTTGTTTTGCTGTTTTTCGACAAAACAAATATTGCATAATTTTTGTTTTCCGCCTATTATGTCTTTATATTTTCTGTAAGGAGCGCAAGATGAAGAAAATCATCAGCGGAAAAGTTCGCGAGGTGTACGACCTCGAAGACGGCAGAATGGTTATCGTTACAACAGACAGAATCAGCGCATTCGACGTGATTTTGCCGACGATGATTACAAACAAAGGAAAAGTGCTTAATGCGCTGTCTAATTATTGGTTTTCTTTGACAGGCGACATCGTGAAAAACCACATGATTTCGTCAAATCTCAAGGATATGCCAAAAGAGTTCCAAAGCCCAGAATACGAGGGTCGCACAATTCTCGTCAAAAAGCTCAAGATGATTCCGTATGAAGTCATCGTGCGCGGCTATATGTTCGGCTCAATGTACGAGGCATACAAGAAAGGCGAGGCGTTCCTTGTACACAAGTTCGACAAGGAATATAAGCAGGCTGAAAAACTCGATGAGCCGATTGTTACCCCGTCAACCAAGGCAGCAGAAGGACACGACATCAATGTTACGCTTGATTATATGAAGAAAGACCTCGGAGATGAGCTGGGAAGCAAAATCGAAAAGGCGGCATTGGCGATTTACAAGAAATGCTATGAACACGCGCTCAAGAACGGGATTATTATTGCAGATACAAAGTTCGAGTTCGGGCTTGACGAAGCGGGAGAGCTTGTGCTAGCGGACGAGGTGCTTACTCCTGATTCAAGCCGCTTTTGGAATGCCGAAACATACGCAGTGGGAACAAGCCCAGCAAGCTATGACAAGCAATTTATTCGCGATTGGCTCAAGGCGAACAACCTTGCAGGCGACCCGACTATAAAAGAAATCCCTGCCGACATCGTGGCAAAGACTGCGGCTCTCTATCAAGAATGTCAAAATAGAATTTGCAAGGCATAGCTATAGGCTATTCTTCAAACTTTTTCCCCTGCCCCTCTCCGTCATAAACGGTCTTTAAAAGACGAGGAACAGGGGTGTTTTTTTGAGAAGCAGCCTGTGGCTGTTACAAATCAGCCTATGGCTGTTAGATATATACGTCGTCGTCGTCGCGAACAACGAGCTTTCCATCTTCCCACGCACGACGAAGGTCAGAAAAGAATCGGGAAGTAACACGTTCTACATCACGCTTCAACATCGGTTTTCTCAACTGCTCTTCTTCCAAAACAGCATCTCCCCTGCCCTTTGAAATATTAGAAAGAATCTTCAAACGGAATGAATTGTCTTTGCCTGCGATAAGGAACGCAATATCGCCGTCGGTCATTTCACGCAAAACGGTCTGAATATAGCGGTCGTCGGCGTTGATTACGTCGTTTATCGTGAAGAGGCGGTCGCGGAGGTCGCGGCTTAAATCTGGGTCTTGCAAAGAGAGCGTATCGAGAATACTCTGCTCTACATTCGGGTCCATCTTTCGCAAAATCTGCGCCAATGCACCGCGTCCATCGGTCTTTTGCGCCGCAGACAAATTGAGCGATTTCAGCTTTTCGTGAATCGTCTGGTCCATTCGCTTCAAAACCTCTGGCGAAATAGATTGCATACGAGCAAGACGAACAACAATGTCGCGCTTTGTGTTTGCGTCCACGATATTCAAAACAGCGGCGGCAGTCTGCGGCTTAACGTGAGAAAGCACTATCGCTTGAACAGCAATGCTTTCATCGCTGATAAGCAAATGCAAGCGGTCAGCGTCAATGTCTTGCAAATAGTCAAACGGCTTTCCGTTCGCGTCAGGAACAGCCTTTTCCAGCATCGCCTGAGCCTTTTCTGCTCCATACGCTTTCGCAAGAATCGAATACGCCGTGTCAACTCCGCCATTTCTGCGAGAACGAGAAACAAGCGATTGAAATTCAGCTAAAATCGTTTCGGCTTCTTCGGGGTCAATTTGGCGAATCGACGCTATTTCAGGGATAATGCGCTCTGTTTGCTCATCGGTCAAATGCGGAAGGATTTTCGCCGCTTCATCAATGCCGATTATAAGCAAGAACTTTGCAACACGGCGATAAATGCTTTCTTTGCCGTCCGCAGCTTTGCCACTCTTTTGCACAGGGGCTGCAACTTTGAGCAATCCTGTATCAAACAAGCGATTTGCCGCACTTCTTAAATCTGCGCTCGCCTGTGCCGCATCAGCAGAATATCGCTCATTGCGGTCAATTCCGTTAGACGTGTGGCGAACAGGAGTGTTCATAGCTTCGTAGAGAGGCGCGGCCTGAGAACTCGGCGGAGGCGGAGTTACAGCGGGCTTTTGAGGCGCGAAATTGTCGGCTTCCGAGAACTTTAGCCGCTCTGGGCTAAACTTTCTTATAACTCTGCCGTCTGCAGTTGTTTCTTCAGAATTGCCTGCGGCAGACTTATAGGCATTCAGGCGATAGTCGTTCATATTCATAATTATTTACTTGCAAGCTGTGTATAGATTTGGTCAGCGAGTCCGAAGCCTGCGTTTTTCGTCAAAGTTTCGCTGTATTGGTCATACATCATATCTTCGTACATCGACTGTGCATAGCTCTGCTCTCCGCCAGCTTTCTGCACGGTGTTTCGCATAGACGAAAGCATAATCTTGACAAAATAATTTTCAAGCTGCAACGCCTGCTCATAGAGCTTGCTGGTGCGGTCAATTTCTGTCTTTGGTGCGTGCGGATTTTCGCTGTTTGCCGCCGCTCCTATTGGCGCAGAGTGTTTATCGGCTTCACTTTTGTACAGCCCTGAAAAGCCCTGTGTATAATCTCCATTGAGCCGAGAGCCGTCTTTAACTTGACTTGAAGACACACTAGACATATTAACTTTTTGCTCTTCTGCCGCCGCCTGCGCACTTTTTACGAGGTCAGCAAATCGAGAAAAGTCGCCCATATCTTTTGCATTCTGCAAAGACTGATTACCGCTCGTCAGCGATGAATTGTATGATGTTGTAAAGTTGATGTTTCCTGTATTCATTGTTTCTATTATCGGAATATATTTTCCATTTATTAGAACGGTATAAAGCAAGCTCTGCGTTCAAACTGTCGATAAAAAGCGCATTTTATTTTATGCAAATGTTACCGAAATTGGAGTTTCAAGGGCGCGCGCTATCTTTTGGATAAACTTAACTGACGGGTTCGCCCAGCCGCTTTCAAACCGTGCTATTTTGCTTTGCTTCGTCCCCACTTTCTGCGCAAGCTCCGCCTGTGTCATTTTCTTATCGATACGCGCCTGTATCACTTGGCGAATAAGCGCATATTCTGGCTCTAACGCCTCGTATTCCGCTTTGAATTCAGGATTCTTCATCAACTGCTCTTTTACTTCTTCTAAAGTCATTTGTTTCCTCCTCTTGCCTTGTATTCTTTCATTCGTGCCAACGCAGTTTCAAGCTCTTTCTGCGGTGTTTTATCTGTTTTCTTCTGTATCGCATGGAGTAAGACAGCTTTGTTTTCTACTACCACAAAGTAAAAAACGCGAAAAATCCCGTCAATCGCCTTTGTTCTCAATTCCATTAAGCCTTTGTATTTTTCACCTTTTATGCTCTCTACATAGGGATAATGTAATTCATTACCAAATTTCTCTAGCAACTCAATATTTTGAAGCACTTTCGCCGATTGCTTTCCTTGCAAACGTAAGATAAATTCGATTACGGGTTCTCTGCCACTCTCGGTTTTGTAAAACTCAATCTCCATACATGTATTATATCACTAAAGATATGATAGTCAATTAAAAATCACTTTTCTTATTGTGTTTCTTGCGAAAATGTGTTATACCATTATAGTTATATTACTATATAGTAAAGAAATACTGCTCTTACATCTAATAAAAAGAGCGCGCATCGAGCTAAAACACAACGTATCATCAAGCTTAGTGCGTACCTCGGTTCAAGCTTGAACTCTACCTCAAAGCAAGCTTGCTTTTACCCCACCGTCAAACTTGATTATTCCCCCTCGTCAACCTTACTTTTCGACACTCGTCAAGCTCTCTGTTACTCCTTCCCAGCTGGCTAGTAGCCTCCCTTTTATCTAGCTATAAAGCCCCCTCTTTGCGCCTATCTATGCCCCCTTTATAGCCCGTGTGTGAGCCTCATCACTTGCCGTGCATAAAGGGTGTATGATATACTACTGTTATGATTACTTTCTTAACAGCTCAAAAGGCTCTTAGTGCGGCATGGTCTAAAACTCCAATTCTTTTACCCGATATGCAAAATTTTGCTCGGCAATTTGACAATTATCTAAAGGGTGCAAAAGACGGTGAGTCTGAAGAATATCACAAAAACTTAATCGCAAAACTGCTCGAAAACACGTTTTATCACGGAGAATATGCCGTAAACACAAAAGACAGAAAAGACTTGGTTATCTACAGCAAAAAAGGCTCTGTTCAAATTCCTTCTCTTATCATTGAAGCAAAATCACCTGTGAACACTGCTGAAATGTTTGGTGAAAGTAATCTCAACTGTAAAGCGTTGCAAGAATGTGTTTATTATTTTATGCAGGAAGCTATCACCTTTCAAAACAAAGAAATACAGCATATCATAATTACGAATTATTACGATTGGTATATTTTTGATGCACACGATTTCGCTTTTTTTATTGAAGACAAAGATTTTGTTGAAGATTTTAATAAGTTTGAAAAAAAGCAATTCGTTTTTACAAAAACCGCTGATTTTTACAAGGATATTGCAAAAAAAGAAATAGATAAATGGATATTGCAAAAAAATATATGTGTAACGCATTTTACACCGCATTCTTTTTCGCAAAATTACGAAGATTTGATACCTCTTTATAAATTACTCTCTCCCGAACATCTTTTGAGAAAGCGATTTTCTCACGATGCAAACAGTCTTGACCAAAACTTTTACGAAGAGCTTTTGTATATAATCGGGTTAGTAGAAAAGGAAGAAAACGGAAAAACAATTATCACGCGAAAATCTGCACAAGACAGAGAGAATGGCAGCCTTTTAGAATGTGCTATATATGAGCTTGAAGACGAGTTTTCAAATGAGAACGAGTGCTTTGAAATGGCTATGAAGCTTGTTATTACTTGGGTTAATCGATTATTGTTCTTGAAGCTCGTCGAAAGTCAGCAAATCGCTTATCAAAAAAGCAAAGCAGAATACAAGTTTTTGACAAAAGAAAAATTGCCTTCATTTTCCGATTTGAATAGCTTGTTTTTCAAAGTGCTAGGAAAGAAGATAAAAGATAGAGATGACGAGATAAAAATAAAGTTTAGCACTGTGCCATATTTGAACAGTTCGCTCTTTGAAGTAAGCGACGAAGAGAAAATATCTTCTCTTAGGATAAGCGGAATAAAGCAAAAACCAATGAAGCTGTTTTCACATACCGTATTAAAAACACAAAACGCTGAGCGCAAAACTGGATATATTGATAATTTAGATTACATTTTGAGCTTTCTTGACGCTTATGATTTTTCGAGCGAGCGAATAGGCGGCATCACAAAAGAAACAAAAACGCTTATCAATTCGTCTGTTCTCGGTCTTCTTTTTGAAAAAATCAACGGCTACAAAGACGGCTCATTTTTCACACCTGCATTTATCACCGAATATATGGCAAAAGAATGCGTAGAGCGTGCAATAGTGCAGAAATTCAATGATGCTAAAAAGTGGAATTGCAAAACCATTGACGATGTTGCAGATTCTATTACAGATAGAAATGAGGCGAATGCAATTTTTAATACAATCCGTGTTCTTGACCCGTCTGTCGGCTCTGGGCATTTTCTTGTTGCAGTACTAAACAGATTGCTTTTTTCAAAGTGGTACTTGAGGATTTTGCAAGACAAAAGCGGTAAACTAATCAGTAAAACTGCGTGGGAAATGAAAATAGAAAATGACGAGATTTTTCTTTTTGACTGCGATTCAAACAAAGATTTCGCCTATAATCCGCATAATAGCGAATTGCAAAGAGTGCAAGAAACGCTTTTTAACGAAAAAAAGACATTGATAGAAAATTGTCTTTTCGGAGTGGATATAAACCCTGCAAGTGTCTATATTTGCCGTTTACGACTATGGATAGAGCTACTAAAAAACTCATATTACAAGATTGATGACAGCATTGAAAAAAACGGATACGCCTCACTTGAAACCTTGCCGAATATCGACATAAATATAAAATGCGGAAACTCGCTTGTAGCAAAGTACGATGCAAAGATTGGTGAATCTGTGTTGAATCGCGATAGCAAGCGACAAGATAAAGAAATTACGGCTCTTATCAAAAAATATCGTGAAGCTGTAAGCATATACAAAAACGATAGCGACAAGTTTCACAAGCATATTGTTGACGACACGATAAAAAGCATAAAAGCAAAGCTTGGCGAAGCGGCTCAGCTATCACTTTTTGAAGAGGCAACAGAACAAAATGAGAATGAAAGCATTTATTCCTCTTCGATGGAATGGGCATTAGAGTTTCCTGAAGTCTTAGACGATAATGGAGCTTTTTTGGGATTTGATATTGTCATCGGTAATCCGCCTTATATGATTTTAACGAAAAACAATACTGAAAATGAGTTACTCGATTTCTATATCAATACGTTCTCTTCTATAAAAAAATCAAGTTCTAAGAATATATTTACTCTTTTCATAGAGCGAGGTATCAGCCTTGTAAATGAAAAAGGCTTGCTGTCGCTTATAGTTCCAGAAGGACTTTTTAAAACACGAAGCTACACCGATTGCGTAAACATAATGGAAGAAAACGGAACAATTTTGCAAACGGTAACTTTTGAAAAGTTTGTCTTTGAAAAAGCGATAACAGGAAGTTTGATATTCTTGTTTAAGAAATCATTTGAAGACTGCATAAGCGAATCTTTCCATTTTGATACAGCTCTAAAACTTCACAAGCAAGAGATACTGAAAAATCCATTACTCGAGAAAATACGAGAAAATACAGTAGAGCTACAAAGCATTGCAGAGCTTTTCAAAGGTATGGTTATAAAAAATCGAAATACGACTATCTTTGAAAAAAAAGGAAAATGCAAAGATACCATTTTATTCGGCAAAAGCATTACAAAATGGGCGATAAAAGCTACATATTATACAGATTTTGAAACACTTACAATTATAGGCGGCACAAAGAAAAAAGAAAAATACAAGAAGGCTCCGCGCATACTTATTCGCAGAACAGGAGATACTCTTTGCTGTGCATATTTAACACAAGAAGCTCTCTCGGAAAGCACTTTGTATTCTCTTTGGTCAAAAGATAGCGAAATCGATACTCGCTTTTTGCTCGCTTTGCTCAATTCAACGCTTATGAATTATTATAACAAAGCAGTGAACATAACAAATCAGCAAGCATTTCCACAGATTTTAATGACCGATTTACAGGCTTTGCCTATCAAAAAGCCTTCTTGCGAGCAACAGCAAAAAATCGTTACTTTAGTAGATACGATTCTTTCTAAAACACTAAGCCCAAACACCAGAGAAAAAAGAGAAAAATTGGAAAAATTGGAAAAAGAAATTGATACAGAAATCTATAATCTTTATGGGCTAACACAAGAAGAAATTAAGAGCATAGAAAAAGAATAAAAAGAATACTTCACATACATGCTTTTTTTTGATATTCTCTTTAGTATTATGAAGTCGATACATAAATTGCCTATTGCGTTTATTAGTTTTTTGCTCGCACTTGCTTGCTTGATTTTGGGCTCACTGCTCGGCTTGGGGCTTGCACAAACAGTAAATACTATCAATTCAGAAAATTATACTTCCTTTTCTACGGCTCTGCCGACAAAATTACTCGATATAAATGGCGAACTTATCACCGAGTTTTCTTCTGATGAAAAACGTGAGATGATTTCTCTCAAAGATTTGCCGCAACATCTTTTAGACGCGCTCATCTCTCGCGAAGACCGCGTTTTCTATAAGCATCACGGCTTTTCTTTCAAGGCTCTTTCCCGTGCAGTATACGGCGTTTTGACTCACAGCACGCTTGGCGGCGGCTCTACCCTTTCGCAGCAAATTGCAGGAACTCTCTATTGCGACCGACGCGATTACTCTGTTACGCGAAAACTCAAAGAGTTGTGGTGGGCGGTGCAGATGGAGAGGCGATACAGCAAAAATGAAATGCTTGAGTTTTATCTCAACTATATCTATTTCGGCGGCGGTACTTATGGAGTCAGTGCGGCTTCAAAATACTATTTCGGGCATAGCGCGCTTGAAATGACTCCCGCAGAATCGGCTGTACTCGTCGTTCAGTTGTCTAACCCTGCCGAGTTCAACCCGTTTGCGCACCCGAACCGTGCAATGCCGCGCCAAAAAAACGTACTTGACGAAATGGTCAGAGCTGGCTACATCTCGCGCGAAGAGGCGGACGAGTCTTTTGATAAGTATTGGGCAGAGTTCGATTACACACGAACGAACACTTCGGCGTATATGATGAGAGAAGACGAAGCACCGTGGTTTTCAGAATATGTGCGCCGCGAGCTTTCAGATATGCTCTATGGCACAGACGACCTTTACACAAGCGGCTACACGGTGAATACAACTCTTAATCTTTCGCAGCAAAAAGCCGCAGAACAGATAATGACAAAGTATATAAAGAGGGCAAATACGCTTTATAAGCAAGAAATAAGCAAACGGCAAAACGACGCAGTAAAGACGTATGTGCCGATGACGGATTTATTAGCATTGGTCTTCAACTTAACGCCGCTCAAAGTGAACCAACAGCGAGCAGAGCAAACGGCTCTTTCTACTTATACATCGACGATAAACCCTATCTTAGACGTTATGTCTATTATGTGCGGCATTGAAGATTTAAAGGTCGGTATCGTCAGCAAGGGCGCGGCAAATGCACAGACTCAAGCGCAGGAAACGACGGTTGAAGGCACGATGGTCGCCCTTGAAAACAGCACGGGATATATCACGGCGTTGGTCGGCGGCAGCACATACAGCAATTCAAATCAGTTTATTCGCGCGGTGCAGGCAAGATTACAGCCAGGTTCTACCTTTAAGCCGCTGTATTATTCCGCCGCAATCGACACACGGGAGTTCACTCAGACTTCTGTTATTTCAGATACGCCTGTCGTTTTCCACACCGCAGAGGGAAAGCCATATATTCCGCTTGATTTCCGCGGCGTATATGAAGGCAATGTTCAGCTTTGGTATGCACTGGCGCACTCGATGAACATTCCGTCAATCAAAATCCTCGACGCTATCGGCTTTGACGCGGCAATAAATAGAGCGGTCGCATTGCTCGGCATTTCAGAAGAGGAGCTTCCCAGCCGTGCTTTTGTGCCTGGATATCCGTTGGGCTTAGGTGTTTGTTCGGTGCGTCCGATAGAAATTGCGCGCGCCTTTGCGATTTTCGCCAATGAGGGAAAAGAAGTTACTCCGATTGCAATCCGCAACGTAGAAGACCGCGACGGCAACATTATTTTGAATCCTGAGCAAAAATTGCGCGACGCACAAAAGAAAAAAGGCGAGAATATTCAAGTTATCTCTCCGCAAACGGCGTATATTATGACGCAGCTTCTGCAGAACACTGTAAAGAGCGGTACACTTGCGTGGGGTGCGAGCCGAGCTTCTACAAACTGGTCGTATAAAGGCTCTAAGTTCACGTTTACCGACAAGGCAGGAAACCGCTTCACTATGCCAGCAGGCGGAAAGACGGGAACAACGCAGAACTGGGCAGACGCGTGGACAGTCGGCTTTACGCCTTATTACACAGCAGCGTTCTGGTTTGGCTTTGATAAGCCAGGTCAATCGCTCGGCTTGAATATCACGGGTTCAACCCTTGCAGGTGTGGCGTGGGGCGACTTTATGGCGGAAGCAAACAAGGGCTTAGCATATCGCAACTTTGTGCGTCCTGATTCTGGGGTCGTGTCGATGAAAGTCTGCTCGGTCAGCGGGCATATTCCGACAGAAGCATGCGGCGACGAGGTTATTACGGCGTATTACCTTGCAGGCACAGAGCCAACTGAAACGTGCGAGTATCATTCAAACAATGTGGGCAAAGTCTTGGCAATTCAGCGGCTTGAAACAGAAAAACTGATGTCTGGCTACAGCTTTAAGGAGCTTGAGAGCGCAGAGGGGTTGTCGCTTGATTTGAGTTTCTTAGACAGCGATACGCCGTTGAATATCGGAGATACCTCATCATCTTCAACCGACGCAGACGGAATCACCGTGCAAACAGGCGAGAGCTTTACGAGCGACACAGGGCTTGAAGACAATGACGATTTCGGCAACTGGCTACTCGATTAGCGCATAGACCGCTTTGTTCACAGGGTGCTTTGAATGTGAAATAAAAGGGACGCGGTGAGCGCAATGCGGTTTATGTAGGGGGCGGTGGTGAATTGGTCGTTAATGCGCACATCGCCCGAAAGCGAGCCACAAACGCCGTTAGAAGATGTGTAGGAAAATGTAAGCGTATAATCGGGGGAGCAAAACAGCGGATAGCGATAGAATGTATGAGTTGCAGAGGAAAAAGATAGCTCATACGCTGAAGCAAACCGCTTTGACACTCCGATATACACGCACGGAGTAAAGTCTACGATAGGCTTTTCAAGGGCTGGCAAAAAAGAGAGCTTCGCGCCGTAGCCAGAGCAGATATTGAAAGAAAAATCATTTTCCATCGTAAGCGAAAAACATATATCAGCCAAAAAGTCATTTTCTTTCGTTATTGACTCTCCGTCGTAGCGAAAATGCTCATAGTGATACACGGCATCTAAGCCATAGCGCAATGTGCAGTAATCAAGCTCTTGAGTGAACACCCACCACTTTCCTAAAGCACTCACATCACACAGCAAATCATTCGACTGAAAGCCGAGCATTGCGCCGAGTTTTTCCCCCTGTATCTCGCTTTCAAAAGCGTAGGAAGTCAGACCGCGCTCTATACCCCTTATATAATTGTGAGAAACGCTCACGCCTACCCTCTTTTGCAAAGAAAATGCAGCGCAATTAGCAAAAATCAATACGCCTATTACAAAAATAATTTGTTTCACCATAGCTGTATTCTACACTAATCACAAAAAAATACAAGCGCACACACTATAATCTATTTTTCAATAGCTAAAATGTATACATTTTCTGTATATTTTCGTTTCATCTGTCTTGTCAGATAAAGTGTTTTATGCTATTCTCAAGGCACAACTGATTTGAAAAGACAACATTTTCCCCCCTCGCCTTCTAAGGAGAGGGGCAAGGGGTGAGGTAATTATGGAAGACTTAAAAGCGCAGATACGCGACATAGCAAAGGCGAACGACGCGGTGATTTTGGCGCATTATTATGTTGACGGCGCAGTGCAGGACGTGGCGGATTTTGTGGGCGATTCGTTTTATCTTGCGAAGGCGGCAAAGAGCGCGACACAGAAAAAAATCGTGTTTTGCGGCGTTACGTTTATGGGCGAAAGCGCGTGCATTTTGAACCCGACGAAAACCGTGCTGCTGCCCGCGATTGACGCGGTGTGTCCAATGGCGCTGATGGTGGACAAAGCAGACATCGCGAAAATGAGGGCAGAATACGAGGATTTGGCGGTCGTGTGCTACATCAATTCGATGGCGGACGTAAAGGCGCTGTCGGACGTGTGCGTAACGTCGTCGAACGCAGTGAAAATCGTGAAAAACCTGCCGAACAAGAACATCTTTTTTATTCCCGACGGCAATCTTGGTCGTTTTGTTGCCGAGCAATGCCCAGACAAAAACATCATCTTAAATCGCGGTCATTGCCACGTTCACACGAGCATAACGGCGCGCGATATTGAGGCTGCCGCCCGCGAACACCCCGACGCAGAGATTATCGCGCACCCCGAATGCACTGCTGAAGTGTGCGATGCGGCGGATTTTTTGGGAAGCACGAAAGAGCTGATTGAGTATGTGCAGAAGTCGCCGAAGAAAACGTTTATCGTCTGCACGGAGCGCGGCGTTGAGCACGAAATGAAGAAAGTCGCTCCTGAAAAGAGTTTCGTGTTCGTGGGCGCAAAGCAGATTTGCCCGAATATGAAAAAGATTTCGCTTGAAAAAGTGCGCGATTGCCTTTTGCGCAATGCTCCGATTGTCAGCGTCAGCGATGAGCTGCGACAAAGCGCACAGAAGCCGCTTGAGCGAATGTTGGCATTGGCAAAATAATTTTTTTTTGAGAAATGGAGGAGAGCAATGAGAGAGAAAAAATGCGATGTGGTTATTGTGGGCTCTGGCGTGGCGGGATTGTACAGCGCGCTGAAATTGCCGAGCGAAAAGCACATCGTTATCATCACGAAAGCCGAGAAAGCCGAAGATTGCGATTCGTATTTGGCGCAGGGCGGCATTTGTATGCTCAAAAGCGAAGACGATTACTGCGCGTATTTTGAAGACACGATGAAGGCAGGGCATTACGAAAACAACGCCGAAAGCGTGGACATTATGATTCGCTCTTCAAAAAGCGTTATCCGCGACCTCATCGGCTTCGGCGTGGATTTTGCGCGCAACGACGACGGCTCGCTCAAGTTCACGCGGGAGGGCGCACATTCTTCGCCGCGCATTTTGTTTCACGAGGACATCACGGGGCAGGAAATCACAACGAAATTGCTCGCCGAGGTTCGACGCAGAAACAATATCGAAATTATCGAAAACACAACAATGCTCGATATTATCGAAAGCGATGGTGAATGTGTTGGTATTATCGCGCGGCACAACGAAAGCGGAGAGCTGACGGCGTTCCTCGCTCCCGACACGATTTGGGCGACGGGCGGTATCGGCGGACTGTTTGCGCAATCGACGAACTTTCCGCACTTGACAGGCGACGCGCTTGCGATTGCACTAAAGCACGGCATTGCGCTTCAAGACATCGATTATATTCAGATTCACCCGACGACGCTGTTTGTGAAAAACCAAAAAGGCAGGGCGTTTTTAATCAGCGAGTCGGTGCGCGGCGAGGGCGGCATTTTGCTCGACAAGAACGGAAACCGCTTTGTGAACGAGTTGCTTCCGCGCGATGTGGTGGCAAACGCGATTTTTGCGCAGATGAAAAAGGACGGCACGGAACACGTTTGGCTTTCGATGGAGAAAATCAGCGAAGAGGAAATCCGCACCCATTTTGCGCACATATACGAAAAATGCTTGGAGGCGGGCTTTGACTGCACAAAAGAGCCGATTCCCGTTGTGCCTGCCCAGCATTATTTTATGGGCGGTGTTGCGGTCAATTCCGACAGCCGCACGACGATGGCGCATTTGTATGCCGCAGGGGAAACGAGTTGCAACGGCGTTCACGGCGCAAATCGGCTCGCAAGCAATTCGCTGCTCGAAAGCCTTGTGTTCGCCAGCCGCGCGGCTTTTGCAATCGCCAAAGGCACTTCAAGTAAGGCAAGAGAATGGAAAAGTACAACAGTGCTGGACGAAACGGTATATAGCGACACGGAAAAGCTAGAAGAGCTTTATAAAGAAACAGTGAAAAAAGAAATTCACGAACAGGAGATGAAACGAAATGAATCCAATCACCATGAAACTGAATGTAGACACACTGCTTGAGCAGGCTCTCAAAGAAGATATTTCGAGCGAGGACGTTTCCACGAACGCGGTTATGCCGTGCGCAACGCTGGGCGAGGTTGAGCTTATCGCAAAGCAGGACGGCATTATTGCAGGGCTAGACGTGTTTGCGCGCGTGTTTTATTTGCTCGACAGCAGCACAAAAACGGCGTTTTCGGTAAAAGACGGCGACGAGGTGAAGAAAGGTCAGAAGCTCGGAAAGGTAACGGGCGACATTCGCGTTTTGCTTTCGGGGGAGCGCGTGGCGTTGAATTATTTGCAGCGAATGAGCGGCATTGCGACCTACACGCACGAAACGGCGAAGCTCCTCGACGGCACGGGCATAAAATTGCTCGACACGCGAAAGACAAGCCCGAACAACCGCATTTTCGAGAAATACGCAGTGCGCGTGGGCGGCGGCAACAATCATCGCTACAATCTGTCGGACGGCGTTTTGCTCAAAGATAATCACATCGGCGCGGCGGGCGGCGTGGCAAAGGCGATTAAAATGGCGAAGGAGTACGCTCCGTTTGTGCGCAAAATCGAGGTGGAGGTTGAGAGCATAGCGCAGGTGAAAGAAGCGGTGGAGGCAGGCGCGGACATCATTATGCTCGATAATATGAATCACGAGGCGATGGCGGAGGCGATGAAGATTATCGGCAAAAAGGCGGAAGTCGAGGTGTCGGGCAACATCACGCGCGAGAATATCGCCAAGCTCTCCGATTTGGGCGTGGATTATGTGTCGAGCGGTGCGCTCACCCACTCCGCTCCGATTCTCGATTTGTCGCTGAAAAATCTGCACGCTTTGTGATATAATAAGGCTATTATTTTCTTTTTTACAAACGTTTTTATAAACTATAATTTTTGCTTGTATTATAATGCTTTATACTGTTTTATTAACAGAATCTTTTTTATCAACTGTATACAGAATGTACACAGAAAAAGGCGGTATTTTATGAGCAGATACAAGCAACCGTATAGTTTATACAAGCGCGGTAAATATTGGTATTACAAAACTTATGCTCTCGACGGCTCGCGAACTTGCGGCAAAACAACGCATTGCACAAGCAAAAACGCCGCGCGGATTTTTTGCGATTCGCTCTTTTTGTCGGGGGCATTGGTTACTACTTCAAAGAAGTTCTCCGATTATGTAAAGGGCTTCTTTGATAGCGATAGCGTATATCTTTCTGACAGAAATAAGCCTTTGAGCAAAAATACTGTTTTGAGTTATAAAAAACTTTTGAAAAATCACATTTTCCCGTATTTTAAAAACTTTGATTTATCTGATATTACGCTTTCTTCGGTTAAGACGTGGCGAGTTTCCCTTATAAATAATAAATTATCTCCTCGTACTATAAATGTCTGTACAATGGTACTTAATGTCATTTTGAAGTCCGCCGTAAATGATTTTCTTATAAAAATAAATCCTCTAGACAATCTTTCGAGATTATCTAGCGACACTGTGCGCGATAGTTTCTCTCGCAATGAAGTACGCTCTGTCTTTCAGTCGACAGGCATTGATAACTCATTTGTATTGCTCCTCGCATTAACGGGTATGCGCTTTTCAGAATTGTACGGCGTTACGCAAAATGACATTGTGAACATCGACGGCGTGAACTTCGTGTTTTTGCAACACCAAAAAGATAAAGACGGTGAACTCGTTCCGCTAAAAACACGAACAGCGCGCTATATTCCGCTTTCTCCTCGGCTTGTGCCTTTTGTACGGTCAATGAATGTAGCTCATTCACAAGCGTGTATAAGACTTCGCTTGCAAAAAGTTTTCGCTTCTTTAGATAATGCAAAAGAACGAAAATTGTCTTGTCATTCGTTCCGCCACTTCTTTATCACTGACGCAAAAGCGCAAAATATAAACCCGCAAAAAGTAGAAGTAATTGCGGGTCATACGCTCGGCGGTATTGAAAAAACATACACGAATTTTCGCCCGTCCGATTTAGTAGATATTATCGCTTGGCAAGATGAAATGTTGGATTTTATACAAGCCGTTTGACAAATAAAAAGCCTGTCGCAATTAAACATATTATCAATAACAAGCCCGTAACAATTAACGCTATTAAAAAGTTGCGGGCTTTAATCTTCTCTTTGAGATACGCTTCTTTCGTTTCGGCTATCTGCTTTTGCTGGCTCTGGATTGTCGCCTGTGCGCTCGCTATCGTCTGCGCTGTTCTGGCTTCTAATGTCGTTAATGAGTTTCTCAAGTTCCGCGTCTGTTCCCGCTCCGCTTTCAGATTGTTCAATAAGTTCTCCGATTCCGTCCGCAATATCTCGACTTCGCTCTTCAATTCGGATAGCGTTTTCTCTCTCGTCTGCCTGTCGCTCTTGTAATTCTGCAATATCGTTTCTAACCGCTGTATCTGCGCCTCCGATATTGTGTAAGTCTGTGCTTTTACAACCGCACAAAAAAGCAAGCATAAGAGAATTAAGAAAAATCTTTTTCTCATTCTTTCCCCCTTTCATTTTTTCAAATTCCCCGTTACCTGCGCAATGTCTGTCCACGTCGTGAAAAACAACAACAAAATGCACGTCAAGCTCGGTATACCAAAAGATACCGCTATCGCTTGCCAGCTCGCGCCTTTGTACGCACTCAAAAGCCCCGCAACAAACGATACAAGTGCAAACAAAAATGCAAGCAGTCTTCGCATAGAAAAAGAGTTATCGCTCTCTTGAAAAATATTCGGTCTGCTCATATTCACTTCCCCCTTAGATTTCTTGCCCTCAATATACGCATACAAAATGCTGTAGTTAAATACCGAGTGCTTTTATTGGCGGCTCGTGCGGGTCTTCAAGGACTTCTCCGCGATTATTCACCACGCGAAAATGCGTCTTGCTTATTCCGCCCTGTTTGATTTTTTGAATAAGCGCGTCAATGTGGCGGTGTTTATTTTTGATTGACGGGTAAAATTCAGTTTTGCCGTTTGTGAATGTGCCGATTTCGCAAAAATGCCCCGCGTAGTCCAGCACTTTCAAAAAGCGGTTTATGATACTCGCGCTGTCGGTGATGTTGTCAAGTCCGTCGATTCGGTGCGTTTCCTTTGCCCATTGCCACGTTTCATTTATTTGCTCTGCCGTAAGCTCGCGCCCTGTTTTCATCTGTGCGACATCTGCACACGAAATAAAAAAACAGCCGATTTTCTGTATTTTCTCATTCAGTCTTTTGTCTGTCTGTTTTATCAATTCCATAGATTCTCCTTAATCGAGTGGGTTCCACGTTTTGCGTGTTTCCTGTCGCCTGTATTCGTCCGATACGATGTATCGCGTCGGGTGCTGTGCAATATCGCTCATCACGGCATATCGCGCCGCGTCGTATGGGTGGTCTTCAAGTGCGGTGTCGATGTCTTCTTGACAATTCGGGTTTGGTGTCAAGGTGGGTATCGTGCGGATAAAGCCCTCGCATTCGGGTGCGACTGTCAACATTGGTATTCCGTTGTGGTCTGTGTTCTCAAGCATTTGATAGAAAAGGATTAAACCGTTCTTTCGGTCGTTGTTTCCCTTTATCATCTGCCAGCCGTATTTTTCAAAAACTTCTGCAATGCTCGGCGCGTCGTCGGCTTTGTTCCAAATTGCTGGGTCTGCAACACAACAGCTTACGCCCTCCGTGCTTGCAATTTCAAAAGCCCGTTTTGCGAGATTGTCGCTTCCCTCTTTCACTCCTACATTGTATTCTCCCTCCTTGCAACCGTATATTTCACGATACATATACATTCTGCCCTCTGCGTTGACTGCCCAAAATTGCAAGTCATACGGGCGCGAAAAGCCCCAGTCCAAAGAACAAAACTTAAACCAGTAACGGCTATCAAGAATAAAATGCGGTCTAACGTGCGTTTGCCTATTGAAAATAGAAAACACGTTGCCTGCGAAAATGTCCCAGTTTCCCTCCAAAAGTGCCCTCCTCTGATGTGGCGGTAACATCATCATTTTTGCTTCATAATCGGGGTCGTTCTGCATTAAGATTTTATTGTCGTACAGCGTGGACGGGATAAAGCAACTTGAATAAATGCGCTCGCTTCCGTCTTGAAGTTTTACCGACGTTTTGTAAATCGTATTCGGCTCTTTGCCTGTCATAAACCGCTGTTTTATCCAGCCTTGACCTCTTCCGCCGGGGTTGCCCGTGCCTCTGATATAGCTTTTGTTTCCTGCCGCGCTTCGCAAGCGAGATTGCATATAATCCCACGCATACGGGCTTGGATAATTCCCTAGCTCGTCAAAACCGACATAAGAAAATTGCTGTCCTTGGTAAATTTCAACGTCCCTGTCGCTTTCAAGATATGCAAATTGTATTGTCGCGCCGTTCGGGAAAAAATAAATATTGTTACCGAGTGCGTTCTTTTGCTTAAATTGCGCGCCCATTGGTAAATATAGCTCGTTCGCCCGTCTTAAAAGCTCCCCTAATTGTACGGTGGTTTGTCTAAAAATGATTGCTCGGTATGTCCTGCCATATTTCACTACGCCTGAAAAGCAATCCATTAAAAGAAAGTCGCTTTTTCCGCCTCCAGCAGCCCCTCCGTAAAATAGTTCTGTCGCTGGGCAAGAAAGTGCGATTGCTTGCTTTGGCTGTGGCTTCCACAAAACACTCATTGCTCGCCCTCGCTTTTAGGTGCATTGACGGCGTTCCATTGGTCAACGTCCTTTTCTTTGTCTGCAAGCATAATAACGGGCATTTCCGCTGTAATTTCGGGAGATTCGCGGATAAGGTTGTAATACTTCATCAATTTTGTTTGCGCTTTTTCGCGGTCGGCTAAAACAACTCTCGCGCCCATTTGCACGCCCATCGAATACTGCGGTATGATTTGCGCAATACATTTCGCCTTGTCGCCTAATTCAGCAAGCGATGTTTTTAATCTCCCGTTTTCGTCCACGATGTCGGCGGGGTTATAGCTCGCTTGGATAAAAAGGTCGTGGAGCAGTTTATAGATATTCTCCGCGTCGGCTTCGCTCTGTACGCTTTCGATGAGAAGTTTTATTGCTTTTTTTACATTCGGCTTTTTGAGAAGTCTGTTTGCAGTAACTGCCGCGCTTGTTTCGTCCTGCCCCGTAACTTTCATTGCGGCTTTCGTGCCGTTCCAAAAACAAGTATCGTCTGTGCAAAATGCTAAAACAAATTCCCTCTCTCTAGCCTTTAGTCCTTCGTCCCACATTTTACAGTGATAAACCTACTTTTGATAAAAGCATTGTACACGTTAGCGCAATTATCGCCTTGAAAATGTAGTCTACAATGACAGTCCATTTTTCCGCCCTCGTTTGCAATGGTGCAAGCTCTAATGCTTTTATTCTCGCCTCGTGCGCATTTACAGCGTCTAAAAAATTGCTCACACTCTTTTGCAAATCGCTAATATCTCGCTGTTGCAAGGCGTCTGTCGTCAACAGCTTTTCAAGGCTTTCTAGTTTGCCCTCGATGTTCGTTAGCCTGTAGTTTAGCGTTTCAAGCTCGGCTGTATCTCCCATATCTTCCCCGTTCTTTTACCACTTCTTCGCCCACGCGCCCCACGCCGAAGCCTGCGCATTTCCATTTCTTACCCACGCACTGCTACTTTGATACGCAATTTGTATAACAGTTCCGCCTGAAACATCGTGCCACGGTACAATCGTTTCTAATGCGCAATATGTGCCTGCCGCGCCTAGTCCCATTGTTTTCATATCTTTAAATTCCCACTTCACCATTAAGCCGTGCGTATTCTGTATATACCACATCGGCGATTGGTTATCATTCCGCGTGTCGCTTAATGTGTAAGTCGGTGCAAGGTGAGAAATAATCTCTCTCACGCTTCCCGTTGTCTTTGCGTCAGCGTTCAATGTATCAATCTTCGCTTGCATTGCATTGTCTGCGTCGAAAAGCTCGTTTTCTGCATTTATCGCCCGCTCTTTTTCCTCTGTAAGTTTTTCCTCTAGCTTGGTCGCAATGCCTAAAGAAATTGCACTTGCAACGATTTTCGCGTTTGCAACATCAGTTTCTCTCTCTGTTTTCTCCGCGTCAATATTCACCTGCAAGCTCTCTTCTGCCCCTGTCGCCCTCTCATTCTCCGAAAGAATACGGCTGTAAATCGTTTCACTCTCGTTTCTGCATTTCTCCGTCAAGTCAGAGATTGCTTTCTCTCTCGCTTCTTTCTCTGCCAAAACCGCCGCAATGCGCTCATCAATTTCTTTCTGCACAATCGGCTTTAGCACGTTCTGAAAAAAGTTCTTAAATTGGTTCTGCAAAAAATACTTTGATACAAACTTCATATTCTGCCCTCCGCCTTACATCTGAAAATCAGTCGTTGAAAAATCAAGGTCTGCGCTTTCGTCCGTCGATTCATTCAACTGTTTTGAAATCTCGTTTATTGCCGCAAGTCGTGCCGCACTTTCTTTGTCGGTCGCGTCTTTTAAGGCGGCTTCGCGGTCGGCTCGTTCTTTGGCTATCGCGTCGCGGTTCGCTGTAATTGCGCTGTTCATTGCCGCCGCGTCTTCCGTATGCCCCGAAATCCAGTCTGCAATTTCTTTCAACGTATCAAGACTTTCGGGCGCATTCGCAATTAAAGCGGCTATCGCGTCCGTAACCGACTTTTTCACGCTTCCCGTCGTTGCCTCGTCCGCATTAAGCACATCAATTTGCGCTTGCAATGTTACTTCTGCCGCTAGAGAGCGTTCATTTTCCTTGTCGATATTCCCCTGCAAGCTCTTTTCTGCGCTTTCTGCCCTCGTCTTTTCCGCGTCAATCTTTGCGCCTATCACGTCCGCCGATTGCGATATAGCCTCGTTGCGTGCGGTAACCTCTGCTTCGTCTGCGGCGCTTCGCTCTGCAATTTCCGCCTCCAGAGCCTCGTTTACTTTCTCAAGGCTTCCTGCAACACTATCATTGCTAGACTGTTGCAACGCTGCAACAAGTTCTATAATCTCATCGTCTTTCGCTTTTCGCTTGTCTTCCTCGCTTGTAATCGCTCGTATTCGCTCTTCAATTTCCTTAGCAATATCTTCATTGAGTGTTTCAAGGTAATTTGCTATCGTCGTGCCGTTATACGTTCCTGCGCTCGCGTTTTCAATAACACTCTTTTTCATTGCGTCCGCGCCTGCCGTTGCTCCGTTTCTAACTACAAAGCTCGATTTTCTGCCGTCGCTCAATTCAAACACGCACACATTCGCGCCGCCGTCCGTATCGCTCGCTTCTGTCTGCGTAATGCTTTTTATGCCGACACCGTCTTTACCGTCCGCGCCTTTTTCGCCCGTCGCGCCTTTACTTCCTGTCGCGCCGTCTTTGCCGTTTTTGCCGTTGAAAACAGAAAATGTTTTTTTCGTGTTGTCGTCAAGCGTGATTGTGATTGTCGTTTTTCCCGTCGCGTCCGTCGCCTCGATGTCTATCGACTTTATGCCGCGTCCGTTCGCTCCTGCCGCCCCTGCCGTTCCGTTTGGTACAGAAAACGTCTTTTTCGTATTGTCGTCAAGCGTAACGGTAAGCGTTTCTCCTGTTTTAGAAATGTCTTTTATTCCGCGCCCGTTTGTTCCGTTAGTGCCGTTCGTTCCGTCTTTGCCTTTGACATTGCCTAAAAGATACTTGTATTCAGCCATAAAAAGCTCCGTTCTATTCGATTGCAAAATTTTAGCAAAAACTGAAATAAAAGTTTATAAAAATGGGGGGTGTTACTAAAAAGTATGCTAGTATAAAAGCAACAGGGAAAAGTGATATAATAA
>CALDID010000252.1 GCA_937901865.1 uncultured Treponema sp.
CCCATTCTAAGCCACGCTTGCCACTTATCCAAAAGCTCATAACTCACAGGCTTTACTTCTGGTGAATGTTGACCATAGAAAGAGTCTTTGCACTGCACCACGCCACGATGAGATTTCAAGCCGAGCTTTTTCGTAGCCTCACTTAATGCGTTCACAATATCGATATCTGCAACAGCAGGATACTCAATCGGTGCATACTCTTTGCTCGTACCTTCCATACGGATTGCACCCGTCGCCACAACCATATCGCCGCCCATTACGTCGAGCTGCATACCGCCGCAAGTTCCAACGCGCACAAAAGTGTCTGCACCGCATTTCACCAACTCTTCCATCGCAATCGACGCACTCGGTCCACCGATTCCCGTAGAAGTAACACTGACAGGAACACCGTCCAGTGTACCTGTGTAAGTAACATACTCGCGATTATCCGCGATAAGTTTAGGATTATCGAAATACGCCGCTATCTTCTCACATCGCTTCGGGTCTCCTGGGAGAATGACATATCGCCCAACTTCGCCCTTTGCCACTTGAATATGATACTGCTTGCTCTGGTCTTCTGAATAGTTAATCATAAAAGCTCCAAAAAAGTTTTACTGTCGACAAAAAAAGCTCTTCACCGAAAGCGAAAACTGCAATCAGGAAGAGCTTCACAAAAGTAGAAAAACCTACTTCAATGATGCACCAATGCGCTCCAAAACCTTCTTGCGGTCAAGAGGTTTCACGATATAGTTCTTTGCACCAGTAAGAAGTGACTTTTTAACAAGCTCTTCCTTACCCAAAGCACTGACCATAACAACGTGCGCATTCTTATCGAAAGCCACAATCTGCTCCAATGCTGTAATACCGTCCATACGAGGCATTGTAATATCCATCGTTACAAGGTCAACATTCGGATAGAGTTCCTTGTATTTATCCAAGCCCTCTTTTCCGTCAGCTGCTGTCGCAACAACTTCATAGCCTTCGCTTGTCAAAATCTGACCAAGCTGTTTTGCAACGAACATTGAATCATCAACAATCAGAACCTTCACTTTTGTTCCGTCATCTTTAATGCCTTCTGGCGGACGCTCATTAATTGATGGAAAATCTTGTTTCGTCTTCATATTCTATTCACTCCCCCAGTCTAATTTCGCTCACGAATTGCTACGTTTACCTCAATTTTACCACAATCTGTGATAAGAGGTACAATCAAAGCTTCCACATTATCCTCAGCACCAGGATTTTTTCCAAGTGCAGCGATTTCCATTTTCTCACCAACAAACAAAGTCGGTGGAGTAACGTCGAACTGGAAGCCCAACTCATGCAGCTTTGTTACAGCCTGCGCTGTAATCATATTTGCAAGCTCACTGATTGTAGCCTTTGCGAGGTCATCAAATTCAGGAAGCTCCTCAAAATTCATTCTTGAAGCGACTTTCAATGCTGTATCAAAAGTCATATCAAACAACACGCGTCCTTCCACAGCTCCTGCAAGCCCTACAAGTGCCGCAACACCCATCACAGGCATAGCAGTAGACTTCAAATACAAGTCGCCTCTCTGCACATCTGCACCACCAAGTACTTCTTTTAGAACTCTGTAAGAACATTCAACAAAAGGATTGATATACTCAACTCTCATTTACCTTCTCCTGTATTGCCTATACCACAGACACATTTATCATTTCATTGTTTGCTGAAAGCCATTACTGAACCAGTAGCTTTTTCAACCCACTTATCTTTGCCAGCAAGAGATTCATTATCGCCCAACATAACAATACCATTACCCTTGATTTTCTCACCGAAATCCGCAATCAATTTATTCTGCGATTCAAGCGGCAAGAAAGAAACAATATCACGAGCAAAAATAATATCAACAACAGGAAGAGCATTCGTATTAACACAATCATGATACTCAAACAAAATCATGTCTTTTATGCTCTTATCAAACGTTGCCTCACCATTAACAGTCTTTGTTGTGTATGGCGCATACCAATCTGAAGCCACATTTGCAGGCAAATTGATAAGTGGCGCATTAGATACGCTCAACAAATCAATGTCATGTCCATATATCCTTATTCTAGCATTAGGATAGCGTTTTTTCAACAAACAAGCAAGAGAATATGCTTCATATCCTTTTCCGCAACCTGGATTCCATACAGAAATTTGTTTTGCAGAATTCTCTGGCAATGCCTTATACACAGCATCAGCATACTCTTTTGTCCACCATGTTGCGTTGCAGCGAGAATAGAACGGCTTCATAAACACATCTGCATCGCTTTCGTTTTGGAGCTGTGTTTTGCCCTCTCCCTTCTCTTTTTCCCACTCATTAAAGCGGTTTTCCGTCCATTTTTCGTTTACAAAGCTGACATTGAACTTTCTAAAACTCTTCAAGCTCTCGCAAACAAACTTATAATTTATATCATCTTTGCGAGATGCCTTTTTCTCTTCAACAGGAGCTGCCGCTGCAGGAGCTGGAGAAGTCACAGCAGGCTTTGCAGCAACACTTTCTTGAGCATTTACCGCATGAGAAACTGGGCGAATATCCTGTTTTGGAGTATCTTCATCATCTTCTTCTGTTCTTGCACCGAAAATTCGGTCAATATCAAGAAGAATATACAATCTATTGTTGCTTTCTACAACACCATAGATATATTTGATGTTAATATCACCAAACAATGGGTGTGGCGGCTGAATTGTGCTTTTCTGAATTCCAACCACCTTATCAATCGCATCAACAACAATTCCAAACGTTCTTTCTTCAATCGTAACGATAAGAACATTTTCAAGCGCATTCGGATTACGCTCTGGAACATCAATGTTAAAGAAAAGGCGCAAGTCAATTATCGGAATAATCTCACCACGAAGATTATATACACCAAGCACAAACGGCATCGTATTCGGCACATAAGTAAAATGCCCAGCCTTTGCGATTTCCTTAACCTTCATAATATCGATGGCATAGTCTTTATCAGCAAGAGAGAACGTAACCATCTTGTAATCAATGACACTCAACTGCTCTTTTTTTATGGCAGCTGCAATCTGCTCTGGAGTCAACTGAGTTGTATTGTCCTGAGCAATCGCCGCTACTGCAGCAGCTGTAAGGTCTTCATTATTTGCTTGTTCCATTCCTTTGCTCCTTACCTAGCACCAATCATACCGTTTTCTCTCTCTTGCTGAGCAGTGATTTCTTGCTGCACACCAAGTTCAAGTAACTGACTTACATCAATAATCAAAGATACTGAACCATCACCAAGGATTGAAGCTCCCGCAATTCCAGGAGAACTTGTAAATTGATCCTGCAATGGCTTAATAACAACATCTTCCTCACCAATCAAAGAATCGACCATAATACCGATTTTCTTTTCTTGGCTACCAACGATAACGATAAAGTTGTATTCTCCCTTGCCTGCGTCTTTGATGTTGAACAAACGACTCAAGCGCAAAATAGAGATAACTTCGTTTCTCACGTTCAAAACTTCATAGTTATCAATAGTATTTATCTCACCTTGCTTTACACGCACACTTTCGATAACGTTTGTAATCGGAATTGAGTATACCTCTTTTCCAACTCGTACCAAAAGACCCTGAATAATAGCAAGTGTCAATGGCAAGCGAATAGTAAACTTAGAGCCTACCCCCTTTTCAGAGGTAACGCTTACCGTTCCCTTTAGTTTCTCAATGTTAGACTTTACAACATCAAGACCGACACCACGACCAGAAACAGCTGTAATTGTATTGTTTGTAGAGAATCCTGGCAAGAAGATAAGGTTATATGCTTCTTGATTCGTCAAAATCTTATCTGGGTGGATAAGTCCTTTCTGAATAGCCTTCTGCTTAACTCTTTCTACGTCAATACCTTCACCATCGTCAACAATATCAATAGTAACTGTATTTCCTTCGTTTGCAGCTTTTAAGAGAATAGTACCTGTTTCAGGCTTTCCTGCCTTCTTTCGCTCTTCAGGAGATTCAATACCGTGGTCAGCAGAGTTTCTAACACAGTGCATAATTGGGTCAAGAAGGTCTTCTACAACACCCTTATCCATTTCTGTGTCTTCACCTTCAATAACCAAGTCCATCTTCTTATTCAAGCTCTTGCACAAATCGCGAACAGTGCGAGGGAAGCGGCTGAAAATCTGATTGACAGGAACCATTCGGATTTTCATAACGCCCTCTTGCAATTCGCCAATAATGCGTCCGAGGTTTTGCGTTGAAGAACGATATTTCGTTGTAAGATTCTTGAGCGAACCTTCAAACTGGTCAAAGTATGACAATATTCCGCCAAACTCTTCGAATACAGAAGCCTTAATTTCCTTGACAGAAGCTCCATTCTGAATCTCTTCGAGGTACTGTGGCAACTGCTCGAACATACGACGAACTTTCTCTTTGTAAGAAGCGTCGAGTGTCTGGAATTGTACCTGCAAATCGCCCATCTGTGTCGCAATCTGGTTAAATGCACCTTTTGTGATAACCGTTTCACTGACAAGGTTAAGAAGATAGTCAATTCGCTTTGCATCAACACGCAATACAGAAGCCTGTTGAACCGCAGCTTTTTTTACAGGCGTTGCAGCTTTTGGATGAGCAGCAGCGGCAGGTGCAGGAGATGCAGCAGCAACTGGGGCTGGAGCAGTTTGCGGTGCAGGAGCACTTTCTTGCACAACTTCCGCAGCAGGTGCAGGAGCAGCAACATTTTCTGTCTGAGGCGCAGCCTCTGGCGTTTCCATTGCAGAAAGCTCACTTCCGCCACCAATACAACTTTCATCAACAGGCTTAGCGTCAGTTGTCAAAGTAACATCGGTAAGGAAAGAAGCGTCTTCCAATTCCTCTGCAGGCGCAGAAGTTGAAATAAAGTATATAACTTTCGGCTGGAATTCATCTTCATAAAGAACATCGAAATCAGGAACAGTCTTTAAGACGCTTCCTTTTGCTTTCAATGCGACAAATACCTGAATTCCACCGACAGAATTCATCGGGTTGGATTCATCGAAATTAACAGTAACAGACCAAAGCTTTTCACCATCGGCGCAAGCCTCTTTCATCTCTGCATAATCAGCTTCTGTAATAGGAAGTTTCACTGATGAAGATGCAGATGCCTTAGGAGCAGCTTGAGGCGCAGGAGCTGGGCTAGGAGCAGCACCAAGCATTCCGCTCGGTTTCGGAACTGCACTCTTTTTCTTCGGAGCTTTTTCTGGAATAAATGATTTTATCTTTGTAACCATCGGAGTAACATCTTCTCCGTATGGCGAACCATTTCTTCGAGACTCAAGCATTGCCTTGATGATATCTATCGCACTCAGCAAAACATCTACTATCGGCTCAGATACAGCCAAAGTTCCAGAACGAAGTGCGTCTAGCAAATCCTCCACACTGTGAGTGAACGTAGAAAGCTCGTTCATCTCTACCGTCGCAGAACCGCCCTTCAATGTATGCGCTGCGCGGAAAATCTCGTCTATAGCGTCATGATTTGTTGGGTCTTGTTCGATTACAAGAATATTACTCTCAAGATGTTCTACCTGCTCTTCTGCTTCGGTAAAAAAGTCTTTGAGCAATTCTTCGTTATTAGCATCAAGATAGTCACTCATATCTATTATTTTAATCCTTAAACGACATAAGTCAAGTAAAAATAAAAAAAAGACCAAAAAATAAATGTAAAAATTACAGTTATTTAGAAATCTCTTTCTCTCAAATCCACTAAATCTCCGATATAGCCAAGCTCCTATTTATATGGTATTGTAGAGGTACAGGAAAATTATTTAGTATATAAAATACTTATCGGAGGAACTATGAAACATTTTTCCCTAAATTCCACACTTACTAGTATAACAATAAAAATGCTTGTTGTCATTATGTTTCCTATAAATTTAAGTGCAACATCGTTTAGCGGTTATGCTGGAATTGCAGGAAACCTTACAAATGAGCCTCTTTCAACTAGAGAGGACACCGATGTCAGATTGCCAATGGACTCCTTTTTAACGGGGCAACTCGAGTTTTCTAACTTTTTAATTGTGCGCGGAGAAATATCTTTTCGCCCTGAAAATGTGCTAAAAACGGGGCTTTTGTCTTATACTGACACATATTTTAGAATAAACGAACTCTCTGGCACAATCAGAGTAAATACAGATTATTTCACTCATTACCTTGCTCTTTTTATGGGTCGCTATGAATCAATCGGCTCTGATATATTTATACAGCGCCATTTCGGCATAAAGCCATTCAATTCCAAGCTCACAGAAAATTGGCGCGGAACTGCCGAACCTGTCATATATCCATTTGAAAAATACGGGCTTTCCTACGTTGCGCAACCTTCAACTAATTTTGCAAGCGGCGTGTATTTTTATTCGTACGATAAAGACGATTCAAGGGTCATAAATGCAGATTTGCGCTTTGCACTTTCTACCTATATAGTAAAAACAGATTTCGCTTTCGGAGTAGGTGTTCCGTTTGGAGATGGCAACGTCGGGGGAAATGACCAAGCAGTGTTCGCTATACACTCTATTGATTTGCACTATGGGCTCTCCTCTCTCATCACATTAGGCGAGCGCAGTGAATTATTCTTGCAAAACGGCATTACAAAGCTATCGTTTACGGGAAAAGGCAATCCGCCAGAGTTCGATGACGACAATCTTTCTTTTCTTATAGAACCTCGCTTTTTGGTAGGCGATAACTCTCGCTTCACGCTCTCGCTTTTTCAAATAACCAAAGACTGCAAAGACGAATCTTTCTTTTTGCACGGACTTTTAGGCGTAGACCTTATGTATTCAAACTCTGGCATCATCTTCGGCAATATCGACATAGAAAGCGGTGCGCATTTATCAGCCGCATTAGAAAAACAAAATTTACCATTCTTCGATGATTTTTCCGTATCAGAATTAGAAGAGAACAGAGAAAACAGGCGTACCGCATTTGCACTTTGCCCGTTTATGAACATCAGCGCAGGAAAAGGCGTTATAAAAACAGCATTTTCGTTTGACGTTTCAACCGTCTATAAAGGCACGCCCGACCTTTACACATCATTTTTACTCGGCTACAAAACTGCATTTTAGTGAATTCACTCTTTAGCGTACAGTATAGCCGCTATCATCTGTACGCTAAAGAGCAACCAATCCTTACACTAAAGACACTCACATCCTTACACTTAAGAGTGGCTAAAGCGTACACTAAAGAGCGAATTTTCTTATAGGTTCAAATTCTCTAGCCGCTTGCACGCTTCTTCCACATCGCTTCTGTGTCCAAATGAGCTAAAGCGGATAAAGCTTTCCCCCGCAGGACCAAAGCCGCTTCCTGGAGTGGTAACGATTTGACATTCATTCAAGATTTTGTCGAACACGTCCCAGCTCTTTTGATTCGGGAAGCGAACCCACAAATACGGAGAGTTTCCGTCGAAATATACTTCAACGCCAGCCGCCTTAAAGCGAGGGGTAGTGAGAGTCGCTTTCATAATGCGTGCATTTTCAAGATAATAATCCACAAGGCTCTTCATTTCAGTCAAGCCCTCATCGTCGAGAGCCGCCAATCCGCCCGCTTGTGCAATATTCGACGCACCGTTAAACAGCGTTGTCATCACTCTGTTCCAATCGTTTTTGACAGGTGTTCCGTCTTCATATTTCAAATCGCTCGGCACAACAGACCAACCCAAGCGCACGCCTGTAAAGCCAGCAGGCTTCGAGAATGAGTTTACTTCGATTGCACACGTTTTCGCGCCCTCGATTTCAAAAATGCTCTTTGGCAAGTTTTCGTCGCGAATAAAGCAGAAATACGCCGCATCAAAGATGATGATACAGCCGTTTTTATTCGCAAAATCAACAAGAGCTTTGAGCTGTTCACGAGTAGCGACCGCGCCTGTAGGATTATTCGGAGAACAGAAGTAAATCAAGCTGTTTTTTTGGATTTTAGAAAGGTCTGGAAAGAAAGAATTTTCTGGCAAACAGCTCATATAGCAAATGCCCTCATAGCCGCTGCCATTATTTGCCCCTGCCGCCCCGTAGACAACAGAGCCATCGACATATACAGGATATGCAGGGTCTTGCACAGCCACATTCACATCGCGCCCAAAGAGCGTTTGGATACGAGCAATATCGCACTTTGCACCGTCAGAAATAAAAACTTCGTCTACGCTGATTTTACCAGAATAGAAAACACGAGCAATCTTTTCTCTTAAGGCTGTGTTTCCCTGCTCATCGCCATAGCCAGAGTATCCATCTTTTGTGCCGAGAGCTTTGGCATAATCCGCCATAGCCTTGGTGATATGCGGCGTAAGCGGCTCGGTGGTATTGCCAATTCCGAGGCTGATAATCTTTGCATTAGGGTGCGAAGAGGCATATTCTCTTCTTCTCTTTGCAATTTCAGGGAACAAATATCCCGCCGTTAAATGAGAAAAACCAGTGTTTCGCTTAATCATAGTAAAAGTATTGTAGTATAATAAAAGTTTTTGTACAATAATTTTGAGATTTTTTTATATATCTCGCTACAATTTACCTTTTAGATAACGCTTTAGCAAAGTGCTTGCTTGAAAAAGTTTCCCCTATCTGCCTTGCACCTTTAATAATAAGAGGCATTTTATCAGAAGTGCTTTTTCATTGAAGAAACTAATCATATATCTTTCGTCTCAGCATAAACAAAAATCCCGCCTTTGTGCAGAGTACAGAAGACGGAAAAAAGAATTTAGCACAGCTCTTTGAGTGATTTCAGCTCTTTCCAAATGTGAGAACGAAGAGCTTTGCTCGGCTCTAATTTATCGGGAACAAGAATACATTTCATTCCCGCTCTAATCGCACTTGTCGCTCCATTTGGGCTATCTTCTACAGCTGCGCATTTTTCTGGTGCAATGCCTAAAGAAGCTGCTGCTTTTAAGTAAATATCAGGAGCAGGTTTTGAATGTCCAACCATATCGCCCGTCGTTACACTTTCAAAATACTTTAGCAAATCAACCTGCTCTAGCTCTTTTCGCACAACAGCTTCTCGTGTAGAAGATGCAAGCGCAATCCTTATATTTTTTCCAGAAAGGCTCTCTAAACACTCCTTCGCATACGGCATAAGAGGCACTGGCTTTCCCTCACTCATCTCTACAAAAAGAGCAGAAGTGCGTTTTCTAAATGTCGCTCCATCAAAGCCCTCCACTTTTTCTTTATATCGCTTGTCCAAATACAAAATCGTATCGTTTATATTTGTCCCCATACAAGCCGTATTAGCTTCGTCGATGTCTTCTTTTGCAATCCCGATTTCTTTTGCAGCTCTACGCCAACATTCTATCGTGATAGTTTCAGAATCAAGAAGCACGCCGTCCATATCAAAAATAATTGCTTCAATGTCGTCTTTTGTGTCGTTAAATAAAATCATAGACATAAGAATACTATTTTACCGTTGCATTTACAAGCGCAAATAGTGTACGATAGATAAGGGAAAATAAGGAAAAGATATGATTGACATTGAAGAAGAAAAGAATAGAAAAACAAGAGCTTTATTAGTTGCGCCTCCTGCTAAAAAAGGGGAAGACGGCACTCCGTATGAGCTAAAAGGCTTGGTTACAACGCTTGAAATGGAAATTGCAGATATTATCGTTCTTGCTCGGCGTGAAGTAACACCTGCGTATGGAATAGGAACGGGAAAAGCAAGCGAAATTGCACAAAAAGCAAAGGAAAAAGAGGCAGATTGCATTATTTTTGATTTCGACATCGACCCTACAAAGCAAAGAAACTGGGAAAAGCTTTCTGGAGTGCCGTGTTTTGACCGCCAAGAAGTGATTTTGCGCATTTTTGACGCTCGCGCTCGCACAAAAGAGGCAAATTTACAGGTTGAACTTGCAAAATTGCAGTATTCTTTGCCCAGATTGGCACATTCTTATGGCGATATGGCACGACAAAGAGGCGGAAGCTATGGTTCTAAAGGAAGCGGCGAAACACAGCTTGAATTAGACAGGCGACAAGTTGAAATAAAAATCGACCAAGTCAAACGCGATTTAGCAAAAGTAGTGAAAGAAAGAGCTACGCAGAGAAAACAAAGAAACCGCAAAGCAGAACCATCTTGTGCATTGGTAGGCTACACAAATGCGGGAAAATCAAGTTTATTGAATGCGCTGACAAATGCGAATGTTTTGGTTGAAAACAAACTCTTTGCCACTCTTGACCCTACAACACGCAAATTAAACGTAAAAAACGGCAAAGACATACTCATCACAGACACCGTCGGTTTCATCTCAAACTTGCCTCATAATTTGGTAAACGCATTTAAGTCAACGCTTGAAGAAGCGATACACGCGGATTTACTTCTTTTAGTAATCGATGCAAGCGATGAAAACGCCCTTATGCAATACGACACTGTAATAAAGGTGTTGAACGAAATCGGTGCAGGGGAAAATGAAAAGCTGATTTTGCTTAACAAAATGGATAAGCTCTCATCTGATGATATACTCTTCACTCGTCTTGACGAAAAGTTCCCGAATGCCTTAAAAATAAGCGCAAAGAACAAAGATTCTCTTTCGTCGCTTATTGATGTGATAATCGAAAAGCTCGCTGGAGAAATAAGAGATTACATCGTTCCAATGGAAGAGCAAGGATTGATTTCGCTTGTTCGGCAAAGCGGATATATTATAGAAGAAGAATGGAGAGAAGAAAGCATACGCTTAAAAGCTCGTATCGGCTCTATCGGCAACGATGCGCAAAAGGCTTCTATGCTGCTTTCTAAATACAAAGTAGAAAGTACAAACAAGGAGAAAGAAGCAAGATGAAAAAGTTTTGGGCTTCATCATACAAAAACAACAGCACACAAGACATCTATCCGCCGCCGCAGAACTATCAAGCCAAAAAGAGCAAAGAGGTGTTGCCGCGTATTCTATCTTTTATCGCGCTTTTTATCTTCATTGCCATAATCTTTCTTACCGCAGCTTTTTTTGCGACAAACAAGGCCTCTCTTGGAGCAGGATTAAGAAAAGCCGACCCAAAACCATCTACGCAAAAAGAAAGCAAATATGCTTCTTATACAGAGCTTGGGCAAATGAGGCTTCAAACGGCTGATGAAAACACAGTGCTGATTTTAGAGCCGTGGTTTCCTTATAATCCAAGCGATAAGGAGTTTTACGAAGAGATAAACAAAAAAAGCAGAGCCATAAAAATTGCTATCACGTCATACTTTCGCACAAAAACAAAAAGAGAGCTTTTAGAAAGCGGAGAGAACAAAGTGAAAAAAGAGCTTTTGACAGAGATAAACAATCTGCTTGTTATGGGGGCTTTTAATGCGATATACTTTAGCGAATATCTTTTTTTGAATTAAATGCAACCAAAACAAAGCAGGCGGTGTCTAAGAAATTGAAATGGAGGCACTTTCTATGGATATAACATCGCCTGCCGCTCAAGTTGTTATCACTGTTATCCCCATAGTGGGTATAGTGATTGGCGGAATTGTTGTATTTTTTTATCTGTTGTGGCATCATCACGAAGTAAAACTGCAAATACAAAAAGGCACTTATGCACCGCGCAAACTGAATCTAAAAGTATTTTCACTTCTCACAGGGCTTCTTTTGGTTTGTATAGGCTCTATACTCTCTGTTTTGTTTTTTCTTATCGAAGGCATATCCTATTCCCTTTTAGGAGGACTCATTCCGCTTGCAGTAGGAGTAGGCTTGCTTTTGTTTTACCGACTGTCAGACGACTGTCAATAGATGAAGAACAATGGAAAAGGCTCTGCCTCCGTCGCTCAAAAACTTTGAAAGAATTATCGCTCAAAAACGTGATTTTGCACTCGTTAAATCGACTTTAGCGGGTGACGAAACATCGTTTTCCAAATTGATGAGCCTTTACAAAAACAAAGTAAAAGCCTTAGGTATGGGATTCTTCAAAAACGAGGCAGACACAGAAGATTTTATACAAGAAGTATTCTTAAAGGTCTATACAAAGCTAGATACGTTTCGAGGAGAAAGTTTATTTTCTACCTGGCTCACTCGTCTTGCATATAATATCGCAATAAATTCTATACAGCGCAGAAAAGAGTTTTGCTCTTTAGCAGAAAACAAAGAGATTGTAGCAAAAGGGTTAAATCCAGAGGAGCTAGAAATCAGGAAATTGACACAAGAAGCCGTAAGAGAGGCTGTTAATGAATTAGAAGAAAAATATGCGATATGCCTTGATTTATATTTTTTCCACGATATTCAATATTCAGATATAAGTGAAATAACTGGGTTTCCAGAAAATACGATAAAGTCGCATATATTCAGAGCTAAGAAGATTTTGAAAGAAAAGCTAAAGGAGTTTTATTATGACAGACACTAATAAATGCGAAGAGATTATGGACACATTCCTTGCATTAGACAAAGATGAGCATATTCCGCTAAAAGTTTCGCTCCATTTGCTCGCTTGCTCTTCTTGCAGAACACAAGTAAGGCTATTAACAAAAGCAGAACATTTAGCCGCAGTGCCGCTTTATCAAAGTGTAAGCGAAACTGATAGCACAATAGAAAGTGTGCTGAAAAAAATAAATACATCTTCTGCAACCCCAAACCCGATTTCACTTCGTGGCTGGGTAGTTGCAGGAATACTTATGGTGCTTTTAATGCTCTGCTTTGGATTATATACAAGCACAGAAGAGCTAAAAATAGCATTTTATCTTGTCTTTGCGCTCATCATCACGATATATTGCGCGATGTTTATCGGGTGCAACATAGACTTTTTCATAAAGAAAATAAATACCTCTGACTTTTCAGTGCAAGGCTTATCGTTTTAGCATACTTCTATAACGATTTCTCCGTTCGCTTTGCCGCTATACACATCTCTGTTACAACAGCTCCTTTAGCACATCTCCGATGTCGCCGTTTATGCAGATGGATTGGGGGGCGATGTCGCGCGGACAGACCGCCTCGCCGTTATTCACGCACGCATAGACCGCGTTTTTGTTCCGCGCCGTCATCTGCCAAAACGGATATTTTATGATTCCCGGAGTGTTTCCACCAACGCCCAACTCCAAAAACAAGACGTTGCCTGTGCAATCCGCTTTTCGTGTGCGCACAAAATCCGCGTAACGCGCCGCCGCTTCGCTCCAGCCCTCATCTTCCACAAACGTGCTGTCACAGCGCAGATTCATACTCATCGGCTTTTTGCACACGGGACAGCGCGGAATAAGCTCCGTCGGGATTTTCATATCGCGCTGCTTTTCGTACATCGCGCGAATTTCTGCTTCGTTGTCGTACGTCTTTTGGTGGCACGGCTCGCTGCACTGAAACAGCCCGTAATCGCCCTGCGTGTAAAACAGCCGCTTTTTGTCGAACCCCGTGCGCTGAAAACAATGGTCCACGTTCGTGGTGAGCACAAAATAATCTTTGCCGTCTACGAGCGAAAGCAAATCGCGGTATACGCTTTTAGGAATGTCCATATACCGATTTATCAGCACGTTGCGCGACCAAAATGCCCATTGCTCCTCCAGCGTTTCGTAAGGATAAAAACCGCCTGAGTACATATCGCGAAAGCCGTATTTTGCCGCAAAATCGCTAAAATACCGCTCGAATCGCTCGCCTGCATACAAAAAGCCCGCCGACGCGGAAAGCCCTGCCCCTGCGCCGATAATTATCGCGTCTGCGCGCTCTATTGCCCGTTTGAGTTTCTCAATCATACAAAATCCTCCGATATATCGCCTCGTCATTTTCGCTGAACACGTTGAACACGACTTTCATCTCGCTCTTCGTTTCTGAAAGCCACTCGCGCACCGTGCGGACGGCAATTTCTGCGGCTTTTTCTGCGGGAAAACAAAACACGCCCGTAGAAATACAGCAAAACGCAATCGAGCCAACGCCGTTTTCTTGCGCGAGTTCAAGGCAGCTTTTGTAGCAATTCGCCAACTGCACGTGGTCGCGCTCGGTGAGTTTGCCGCGCACAATCGGACCGACCGTGTGAATCACAAAATCGCACGGCAGATTATACGCGCGCGTGATTTTCGCTTTGCCCGCAGGCTCGGCGTAGCCCTGCTCTTGCATAATCGCGGCACACTCGGCGCGGAGCTGAATGCCTGAGGCGCTGTGAATTGCGTTGTCGATGCACGAATGGCACGGCTGATAACAGCCTGTCAGTCCGCTGTTTGCCGCGTTCACAATCGCGCCGATTTTCAGAGTCGTGATGTCTCCGCGCCAGAGATACAACGGAGGGCGGGCGTTTGCCTGCTCGGTCGAATCAAAAATCGTCTGTGCGTCCACAATGCCGCGCGCTCGGCTTTCTTCTTGCAAATACTCGTCCTGCACGCGCAAAAAATCGCTGCTCGCGCTCTTCGCCTCTCGCACATTCACGAGCGAACGAAAGAGCCGCTTTTGCTCCGCTTCGTCGTCGGGAATTGGAATCTCGGCATACTGCGCGTCTTCCGCAATCAGATAGTCAATCAAAAATCGCCTGCGCTCGCTTTGTGTCATACGCCCTCCTTCTTTCTTATTTTTGCGGCAATTTCGCAAGCAAATCCGCGATTGTCGTTTTTTCAAGCTCGGCTTCCATTGCTTTCTGCGCACTTTCAAGCACGGGGTCTAAAACGGCGTGAATATTCTTTCCGACAGGACAATTCCCGTTCGGTTTCGGGTGAAAATTGAACACTTCGCGCTCTTCCTCGCCCTCGTTTATCGCGTTGTAAATCGCAAGCAGCGTGATTTCGTCCGCGCTTTTCGCTAGATGAGAGCCGCCCACGCCCGCCGATGTTTGCACAAGCCCCGCCTTTTGCAGCTGTAGCAAAATCTTTCTGATGATAACCGCATTCACTCCCGTGCTTGCCGAGATAAAATCGGAAGTAACGCGATAGTCGCTTTCAAAATACTCGATACACAAAATCGTATGTATCGCCGCCGTAAATCGCACGCTTATCCTCATAGCGTCCTCGCTTACAATTCGTGATAGTAAGGGCAGATGTTCTCAAAATGCCCGTCTTTCATTCTAAAACCGCGAGGAATGGTTCCCAGCTGAACAAAGCCCAGTCTCTGATACAAATGACGGGCATGCACATTGCTTTCTACAACAGCATTGAACTGGAGTATGCTAAAACCGCATTTTTTTGCTTGAAAAAGACAGTCTTTCACCAACAATTCGCCGATGTGCTTTCCTCTTGCTTCCGACGAAACGGCATAGCTTGCGTTTGCAATATGTCCGCACCGCCCCACATTGTTTGGATGCAGGATATAAAGCCCGAAAATTCTGCCGTTTTCCTCTGCCACTGCGCTCATGGACTGGGAAGCAAAAAAGTTCTGTCCGCTTTCTTCTGTCAATAACTCTTCTTGAGGAAAAGCGATTCCTTCCTCAACGACCTCATTCCAAATTGCAATCATTGCAGGAAGGTCTTTTTCGTTATATTTTCTGATTGTCATAAAAACCTCTTTCCTCAGTATAGCGAAACCGCATACGATTTTCACCCCCTGCATGTAAACTTTACGCTCTTACAAGAGAAATGCGCTCTTTGATGTGGTTGCCCGATGTGATTTCCTCCACCACAGCCGCC
>CALDID010000253.1 GCA_937901865.1 uncultured Treponema sp.
GTGACTGGAGTTCAGACGTGTGCTCTTCCGATCTTGATGACGTATTTTTTGTAAATCATCAAAATAAATCTAGCATAGCATCAAGGTAGATGGCTTCGCGCACATTTATGTGATATTCGCTTTTGGTCAGATAATACAGCAAAAACTCCAGAATAAGCGCGCTCCCAAGCCCTCTGCCTTCGATTTTGAAAGAAGAAAATCCCCTTGGCAGATAAATCTTTTGAATGTCAGCAATGCCGATAAACGCAGGATTTTTCATCGCAAGCGAAAACCGATAGCCCCCTGACGCATCGGGTGAAACGCAGTGATGTTCTTTCACCTCTTCGCCCAAGTTTCTCAAGCTCACATTTTCATAACACGCCTTTCGCGCCTTGCAGTTCACAGAACAACACTCGTTGCACAGAAACTCCGTTTTGTCTTTCTGTGCTTGAGAAAGCGCAGTGAGATGTTCAAAATCCTTGTTCAGCCGAAAATCTGGCACAACATAGCTAAAATCTTCCCTGTTTAATTCCGCCTCAAAATCGGCAAAGTCGGTCAGCACTTTTGTGGTAGACGATACAAGATATAAATCGGGAAATTTTTCTCTTAAATACGCAACAAGCACATCGCAATACACGATAACGCCGCTTTTCGCCTTTGTCTTTTGAAATTGCTCGCACAGCGCATTGCATTTTTTGTCGGCGAGGTGCTCTTTTTTGAGCAGCGAATTGCTAAACGTAAGACGCGCAGAAATATTGTATTCGTCCACCAAAGCAATCACGTCTTTTACACGAGAATTGCCAAAGCCCGCCCTGCCGCCGCCCCACAAGCAATCGGCAGGAGAGCCGTAAAGAGAAGCAATGTCGCACCACGGATAAAACCAGTCGCGATGTTCACGATACAGCGGCAAAAACGCCTTATACAAATCGTAGAACTCAAACAGACCCGGAAGATGATAGTGCGCAATACGGTCTGTCGCTTTCATTGCATAATGCTTCTTGCAAAATCTGCCGCCGCTTTTAAGTCCGCATCGTTCGGGCGACCTTTATGGAACGCTTTGAATTCGCCTTTGCAGTGAAATTCTTTGTCGAACATCTCAATCCCGACTTTATCCGCCTCGGCTTTGACCTTTTTGAACGTTGAATTGAGCATTGCAGCAGAACCGAAATTGACGATTTTGCCGACCTTGTTTTTATCCAACGAATGCACGAAATCGCGGACTTCGCGGTCAATGTTAAACGCATAATACGAATTGCCCAAAAAGAGCAAATCCACTTTTTCAGAAACAGGCGCGCTTATCGGCAACGCTTCCACTCCGAGCACGTTCGCAATCGCCTCTGCAAGCCGCTTTGTGTTGCCAGTCTTTGTGTAATATCTTACTGCATAGTTCATTGTATTTCTCTTATATGTATTGTATCCGATTGACTTTTACAAAACTTATTATTGCACAAAACGCTTATTTCCGTCAATGCCAAAAATAAAGGAGAAATGCTTATTTTAGCACTTCCCCTCTAAAAAACAACCTATATCAGAAAAACATCTCTCGACTGCTATTCTTCAATCGTTACAGGGATTTTGCTAATGCCTGTAACGGCGGTTTTAAGCTCGGTTTTGCCACGAAGAGCGGTGCGAACTGCAATAAAATACTTTTTCGCAGTATCGAGCGTACGCGGCACATAGAACTCAAGCATTGTTTTTGTGTTGTGTGTCAAATGCTCGTCTTGCACTTTCACCCAATGCGCTTCGTTTGTTTCCGCCTCTCCGCTCTCAAGGCACGGCACAAAGAACACGCCACTTCCCTCGCCGCCGACTTGCAACTTATCGCCCCGCAATCGCGCGCTAAAAGTCAAGTTCAGCTTGCCATCTGCTTGCAGGTCAACAGGATTTTCGATTTTTGAAATAAGCGGCGCAGAATCGGTAACAGCCGTAACGCTTGCGCTCACCTTTTTCAATCGCTCTTTGAGTTTGTCGTTCACCGAAAAGCGAGCTTCAAAGCCCGTTACGGTTTCCGCCTCTGGTGTAAGCGACTTCACGCTATTGATTGGCGCAATATAGAGCTTGCAGATATCCATAATGTCCACAGAAAAGCCGAGTTCTGCCTGCTCCAAGATTTCCTTTTTCAGAAGCTCCATAGCATGTCCAACAGAATAGCGGTCAATGCCAGTGTTATGCTTTTCGACCAAATCAAGAAGCTGGTCGGTGCTAACAGTACGACGAGGAACACGAGCAATATATGTGTGTTCTTTAAGATTACACGGAACAAGTGTAACAGCGAAGTTCGTTTCACGAGGAGTATCTACGTTTATCATTTTTCACTCCAAAAATTACGAAAAAATCGTAATAATCATAAAAATCATAGAAAATGAATCTTGATAATCCCGCAGAAAACCCTTAGTATGTAATTGGTGAGAAAACATTTTTGAGGTATTTTCCGCAGAATGTTGTTTAGAGACTTTTTAACTGTAAAATTGACAATTTCGCAGTTAAAAGGTCTTTTTTGACGCAATCAATTTCTTTTTCCTCCTGTTATCTGTCTAAAATATCTTTGATTTGCTCAATGTCTTTTTCTGAGAATTTTCCCATAGCTTTGGCAAGAGCAACCATTCCAATAATAGCAGTAGAATTGAACGATGGATTTGTCAAAATCGCACCCCAATCCACTTGTTCTTCCTCTATCTTTGCAATCGGTTCAAAAGTCTTTGACAATGTTCTTTCTTCATTGCCAATATTTTTAAAATCATGCGGTTCTAATAACCCTGTATGAACCGAACCTTTTTTGGTCTTATAGTAGATGCATAAATCTTCCTTAGAAAGATACAAAAATTTTACGGATATATCGAAAACTTCTGCAATCTTATTTACTGTTGCATAGTTCGGTACTCTTTCTCCACTAACCCAACGGCTTACAGTAACTTCGCTCACTTCAAGTTTTTTAGAAAGTTCGCGTTGAGTCATATTAAAATCTTTTAAACATTCAGCTAATCGATTTCCAAACTCGCTCCCCATAAAAAACCTCTACCTAAAAACAATATACATCGCTTATAATTTGATGTCAAGTATTTTCTGTATAAACTTAACATTTACGGAAAAAGTAAGCAGCAAATGTTAAATACACAATAACATCAGATGTACAATTTGTCAAGTAACACACGCACAGCGTGGTTTGTAAAACACGCACGGCATGATTTTTAAGACACGCATAGCGTGATTCGTAAAACACACATAGCGTGATTTGTAAAATATAAATAACCTGTTTTGTAAGAAGCGACACTTTAAACTAGCCTAGAATACACACTTTAAACTAAGCTAGAATACACTCTTTAAACTAGGCTAGTTCACACACTTTAAACTAGCCTAGAATATACTCTTTAAACTAAGCTAGTTTAGAGGGAAGTTTCTTTCTACCATAGATTTAACAGTTTCGGAAAGTTCTTCGTCGAAAAACTTGCGCACTTCTTCCCTGCTTTTGCTGGCGTTGCGCAAAAATAAATCCGCTGGGTGCACTTCAAGGGCATAAGCGATTTTTAATATCAATTCAAACGACGGGAAATGTTTTCTTGCTTCTATCCCGCTAATAGTACTTTTGCCACAATCACAAATTCCAGAAAGTTCTAACTGCGACAAACCTTTTTGTGTTCTATAAAAGACCATATTGTCTACGAAATCTGACTTAAAATCATTCATTCGTTCAAAATAATAGACTTTTACACTTGAAAAGTTTATCTAATCGCCTTATTATATAAGTACAGTCTATTAAATAGACCACAATCACAATAAAAGACAGTTGTACAAACTTCTATATCATAGACAAAGATATATATAGGAAGAAAAATGGCGGAACAGAAAAAGAAGTTCGATGAGATTATCAATAGTTATAGAGAAAATAGTTTTTCAGAAAGAGATAAAGGTACTCGCTTCGAAAAACTGATGAAATCATATCTAAAAACAAAAAGTGAATACAAGCAAACTCTAAACGACGTGTGGCTTTGGAATGAGTTTCCGTATAAAGCGCAATTCGGCGGCAAAGATACAGGTATAGACATTGTTTGCAAAACATTTGACAACGAATATTGGGCTGTACAATGCAAATGCTATGCAGAATCTTCTATTATAAATAAGCCTGCCGTAGATACTTTTTTATCCACATCAAGCAAACTCTTTGAAACAAGCGACGGAGAAAAAAGTTTTGCTCATCGGCTTTGGATAGATACGACAAGAAACGGCTTTAATGCAGAAGCAGAAAACACAATACAAAATCAGAATCCGCCTGTTAGCAAAATCGGGCTTTATGACCTCAGAAATGATAGTGTAGATTGGGAAAAGCTGAATAAAGGGCTGTTTGGCAAGAGCGCAGAAAAAGAAAAGTATACCCTTTTGCCGCACCAGCAAAAAGCTCACGATAATGCCCTTGAGTATTTGAAAACACACGAGCGCGGAAAATTGATTATGGCGTGCGGAACGGGAAAAACGTTTACTTCTCTGCGCATTGCAGAAGACATAGAAAAAGAATCTTCGATAGTGTTGTTTTTAGTGCCGTCGATTGCCCTTTTAAGCCAGACACTAAAAGAATGGACTGCGCAAGCAACTCAAAATCTCTATCCTATTTGTATCTGCTCAGACAAAGACGTATCAAAGGCGAGTGATGATTTTACCGATTCACTTACAACGTTAGCTCTTCCTGCGTCTACAAATATTGAAAACATAAAAAGGCAATTCAAAGAATATCAAAAACGGCAAAAAGAAAACGGCGGTATAATCGTAGTTTTTTCAACATATCAATCGATTGATGTTGTTAGCAAGGCTCAAAAAGAATTTGATTTAATCATTGCAGACGAAGCACACAGAACAACGGGCTTTACTCAAGAGAAAAAAGCTGATTCTGTCTTTGTAAAAGTACACGATAACTCTTTTATCAAAGCAAGAAAGCGCATTTATATGACCGCTACACCACGATTGTTTTCTGACGAAACAAAAAGAAAAGCTGACGAAAAAAATATTTATCTTTGCTCTATGGACAATGAAGATTTATATGGCAAAGAAATGTATCGCATTGGTTTCGGGGAAGCTGTGGAAAAGCAGCTTTTGTCAGATTACAAAGTTATCGTTTTAACGCTTAATGAAAACTCTATTGATAACATCGACAGCTCATTACAAAAGCATATTGCACAAAGCGAAATCAAAGCTGATGACGCACTAAAGCTAATCGGCTGTATAAATGTGTTATCAAAGCGCACATCATATTTGACAGACAAAGAGCTTTTTTCTGACGTAGACCCAGAGCCAATGAGAAGTGCTGTTGCATTTTGCTCTAATATAAAGACATCGAAATATATAAAAGAGAGCTTTGATGTTTGTAAAGAAGCGTATTACAAAACTCTTTCTGAAAAAGAGAGAGAAAGCATTGTGAGTATTTCTGCAGAACATATTGACGGCACAATGGGAAGCGGAATAAGAGAAGAAAAACTAGAATGGCTTAAAAATGCAAATGCTGAAAAAAACGAGTGTCGCATTTTGAACAATGTTCGTTGTTTGAGCGAAGGTGTTGACGTGCCGAGTTTAGACGCTATTTTTTTCTTATCATCTAGGAAC
>CALDID010000254.1 GCA_937901865.1 uncultured Treponema sp.
CACTCTTTCCCTACACGACGCTCTTCCGATCTCCTGACAATTTGAAAAATGCATATGTAGATATAGAGGATGAAAGATTTTATTCTCACAAAGGGGTTGATATTAGGAGAACCTCTGCAGCCATAGGTTCGTATATTTTGCATGGGGGCAAGTCGTCATTTGGAGGAAGTACTATTACTCAGCAGTTGGTAAAAAATTTAACTGGAAATGATGATAATTCTATTACTAGGAAGATTGGTGAATGGGTTAAATCTGCGGAGCTTGAAAGCTTTTCTAGTAAGGATGATATATTGGAATCTTATTTAAACATAATATATACAGCTCCAAATGTTTATGGAGTAAATATGGGGGCAAAATATTATTTTAATAAGGATGTAAAAGATTTAAGTTTAGCGGAATGTGCTTTTTTAGCAGGAATAAATATTTCTCCAAATTCGTACAACCCATTTGATGGTAGTGATAATTCTGAGAGAATTAAAAAAAGGTCAAAAATAGTTTTAGAAAAAATGTTGGAGCTTAAAGATATAAGTAAAGAAGATTATGATTCTGCTATTCAAGAAATTGACAATGGTTTGAATTTTGAAAAAGGAAGTATAACTGCTGAAAATAATGTGGTGTATTCGTACTATACAGATAGCGTTATTTCAGAGGTTATTTCTGAATTTTCCGATAAAAAGAATATAAGTGAAAAGTTTGCTACAAATTATCTATACATGTCTGGGCTAACCATACACAGTACGGCAGATAGCACTATTCAAAAAAAGTTGGAGAATGAATATACTCAAAAAAAATATGCTCTAACTTCAGAAAAGGGACAAACGTCTCAATCTGCTATGGTTATAATGGATCATTCTACGGGACAAGTTAGAGCAATTGTTGGTGGACTGGGAGAAAAAAACACATATAGGGGGATTAATAGAGCTACACAGGCTGTTAGACAAACTGGGTCAGCAATAAAACCGCTGGCTGTACTTGCACCAGGTATTGATAAAAAAATATTTACAGCAACAACTATTTACAATGATGAGCCAACAACATTTGCTGATGAATATACGCCAAAAGATAACGATGACTATATTGGAAATATAACAGTAAGAAGAGCTGTGGAATCTTCACAAAACATTCCTTTTGTTAAAATGATGGAGCAAGTAACTCCAGCAGTTTCAATAAAATACTTACAAAAAATGGGAATTACAACGCTAACCGAAAACGATGAGTCTTTATCACTTGCACTAGGTGGATTAGATAAAGGAATAACTCCACTAGAAATGGCTGCAGCGTATGGGACTATAGCAAACGATGGAGTGTACATAGAGCCAACTTTTTATACAGATGTTGTAGATTCTAATGGTAAAAATGTTATAAAAACAAAGCAGAAAAAGAGAAAAGTCTTTTCAAAGGAAGTGGCTTATATTTTAAAAGAGCTTCTAAAACAACCTGTTGAAGGAGCAAATGGAACCGCCAAAGCGTGCAGAATAGATGGAATGGATGTTTCCGCAAAAACCGGTACAACTAACGATAATTACGATAAATGGCTATGTGGTTTTACAACATATTATACCGCAGTAACATGGTATGGTTATGATATTAATGAAACTATTTCCTACACAGGAAAAAGTCCAGCTGTACTACTATGGTCTTCAGTTATGAAAGAAGTACATACCGATTTGGAAAAAACTACTTTTACAAAACCAACAAGTGTTAAACAAGCTGAAGTTTGTGCAAAAACTGGTAATATTGCTACAACAAAATGTGAAAATAAATATACAGAGTATTTTTTATCTGGTACGCTTCCTAAAAACTGTGTTGAATGCACAGGCTCTAGTGGTACAATAATTAAGGATAATACAAATTATAATAAAACTGTTGAGAATCAATCTAATAATGTAAAAAATAATGTTATAGAAAATAAAGTTGTAGTAAACAATGTAGATAATGTCGTAAATAATAGTACGAGAGATAATACGAATGCAAGAGCTAATAATAACACACAAACTAACACTAATAATAACGTTAATAGTAATACTAATGCTACAGGAACAACAAACACAAATACTAATACAAATGTAAATACGAATACGTCAATAAATGAGGTTATTTCTTCAAATACTATAGAGCAAAATACGTCAAATAGCACTGGTAATAATATAAATTCTAATAAGTCGAATACACAAAATAATCAAATTTTGGTAGAAGATGATGACGAAGATGATGGACCATAAGTAATTTATAGTTATAATAATAGAGCACGGCACCAAAAAGTTTAAGTAAAATTGCTTTTTGGGGTTCGGGTTTTTTTCATAATTTTAGTATATTTTACAAAGTTTTAAGTTGCTTTATATGCATGTTTTAGAATATTAATAATGCAAGCAGACATAATAATAGGCGAGAGGTGATTTCATGCAGTATAAAAAAGACGAAGAAAATGATGAGGATTTTGGTTTTGAAGACACTACAAAGTACGGTGAATTTATATCTTCGTACTTTGGATGGACAACTTTAAAAAAGCAAAAACAAAGGGTAGATGAGCTCGAAAATATATCTAAGCAAAACAAAAGAAAATAGCTTTGCGATAAGCAGTGGTGGACGCCACACCATGGCGCCCACTAAGCCCGTATATAAAATTATTAATTAAAGTTTATATAAAAAAATTAGGAAATCTGAAAATTAACAATAAGCAATTTTTTTTAATTTCATATTCGTAAAAGGCTAAACCATTTTTTTAACAAAAGTTCACTCATATTTATAAAACTATGTTTTTTTACATCACTATCGGAAACTACATCAACACTAGATAGCAATTCGTTATCATAATAATATTTTATTTCACCAATTTTATCACCTTTGTTAATAGGTGCTGATATTGTATCTGGAATATTTATTTCTTGTGTAATTTTTGAATCTTGCCCCTTTGGAATTAAACAATATTTATCCTCAGAAAATATTGCATTAATACTATTTTGAGTTCCTTTTTCTACGGTGATATTTTTTATAATTTCGTCTTTCTTAGAAAGCTCTGATGAAGAATAATTGTTAAATCCATAGTCGAGTAATTGTTTTGCTTCTGAAAATCTTAAGGCTGTTGTAGGGGCTTTCATTATAACTGTAATTAAACTCAAGTTATCACGAGTTGCACTTGCAGATAAATTATATAGAGCCAGGCTGGTTGAACCAGTTTTTAGTCCAGTACATCCTTCATAGTTTCGTACTAACTTGTTTGTGTTTACAAGCTCTGATTTTCCATCTCTTATACTATCCATCCAAATGGTGGTATAGTTTGTTATAGATGGGTGATTATTCAAGAGCTCTCTAGACATTATGGCTATATCATAGCTACTGGTAACGTGACCATCTTCATCTATACCGTGACAATTTTTAAAACAGGTATCATTGTCTAATTGTATATCAGCTTCGTACACAGGTAAAATGCTTTCACCTTGAATAGACCTTATCTTCACAAAAGAAATCTTTTTCAAATTGCAAACTTCTGCAATTCTACGACTTATGCAAGACCCATTTGCTCCTGTATCGATAAGAGCTTTTAGATTTAGTGAAACATATTTTTCATTGCCTTGCACTTTCACATAAAAGCCAAGCTTTACATCAACAATAATAGCAATCTTAGGCGATATGGGAATATGAACAGTAACAGCTTTACTCATCTTCAATTACCATTTGCATATTTGAATTGTAAAAGCCATTTATTTCTTGTTCGCTTGTAATACACATCTGAGCTAGAAAATTTCCAACTTTTAACCCTTTCTGTTCTGCACTATCCGCAGCACTTTTCTGTGTAGGAAAATAACCTAAAACTTCATACGGAGTGATGAGTACCCATTCATTTTCGTGTCCTTTGATGATGTAATCTCGCTGAATATCAAACCAATTATACAACGAACGTAGCTTTTTAGTCATAAAGCACCTTCTTTCTTTTCTTATATTATAACATCTATACGCCGATTTGAATAGTCAAAAGGAGCTTATAATAGAGAGAATGATATAGTTGTTTTGACTCTAATTACAGCGTTTGAGAAGTAACATAAATAGAAAGAGCAGAAACAACGATTGAAAGAACAGTAGTGATAGTTGGCGCGTAGCGATTCCAATTATAGAAAAAACTATTACGCTTAGCGGTTATCGTAGTTTCGGGAGTAATGACTTCTTTTTTTGAATACTTTTTTCCGTTCATATCGTGCAATTCAACAGAATTATGTGCGTTGCTTTCTGTAAAACCGCCTGCAAGCCCTATGTAGTATTCCCAATCTCTGTCTAAGATATACGGATAGCGACCAGGATTCATTACCGCGCCTGCCACGCTTACGAAATACTGCTTAAACGGCACACAAAGCGTATCTTCAGCTTTCATTTCAATATTAGAATAATACGTCGCATCATAGAGCATAAGGTTTAAATTTATCGGAGTCTTCTTTCCGTCGCGAATCAAATACGCATTTTCAAGGTCAGATACAGACGAAAACCACCCTCTATTTCGCCTTACAAAATACGCATAATCCTCGCCGTTGTTAAACGTTGCAACTATTCTATTTGTTACATTCTCTTCTGTTTTTTCCATTCCGCCACCAATTGCACCCTCTACATAGATTTTAGGCTTTAAATCGTTGTAGCTAGAAATGTAAACTCTATCATAGCAAACCAAAGGCATATTTTCATCAATATTTGTTTTGTTCAAATATGACTTTTCGCCGCTGCCTTCTTTTTCTGTTACGCTTCTGTAAAGCTCAATTCTTGAAGAGTCTGCCAAAGGAGCAAATCCATCTGCATATTTTTCAACAAGCTGTTTTAGATTCTCACCCTCTAAAAGCTCATACGTTCCTGGTCGTCTCACAGCCCCGCTTATGCTCACTTTTCGCTCTAGTTCATTTGCGATAATCTTATCTCCAGGCCGCAAAAAAGGGTCTTGCGACAAATCACCTTCTCGCTTCGCTTTAAATAAATCATACGTTCTCACTCTGCCGCTAGAGCTTTTTATTGTAACTTTTCTCGTCGAAGCATACTGCGTAAAATACTGACCTGCAAAAGTCGAAAGCCTCGTTAAAGCCCACGCTTCTTGCTCCACCGTTGTAGTAACTTCTCCTGTAATGCTTACTAAGAAAGTTGAAGGAGAGGTTAAAACAAATTGCACTCCGCCCATTGGGTAATTTCTTAAAACTAATGATTCAACTTGGTTCTTTAACTGCAAATAGGTAAGCCCAGCACAGTTTACTACTCCAAGGTTTGCAACTCTGATTTGATAGGTAGAATCAACAGGAATGGTATATTGAATAGGCGTTCCTCCTGCAGAAAACGCAAGTGTATACACATCTCCTGCTGTTACAGGGTAATAAGAAACGCTCATTGCAAGCTGTGCATCAGGTCTTTTGTCAGCTTTTGCACCAACCGCAGTATTTTTTTCGTCCATATTTTCAGTAACATCTAATGAAGTGCTTTGTGAAAAAAGACAGGGGACATACATAAGTGAAACAAGTATGAAAAAACAACATATTAAAACCGATTTCTTTTGCATATAGCGATTGTACAAAATGAGCGAAAAATATTGTTAATATAAAATATTGATGAATAGAAAAACTATCCATAGTTTTAGCAAAAATTTTATCGGGGGAGGTTGTTTTTTTTTTTACAGTGATAAAATATTTAGTAAACTATGCAAAACAAACAGAAATTAGAAGTCATCTTTCGCGAAAACCTAAAATACTACAGAATTCGCTCAAAACTCTCACAAGAAAAGCTCTCTGGGCTTTTGTCAAAAAACATCAACTACATAAATATGATTGAGGGCGGAAAGAGTATACCTCCTCTGTCGATGATAGAACGAATTGCAGAAATATTGAATGTAGAGCCCCACTATTTTTTTATTCCGCTTGATTACAAAGAATCGTTTGACAAAATACATTTTATAGAAGAAGCCTCTCTTCAAATCGCTAATAAAACACAGGAAATACTTTTTAATCTTTTTAATCAATAGACCTATTCGGAAACCTTTTGTCATTGCCGTACTTATATGCTAATCTATTGCAATATAGGCAAAAAGATTATCGAGTCGAGCCCGATAATGACAATTATCGAACAGGTCTAATAGAAAACACAAGAAAGGTAGAGGTATAAATGAAGTCTATTGGTATAAAACTAGCTGACGGTTCTTTTTATCCTATAATGGAAGACGGAAAGGCGGACAGCAAAACATTATCGCTTACAACTGTTAAAGACAATCAGACAACCGTAAAGGTAGATTTGTACCAGTCAGAAACAGGCACAATGGAAGATGCGGAATATCTCGATACGTTGCAAATAGAAGATTTGAACCCGCACCCGAATGGCGAGCCTGATTTCAATTTGTCGCTATCGCTTGACGAAGACAATAACTTGAGCGCACAAGTTGCAGACCCAGAAACGAATAAATCTTCTTCAAAAGACGTTCCTTTTATCAAGCGCAGTGAAGCCGAAAGAGCCGAGCCGAGCCCTATCGACGCAGTAGAGGAAACAGAGCCGAGTATAGAAGAGCCTGTTTCTGACGGTGTGGAAGAGGCGACGGACAGTGGCGAAAGTGCCGCTGACGACGACTTTGATATTGACAGCTTGAACCTCGATACAACTCCGCTTGACGACACTCCAGCGACAGAAGACTCTGACGGCAGCGATTTTAGTCTTGACGATATGCCAGCAACAGAAGAGCCTGCTATTGACGATACGCCTGCCGAAACCGCCCCTAACATTGAAGATACTATTCCCGATATTGACGAAACCGTCCCTGACGGTGCAGAAACCGACTTTGACGGCGACGGCGACGATTTTGACATCGACAGCTTAAACCTAGACGATACACCGCTTGACGAAACCGTTCCCGATATTGACGAAACCGTCCCCGACGGTGCAGAAACCGTTTTTGACGGCAGTGATAACGTTATTGATGAAACGGCGATAGCGAAAGTAGAAGATGCGCCTAATACAGAAGACACTGCTCCCGACGGAGAAACGGACTTTGACGGCGGCGACTTTGATATTGACAGCTTAGACCTCGATACAACTCCGATTGACGACACTCCAGCGGCGGAAGAGAATACTTCTGACGGAGAAACCGTATTTGACGGCGGAGAGAGCGGAGAAGAAGAGGGATTTAAGGTTGACGGCGATATAAAAGATTTGAACCTTGACAAAGTGCCAGAAGTCGAAATATCAGAGCCGAATGCTGCCGTAGAGTATACGGAAGAAGACTTCAAGAAAAAAGAGCCGAGCGCAGAGGAAGATACTGATAATGACTTCAATCTTGACGGGCTAGACGATGATTTGCCGCCGCTTGATGATACGCTTTCGGGCGGTAGCGATTTAGATACGAACTTTATGGAAGAAAAGGGAACAGACGACTTTGATTCTAACTTGCTCAACGACGGCGATTTGACACCTCCTGACGAGAGCTTCTCCTTTGATGATTCCCTAGACCCGAGCGAAGAAAAAGACGAGTTCGGCGATACAACAGATAGCATACAGCTTGATGATTTTGATACAGGTGCGCTTGACGACACTCCGAGCGATTCAAATGCGGTTGTCGTAAGCGATAGCGGACTTGATTTATCAGACCTTGATAATGACGACGCTTTTACTGTGCCAGATTTCGACAATAAGAGTTCGGACTCTACAGGCGCATTTAATTTTGATTCAGACTTTGACGACCCTGCATTTGCTCTTCCGAGTGCGAGCGCGGCAAGTGCGGCGTACAACGACACTTCAAGCCTTGACGATTTTGATAATCTTACGAGCGACACTACGGGCGGCGGCTCATACAATAGCTATAGCAATGATTCTAACAGCAAAAAAGGCATATCTGTGGCGGCTGTTATCTGCATTATCTGTGCGATAATCTGTCTTTTAGCGGCAGGCTTGGCGTTGTTTGTTGCTCCTTCACGGCTGAAAATGCTTTCGTCTTTGTGGAATCAAGCGGATAATGTGAGCGCGGCACAAAGCAATGAGCAAAGCACTGTGGCAGAGGAGGAGCCAAAAGTTGCTCCTGTGGCAAAGGAAAATGCAATCGTTGTTGCTTCAAGCGAAGTGGAAATGATACCAGAAAAGCCTGTGGAACTTACTTCTATTGACGAAGAGGAAGTAGGCGAAGACGGGGAGAAAAAGGAAGTAGAGGGTATCAGATACCAAATCCGTTGGGGCGATACATTGTGGGATATTGCAGACACTTATTATAGAAATCCGTGGTTGTATCCGCGTATTGCAAAGTATAACAATATCACAGACCCTGACTTTATAGTGTCTGGAACATATATCACGATTCCTAAATAATGACAAAAGAATAATGAAAAAGCGAATAAGTTTTGTTGCACTCATCATAGGCTCTTGTATGCTTCTTGGGTGCAACAAGGCTGTTGCAGAATCCGAAGAAAAAGACGACTCGCATTATTTTCTTGCAGTAAAAGCAGAGAATCTTGGTAAGGAAAAAGAGAGCGAAGAGTTATATATAAAAGGCATTTCGCTTTCTGCAACCTCCCTTGTTTCGCGTCGATGTATAGAAAAGTGTATCGAACTTTCTAGCGACAAAGAAAGTTATATATCTTTGCTACTGGATAAATACACCGACGATAATGCGCTTCTTACTGCTTGCAATTTTTACACAGAACAAAATAACTTTGATAAAGTCCTAGAATTAACAAAAGATATTTCTGTAGAAACGTCGAATAATGAGCTTGTGAAACTACGGCTTCTTTCTCTTATAAAGAAAAACAATCCAGCTGTTCATACTATTTCGCGCACTTGGTTTTTGTCGCGCCCCTATTCAAAAGAACATCAAACTTTTTTTGGCGAATATAAGGCGGCTTTTGCTTCTGAAGATACTGATATTGCAGCAGAAAAAGCAGAAGACAATATAGAGGTAATGGGCTTTCGGAACGAGATATTTCGCTTGAGCTATGGTGGCGCGTATTCATACATAGAAAGCGGCAAGATACGAGAGATGAAGTTTGATTTTACTGATGAGCTGATGAGCGATATGGGAAAAGCGTGCTTATATGGCAAAAAAGACAGCTATAAATCTTTGCCGATGCTTCAAAAGTATCTTTCTTTCTCTATGAATGAAGTAAATGAAGCAAATAAAAAGAACGACTCTACGGCACAAAACAATTCTATAGATGATGCTGAAAACGATGATACGGAGCAAAAAGGGCTTAGCCCTTCGCATAAAGCGTATTACTATCATTTTTATACAGGACGCATTTTAGAAAGAGCAGGTCGGGGCAAGATTGCGGCAAGCGAAGAGTATAAAAAGGCTCTTGATTACTCTTTTTCTGATTATAGCTATGATAATGCACTGTGGTATTACTTGAATGCGATTCTTGGCTCATCAGCTCAAAATGCTGTTATCGAAGCGGAAAAGTTCGCAGATAAATGGCACGATGCAGAATACTTCGATGACTTTTTAGACACGCTGTGTATTCGCCTTATCACGAATAAAAACTGGAAAGCTATCTATCGCGCATATATAAAGATGAGCGAGTATATGTCTGACGAATTAGCCTCACAATTTGCTTATATAAGCGCGCGCTTGATAGACACAAAACGCCTTACGTTTACTGACATAGAAGATGTGTGGACAGTGTTGGAAATAAAGAGCGAGCATATCTATAAGGACTTGCTTGAAGTATCTGATACTGCGTATCGCAGAGCTTTAAAGTCGGGGATTCGTCCGTATTACAGCGTTTGTGCGGCGTGGCAACTAGATGATGATGATATTTTGTTTTCCGATATATTCTATCAACACAAAAAGACAAAAGAGTTTAAAAGAGATATAGAAGCCGAAACACTGCTGCTAGGCTATTTGAAATTTGGTTTAGTAGACGAAATGTATAGTGAATGGCTGAACTTGCGCAATGGGGTTAGCCTTGAGGTTGCGGCGGAATTGGCAGAAGCATATCAGAAAAGCGGAACGGAAAAAGACGACCGATATTCAAAGGCGTTGCGTATTGTTTCGTATGCGGCGAATAAAGATTGGTCAACTCCGAGTAAAAAAGCTACAGAACAGCTTTTTCCGCGCAACTTTTTGGATATAATACAAGAAGAGGGCTCTAAATATTCTGTGAGTGAATCACTGTTGCTAGGACTGATAAAAAGCGAAAGCTATTTTGACCCGACAGTGTCGAGTTCGGCTGGTGCGACAGGATTAACACAGTTAATGGATTCTACAGCAAACGATGTGGCGCGAAAGCTGAAAATGCAGCCGTTTGATTTATCAGACGCGAAGACAAATATTGCGTTTGGCACATACTATATTTCAGAGCTTACTCGCAGGCTAGATAACTCAAAGATATTGGCTCTTTTTGCCTATAACGGCGGCATTACACACGTTAAGAACTGGCGAAAAAGCGCAAAGCTGGAATATGGAGAGAATCTAGTGAATGATTTATTTCTTGAAGCACTGCCGTTTGCGGAAACAAGGGAATACGGCAGAAAGGTTGTAGGAGCAGCCGCGGTGTATGCGTATTTGTACTATGGCAAGTCTACAGCAAGTGTTGTGTCGGATATTATGAAGTGAGTTTCTAAAGATTACTGAAGATATGGAAGAGGTGAGGAAATGAAAAGGAATATTTTTTTAATAATTTGCTTAGTGAGTTCTCTTTTTTGCAGCTGCTCAAAGAAAAATGCTGAAATAAGGATAGCGAATAAAGACAAGCCTGTGATTTTTTACAATAGACAGCCAGGAAATGCTTTTACAGGCAAGGTGGATATGGCTAGCTTAAATCATAATGCTGATACGTTCTTTGTCGGCTCTGATGCTATGGGTGGAGGGGCAATGCAAGGCTCTTTAGTGGTGGATTTCCTTTTAGGCTCTGACGCAGAAAAAATCGACAGAAACAAAGATGGCGTTATCGGATATGTCCTTTTAATCGGGAGCGATAAGCAAATAGACGCGGATTACAGAACGACAGGTGTGCGAAAAGCGTTAGGCACATGGAACGGCTCTGCAAAAGAAAAAGATACAAAAGACGGCTCTATTAAAATTGGCGGTAAAGTGTATCAAGTGCAAGAGCTGGATAGCAGGGTAATGAAAGACAAAAGCGGCACTGCGTGGAATGCGAAAATGGCTTCAGAGATGATGGCGTTTTGGCTTTGGAAATATAAAGATAGCATCGACCTTGTTATCTCGAATAACGATTCTATGGCTATTTCTTGTATAAATACAAAAGGCTTTCCGAAAGGAATTCCCGTCTTTGGTTATGACGCAAACGATGATGCGCTGAAAGCGATAGAAAAAGGAGAGATGATAGGCTCTATTTCTCAGAGCTTTGACTATCAAGCGGCAATGACAATGCTGATGATGAGAAATCTAGTAGACGGCGTACACGGGGAAGATTGCATAAAGAACGATGTTTGTTCAGAGTATAGCTACAACAAAGATTTTCGCTCGGTTCTTGTGCAAAATAGTGCTGTAACAAAAGAGAACCTTGACGCTTTCAAGAAAAACGTTAAACACTCTAATGGCGTAAAAGTAATAGACGGAGAGGCAACTGAAAAGAAAATCCTTATGACAGTCTATAACGAAAACTCTTTTTTCACGGCTCAACAGCTTGTTCCTGCAATGAAATACTATGCCGAAATCTTAAATCTTAATCTCACGATTATAAACGGCAATGGCAGAAACGACTCTTTGATTTTGCAAAAGATAAACGATGTGAATGAATACGATGGTTTTTTGATTAACCTTGTAAGCACAACACAAGGCAGGTCATATTTAGAGCGTATTCGATAGAGGAACAGAAGCGAAAGAAGGAACGACAGTATGAAGATAAAAGAGGTGAGTGCTGAAATAAAACTATTTTCGTACTTTGTGATATTGGGATTTATCGGTACAGCGGCTTTAAGTATGCCGTGTATGTATAAAAATGCCTCTCGTATGCCGCTTTTAGACGTGCTATTTACGACTGTTTCTGCAATGTGCGTTACAGGCTTATCGACTTTTGGTGCAGATAGATTTAATATGCTGGGATTGAGTGTTTTGATGTTTGTGATAGAAGCGGGCGGCTTGGGGTTGATTATGTTCTTTTCGCTCTATCTTGTGCGTCCTGGCGTGAAAGTATCGCACATAAACAGAAACTTTATGCGTGGCTTTTTTCTTCCCAGTGTTGAAACAAACACAAAAGCAATTATTGTTGACATTTTGCGTTACACCTTTGCAATTCAGCTTGTTTGCGCTGTTTTATTGATGATAATACTAAAAACAAACGGCGAAAAGCATTTTATTTTTTATTCGCTTTTTCTCTCAGTATCTGCGTTTTGTAATGCGGGTTTTTCTCCATATTCTGATTCTCTTGCTTCTCTTAGTTCCAATATTCCGTTTACTCTTGTTATCAGCTCGCTTGTTATTCTCGGCGGTTTGGGGTTCACGGTCATGCAAGACCTTTGGCACTGCATAAAAGCTAGGGTTGTTGGCAAACGCTATCGCTTGGCTTTTCATACAAAAATTGTTTTATCGATGACGGCTTTGCTGTTGTTGCTCCCGACGCTGTGCTTTTTGTTCTTTGAATATACGCATACTTTTGCTTCTATGCCGCTTTTGCAAAAGATGAACAACGCATTTTTTCAAAGTGTAACGGTTCGCACCGCAGGCTTTGAGATGATTAGTCAGTCATCTTTATCTTCTGCGTCCGCATTTTTTTCGTGCTTGCTGATGATTATCGGCGGTAACCCTGGCTCTATGGCAGGCGGCATAAAGACGACAACGTTTTATCTTATCTTGTGCAATGCTTTCCGTGATGATAGCGACGAGGGAGAATTGACGGTATTCAAGCACGATATTTCAAAGCACACAATCGACAAATCTTCTTCAGTTATTGTAAAGGCGTTTATCTTTTTGTTTGCAATTCTCATTATTTTGATGTGTACAGAAGCAAACAACATCACATCAGGAGTTTTCACTACAGGCGATTTACTCTTTGAAGTGGTATCAGCTCTTTCTACCGCAGGACTATCTCGCAGCGTAACGCCGTATCTTTCGGTACTCGGCAAACTCTTAATCATAGCAACGATGTACATCGGACGCACAGGAATTATCTCGATGGGAATGCGGATAAAAGCCAAAGCCTCGCTTCTTTCTTGCTCATTCCCCCACGAAGAAATTCTCGTCGGCTAATCGCCTAGCAAAAAACCGACCTCGTGAAAGAAGTCGGTTCGTAATTAGCCTATAGCTTTTGTAAAACTGCCTGAAGCAGTTATTTTTCAGTGATAAGCAAAGATTTGCTGTCGAGCTTGAGAGTTGAAGCAACGTCTTTTGCATCTCTCAATTTAAGAATCTGCAAGTTTACTCCGTCATTGCGTGAAGCAAGGTGCACAACTGAAGCAAAATATGGTAAAAGTGCCTTTGGTGCAGAGTCTTCAAGGTCTTCGCCCTCTGCTGTCGCGCTCATCCACACTGTTACATTCGCTTCTTTTGCAAAAGCCTGCACAGCCTTCAAGTCATCTTCTGAAACAGATGAAAGCGTTACGCCGTCAATCACAACACCAGAAAGAGTAATTCCGCTGGTAGAATATGCTTTGAGCGTTGTTACTACTTTTGCCAAAGAGAAATTGTCTTGATTGAAGTTGAAAATGGTGCGATTGCGCATAATCTGGTCTTTCAAATCTGCGCTGTTGCCAAGATTCTTCTTCTTTGCAATCTCTGTAAATACGCCGTCGTACCAAGAAATAACGTTTGTTGATTTCTGGTCAAACGAAACGTGTACCAGCTGCTTGTCTGCCAACAAAGTATCCATACCGAACTGAACGAGAACAGATGTTTTCCCCAGTCCTTTCTTTGAGGTAACAAGTCCGATTTCGCCAGCTTTCAGTCCACCGTTTGTTGTCTTATCGAAAAACCGAATAGGGCTTCGGTCTAAGAGTTCTGCCATGGTTATTGCTCCATTAAGAATTCATAAAATATACAACGGAACAAAACTGCTCCGTTGTAATCTTGTGTCATAGTGTCAAAAAAAACTTATTTTGCTTTCTTTGACTCTGCGTATTTCTTCTTCAATTCGTCAGCAACGTTGTTTGGAACTTTGCCGTACTTCTCAAATTCCATTGTGAACTCTGCTTTTCCCTGTGTAGAAGAGCGGAGAATGGTAGAAAATCCGAACATTTCAGAAAGAGGTACTTCTGCGTTTACAGTAGAAGTGTTGTTCTCATCAGTTGAGTCGAGGATAACACCACGTCTCTGGTTGATAAGACCGAACATATTTCCCTGGAACTCTGTAGGACCAGAAATCTGAACCTTCATGATTGGCTCAAGGATAGACGGCTTTGCCTTCTCATAAGCCTCGCGGAATGCGCCAATAGCAGCAGTCTGGAATGCAATATCAGAAGAGTCAACTGGGTGATACTGACCATCGTTGATTGTACAGCGAACGTTGACAACAGGAGCACCGATGAGAGAACCTTTCTCCATTGCGCGCTTGAAACCCTTGTCGCAAGATGGGATATATTCGTTCGGAATAGCACCACCTTTGATTGCGTCAACGAACTCATAATCTTTGTCTTCGATTGGTTCCATGAAACCAGCAACACGACCGTACTGACCAGAACCACCAGTCTGCTTCTTGTGTGTGTAGTTGA
>CALDID010000255.1 GCA_937901865.1 uncultured Treponema sp.
GTGCGGGACAGTTGAAAGAAGAGGGCTTATTTATACCGCGCGGTCAAGTTGAGCTATACAACGCGATGACACGCGGGGTGAGTTTGGCGGAAGAAAAAGCGCAGTTGTATTTATTCGACTGCGCATAGGGAGTAGAAGAATGAGTATAACGTGGGAAGAGTTGGAAGCAGAATACATAGAGAAAGGAATACGCACGGTAATAGTGCCGCCAACAGAAAACAGGGCGGGCTATCAGTATCAGCGTGTATTTTCCGACAACAAAAGAGAAAATACTTTTCAGGGAAAAGAAAAAAAAGATTTTCAGGGGGTTACAATCGGGAAATTAAAAAAGCTGCTAAAAGATATTTCGGATAATACAAATAGGACTGACAAAAAAGATATTCTGCAAAAAAAAGTAGAATGTACGTTGTCTTTTCCAATGGGAAAATATCCCGCTATTCATTATCACGAAAGCAGAAACCCTTTTACAAATAAAATCTCACCACAAGACGCTTCTAAACGTCAAACAGAGTTTTTTGACGCTCAATTTTTGGCGCGAAAAGGTTTTGAAGTTTATTTGAATGAAGAAAATTCTTCTACAAAATCTTATGATGCGATAATTAACAATTTGCCTTTTGATTTCAAAAATATAAGTGGCAATTTAGGAACAGTAAAGAAACGCTATCAGGACGGCTTAAAACAAGCAACTGGAGTAGTATTGTTTTTTGCGAGTAGAACGTCATCAGATTATAGACGTTATGCGGCAATGATGAACGGAGCTACAAATACAAGTAAGCCTAAAACAGTAACTATTATTTGTTTTCAGAAAGAAAAGGAGGTTGAATTTTTCGATATACGAAATGTTGTAAAAAAAGCGGACGGGACTGAAAAACAGCCTCGTCCAAAATCCGCTGGGGTTATTACTCCCAACAATAAAAGCATACCACACGCCCGCCGCGTCGTCAATAAGTCGGTGTATGAAAGAGTAAAAGAGATATTTGTAGATACAAGGGGAAAACAATGATAATCAATTTGCAAAAGGCAAAAAAAGCTCCTGAAAGAAAAGCGTTTGTGAATACAAGCCCTTTTGATAATCGTTTTGGTTTTTGGGGGATTGTCAAAGAAGTACACCCCGAAGACAACACGGTACACGTTTTAACAGATACGGGCTTTGAGATTACAGGCGTTCGCGTTGCTTCTATGGAATGGGTTGTCATCGACAAGGAAAAGCATTTGACAGGCGAGAGGCATTTACCGCCGAAAAATGCTTTTGTGTTTTGCATTATGCCAACGGGGGAGTATTCGAGCGCATTTGTGCTTTGTAGCGGATTTGCACGCCAAGAAGCATATCACGCCGATTTTAAGGGCAAGGGTGAAGATTTTGCGCTTACTCACGAAAGAGTGAATAATTCGGGCTGGGTGTACAAAAGCGATTACAGAAACGGCTCTGTATCAATCAAAAACGATTACGACGAACCGACAATCAGCATTGACGTAAATCAAGGCGAGAACGGCGAGCAAGCCGATAGCAAAACAGTTACAATCAAAGTATTCGATACGACGATTACAGCAACAGAAAAAGACGACGCGGAGCTAAAGATTGAAACGCTGGGAAACACTGTAATTGAAGTGAAAGGAACTGCGACGGTAAAAAGCGATAAAGACGCTACGATTGAGGCGCAGAATATTTTGATTAAGGCGGCAAGCAAAACCGAAATAAAAGGCGGTCAAGTTATTTTAGGCGGCACGGTATCGCCGACGGGTCAAGGCGCGTTATGTGCGCTTCCCGCGTGTGCTTTTTCAGGTGCGCCACACGTTGGGAATATGGCGGCTAATGCGTGATTTTTACAAAAAAAGAGAGTAGTTTTTTCGCTACTCTCTTTTTGTTTGTTTTAGCTCTTAAAGTATTTGTGCCAAGTTGCAAGCGCGGATTTTGTCATTCTGAACTTGCCGTTCTTGTCAATCCAACACCACGACTTTTTGACGGTATCACGATTAAAACGCTTGTCGTTTTCGGCTTTGATTTTCGCCTTGAACTCATCAGTCATTTCGTGCAAATCGCCCATAATCTCATCAACATTCATCTTTACAAGCTCGTCAACGCTCAGAAGATTTTTTTCATTCTTCTTGTTGTCTTCAACAGCTTCTTGAAAGAACTTGTCGCGCATTTTTTCGGCATTCTCAACGTTTTGGCGGCACTTGTCAACAAGAGCAACATAGTCTTTTATTCTCTGCTCACAATCTGCTTTTGACTTCATACCGTTCTGCTCAAGGTATTTTCGACACGCCTCTTGCTTGCCTTGCAACTTCTTCAAGTTCTTCTTGTAAGTCTTAATATAAGACTTATTCGAATCAATATTGCTTGCATACGAGTTTGCACAATCGTTTAACTCTGAAATCAAAGACTTAACAGAAATATGGTCTTGATACAGATACAAAAACTTCAAGGAGTCCAATTCTTTTGGGACTTCAATCTCCTCATCGAGATTGTTCTTAAACTTCTTCTCAAACATCTCGATAAATTTTTTTACCTTTTTCAAAGAATCCGAATATTCAGAAATGGTCTTTTCCGAGTCTTCCACGCTCTTAAATTGCCACGAAAGACCGCGTTTAGCCTCTTCATCAAATTTTGCCTCGTCTTTGTAAGCAAAATCAATCTGATTATGCAGCACATCAATCATCTGCTCATACATCTTTTGATTGTCGCTGTTTTTCTCTCGGAAATCACGAACTTGCATATCAGCCCTTTTCTTTGGGTCTTTGATAAGTGCAAATTTTAATCTTTCTGGGTCAACATCTTGCGCGTTCATCGTATCGCCTTTGTACGAGTACAAATCATCGGTACGAGAAGATTTCTCATCGTGCTTTTGGTAAATCATCGGGTCAAGAGAATCGTGCATAAGCGGTGTGATACAGTGTACAATACCTTGCTTGTTACCTTGTCGCCAACCGCGTCCCCAGAGCTGCTGTACATCTGTCGGATTCCAGTCAAGTTGTGTGCAGTAGATAGAAGTCGTGTTACCGTTCAAGTTCACGCCCTCTTTTATATCTTGACCGCCGATAATAACCTTGATTTTGCCGTTTACATCGTTGAAGTTTTTTGTTATCTCGTCGCGCTTGTCTTGCAGTTTTTCAGTGCTGCCTTTCGGCATAATCTCAATAGCGTCTTTCGGGATTCCGTGCTTAATGAGATAATTCTTAACCTGCGGGTGATTCTCTACACCAAGTGGCATATACATAATTTGCCCGTGAGTAGAGTTCTTTTTGTACTGCGCAATAATAGAGTCGCAAACAAACTTTAGCTTTGGCGAGTTTTCGACAAACCTATCTGTAGTAAGCTCTGTTTTATCGACGAAATCAAGGAATTCATCTGAAACAAGATTCGGACTTAAAGCGCACAATTTCATAGCGTTCATTGCCTTAAACATATAGCCCTTGTCCTGCACTTGTCCATCTTCATCGGGAGGCAAAGAAGTCGGAAGTTGTGATTGAGTATCAATGTAATCGCTGACATTTTCCATAATCTGCTTCTGCACATCGGTAAGTTCAAGCTCTGGCGCGTGCATACGCTTGTAAGGACGAATACAGCCAGCTTCTTCTCCGTCCACTTTGTCCATATACTGAGTAAGAAGTCCCTGCAATTCTGGCAAATCCTTAAAGCCTTTTACAACAGATTTCTCTTTTACCGTATTTGCAGATACAGCGTATTCACGGGTAACCTTGCAATACTTTGCGATAAACTCTTCAAGAGAATACAGATTCATTTCTTTGAGTTTATCACGAGCCATATAAGACAAAATAGAATAAATCTCTGTCGCACCTTGGAGGAGATCAGGGGTGACCCTATACTTCAGTATGTCGATGTTCTCGTC
>CALDID010000256.1 GCA_937901865.1 uncultured Treponema sp.
CGCCGAACTTTCTGATGAGCTTTTTCTGTGTCGCCGCCGCCTTTTTCAGCGTCCGCGCGTCTATTTTGTTTCCAAAAATGACCGAACTTTTATCCATTTTTCTCTTTCTCTCCTACTAACTATTCGAATGTGCCAAATGCAATCCTCTTGCAACGCTCATTGCAAACTCCCTGCAACGCTCGTTGCAAGAGATACGCAACGCTCATTGCAAATTCCTTGCAACGCTCGTTGCATACAAATCGTTTTAGAAGAACAACTCCACGCCGATTGGCATAAACACCTGATTGCTCGTCGCCTTGTAAGACAAATCCGCCAACTGTGTGCCACCCGCGCCGACCGTGCCTTCCATTGTCTGCACAGAGAAGCGGTCTGCCACGCCCACGAACATATAATTGTTCGCCGCAAACGTCTTCTTCACATACACTTCCGCGCCGATGTTGTGCTGTCGGAGCTTCAAATCGTCCACGCTCAGCGTGTTTCCGCTGAATGAGAAATTGCCGTCCGCGTCTGCCATGGTGATGTTGTAGTTCGCAGAAAGACCGATGAACACGTCCTGCTTGCCGAACGGATTTGCGCACCCCTCTGCCAAAGCGTCCACACCAGCCATAATGATATTCGCTTCATCGCCCTTGCTCATCGTAATCAAGCCGCTGCCGCTGTTTGTGATGTCGGTGTATTTTGAAAGGTTCGATTCACCCTGACCGCCCCAGATATGACCTTTGTAGAGAATAAATCCTTTCTGAATAACGCCCATTGTGCCAATGCAAGAATACCAGTTGTAGAACTTCTCGGGGTCATATGCGCGAAGGTCGTTGTCGCCCATCAACGGCACTTTGAAACCGATTTCGATAAGATTCGCGTTCGGTGTTGCCTCAAGGTCAAGATTCGGGTCAAGGAAGCTCGTTGCGCCGCCCATAAATGGCAGAATATCCACGCCGAATTCCATACGACCGTAATAATCGTTCAAGCCGAAACCTGCATCGCGCGCCGCCGAATACTCGCTGAGCGCATAGCGGTAGTTCTTCTCGCTGATAGAATCGCCCCAATACTGCGCCTTAATCTGTGCAATACCCGGAATCGTGTAGCCCACGCCAGCCTGTGCAGTGCGCATAGCCTCGTAGAAACTCATATTCTCTGTTGAATCGCCGTCTGCGGAACTGTTGTCGAACGTGCCCGAAAGGTCAACCGAAGCCGCCGCGTGAAATCCGTTCAGCACACTGTCTTCCGTGCCCGTCGCAGACACATACAAGCCTGTCGTCGGCCAGAACTCGCTGAAAATATCGTCCTCGCTCTTCACATCGCTTGATTCACGCTGACCAAAATCGCCGATTGAACCGCGCAGCGTCTGCTCGCGCATTTTGCCGAACGCAACTTTGCCCTCTAAGCCCGCAGGCAAATCAAACAGCCCCCACATCTTCGCTTGGTCGCCAATCGCCACGGCATATTTACCGTCTTCGTTGTAATTCACCTTGTCCGCATCTTCGTCTGAATCATAGAGCTTGTGCACGAACAGCGCGCGGGCATCAGCGTCAAGATTGAAGTCGAAGCCGAACTTTTCGTCTGGAGTGCGCCCGATAATCCAGAACCCGATACGCGACCCATACGACCAATCAGGGTCTAAGTGCGCATATCCCCCCGATTTCGTTTCGTTTTTCTCATACGTTTTTAATGCCGCAATCAACGCCGCCGCTTTTGCAACCTCCGTATTAGATTGTATTGCTGTTGCTGTTGCCGCAGGAATATATCCATTTGTAGCACCATAAAAAGTAACTGCACCTACATAAGTTGTCATCTCAGTTTCATATGTTTCTTTTGTTGTATCTGTAGGGCAGGAAACAGTGCCTACATTTTCATTGTACGCATCGACAGCCGCCGCAAAAACCGAGCCAAAGTCGCCAATGCCGTCCACCGTGATTTTGCTGGTGGTGTTCTGTCGCCCCATTTCAAACGTTGAGCGTCCCCACGCCCCGAAAGAAATGTTACCAACAGATGTAGAAAGAGTGTGCGCCTTTAGTGTTTCGTGCGTTTCACCCCATGCGCCACCGCTTGCAATCAATGCCATTGTAGCCGCTGCTAAAGCAAACTTTTTCATACAGAACCCCCTAGTATCCAATAACGATACATAACAATTATCAATCATTATGATAGTATTACTATCACCTATATTTATTATGATAGCACTACTATCACTACTTGTCAAATTCTTTTTTCATTTTTTAGTAACTTATTCGCTTGTGATTTGTTGAGGTTTCCCTGTAAGCAAAATGCGGAGGTTCAGTTTTATATATGCGGCAATCTCTCTTACATAGTTGTGCAGCACAGAATACGGCTCTACTTTTATTCCTAATCCCATTACATCGCTATATCCCATGCGATGTGCTAAGCGTTCCGCTCTACGCAAATGGAAAAAGTTTGAAACGATTATTACTTTGCTTGAAAGGATTTCGCCCATTGGCTTTCCTGTAGCTCTACTAAGCACTTCGCAACTATACTGCAGATTCTGTATTGTGTCTAATGCGTTATCTTCTATTAAAATGCGCCCTGATTCGATTCCTTTTAAAACAAGTTGCCTTTTCAGTTCTGGAGCTTCGGCATAATTCGACCAAATTGCTTTGCCGCCTGTTACCACGCATATCGCATTTTTATGGCTCACTAAGTATTCAGAGGCTTTATCTACTCTATTCATCACCGTTTTAGAAAGCTCGCCATTTTTATCGATTCCGCCACCGAGCAAGATTACAAAATCCGCTTCATCGCTTTCTTTTGCTAATCGAGGATTGAGAATAAGATAAAGGTTTACACAAGAGATAACAGCACAAAGAAAAAGCGCACAAATCACTATTATCTTTGTTTTCTTTTGCCACTGCTTCCAAAAGTAGCTTCCCTTTTTTATGCGATAGCCGCCTGTAAAGATAAAAAGCGCACCAAGGGCAAGCCATATATGAGTAAAAGAAAAAATAGAGCTTAAAAGTGTTCCTGGAGAAATAAGGAGTAAAACAGCGTCGTAAATACAACAGGCAATTCCTGCAATAATCAATATGATAGGCATAGAAAAACTGTAGCAGATTTCAAAACACCTTGCAAGATGTATAATTCTGTTGTATTATTGAATTATTGCTACAATGGAGGCAATAATAATGGATAATTCTACAAAAAAACTCGTAGCTCTATCGTTTGACGATGGACCAGACAGCGTGCTTACAGCAAAAGTGCTTGATAAGCTAGAAAAATACGGCGTTACAGCTTCGTTTTTTCTCATTGGTCATTTAATTACCGACGAAACAAAACCAATTCTCGACAGAATGGCAAAATTGGGCGTTGAGTTCAATAATCACGCATGGACGTGGGATAGCTTGGACAAAAAGACTCCTGAAGAAATCAAGAAATCTGTTGCCGACACCTCAAAGGCGATACAGAAATACACAGGAAAAGCCCCTTCTTTTTTCCGTGCACCAAATCTCGATGTTTCAGAAACGCTATATAAATCCGTTGATTTGCCTTTTATCTGCGGCGTGGTAGCGTATGATTGGGAGGCTTGCAAGACCAATGCAGAGCAAAGAGCAAAGAACGTGCTTGACGGCGTAAAAGACGGCGCAATCGTGCTTCTCCACGACGTACAGCCCGAACCTCACCCTACTCCAGAAGCCCTAGACATCATTATCCCTGAATTGCTAAAACAAAATTATGAATTTGTAACTGTCGGCGAACTCTTCCGCAGAAAAGGCGTAACACCAAAACTTCACGAATGTAAAATGTGGACGTATGTCTAATTGAGCTTTTTTCTTTCAGCTTCAGCGATTGTTTTTTGCATTATTTCCATAACGCTTTTCAGAGCTTGTTCGGGGGTTGTTTCCTTTGGCACTTTGCCAGAAATAAGAGTATTCGGGATTTCAACTCCGTTCAGCTCTCCGCCATACAAAAGCCCCCTTTCTTTGCCATTATATCGCAAAATTGTGTAATATCCATTTCGTGATATGGACTATAGAGAGAAACTATTTCGCTTATTGAGATAAACGAGTCTATTTTCTTAAAGCTCAAGCCTGACCACCATTGAAAATATGCTAATGCCCACCCTGCCCAATATTCTTTACTTCTATTTGCGACAGGACGATACTCTTTTGCCTTTGAATAATCGCCTATAACCTCAAGCGCAAGCTCAACCCCTGATTTTCCTGCAATTATAGAAGATTCGCCTTCTCCAAATCGTTGTGAAATCTTAGAGCGAAGAAACTTACTGTAAAATATTTCTATATCTTCTTTTAAATCATACACCGCAAAGTCTAGCATAGAAGCAAGCGTATTTTGAGCTTTAGAAAGATAGAGTTTATCGTAAGCGTGCATCATCGGCCTTTATTTCCTCGTCTAAAATCTGTATTATATACAAATCTCCCCTTTGCCTCTTGTTGCGTTCTACATCAAAATATTGTCGCCGAGCCCCTTTATCGCGTTTTTCTTTCTTTGAAAACCATTCATTCGATTGTGCAACTTCATAGCCAACAAACTTAATTTCTTCAAAAGCCTTTTTGCTTTTTAAGACAAATTGCATTCCCAAATTTCCCAAACGCATAGCATTATTTAGTTGCCGCACAGATATTGTACCATTTATAAAATCTTGTGCAAAAGAAAAATAACTATCATCTGCCCGATACCCAATAATAATATCGTAATCTTTATATGGAAGAGAAAAGTTTTCTAAAAGATATGCCTTAGCTTCATTTGCTAATGCAGAACTAATATCAAAAATTCTGTTTTCAAGCAAAACAGAAAGCCAATGCAAAATAGTATATTTGCTTAAATCAAAAATAGACAAATCGTCTGTTTCTATTCTATATATATTTGCAAAACCATCGGCTTCTTTAGAAACTCCCCATTCCTTTACCATATTCTTATCTTCAGTACAGTAAAATCCCATTCCGTAATCATTATGGACTTTACCTGACAGGAAAAGAGGCTTTTCAATTATCTTATTAGAACCGTAATAAATTATCTTTTCCATATTCAAAAGAATAGACCTGTTCGATAATTGTCATTATCGGGCTCGACCCGATAATCTTTTTGCCTATATTGCAATAGATTGCCGTATCAAGTACGGCAATGACATACTGTTTCCGAACAGGTCTAATGAATACAAATCTTCTTTCTCTACTCGTCGTCGCTTGTAAAGCCGAGAGAGCTGCCGCGCCGTTTGGCGTTAAGTCGTTCGGTAGAACAAAGCTCGCGAATCGTCTTTATCGGCGTTTCTTTGCCCGTCAACACCTCGTCTATCATAATCTTTCTGACGATATTCGCAATCTCTCCGCCAGAAAAATCAAACTCCTTTGCTAACTTTTCAGCCTCTTCTTTCGTCAATCGAGGAATATTGCTCTGCCATATCTTCACTCTAATCGCAAGCTCTGGCTTTTCAAACTTGACTTTGAACAAAAATCGTCTTTCAAAAGCACTGTCTAAGTTATCCGAAAGGTTCGTTGTCGCCACTAATATTCCCTCAAATCGCTCAAGCTCTTCAAGAATAATATTCTGCACAGAGTTGTCGCTTCTGTCTGCCGCACCGTGAACCCCAGAGCGCACAGAAAACACTCCATCAGCTTCGTTAAACAGCAAAATAGGTATCAAATCTCCTGCTTTCTTCGCATTTTCGCACATACGATTATAGCGGTCAAAGAGCTTCTTTGTCTTCTGCTCCGCCTCGCCGTGCCATTCAGATTTCATCGACGATATATCGACGTGGAAAATATCTCGCCCCGAAGACTTCGCCATCTGATATACGCTTTCGGTTTTTCCCGTACCAGACGCACCATAGAGCAAAATACAAAATCCCTTATTCATTCCCTTTTCTTCAAGGCGAGATTGAATATTGTCAAAAGATGAGGCGGAAACAGATTCAAACAGGCGTTTTATCTCTTTTTCGTTGTCTTTTGAAAAGAAAAGCTGTTTTTCTTTGATGTTCTCGCACAGAATAATGTTCTTGTCGCTCTTTCGCTCTTGAAACGATGAACCTTCCGCGCCAAAAAGCAGCGTATATGCTTTATCGGTCAGCGTGATAGTAGAGTCTTGAATAGTGCCTTTTATCTCAAATTGAATAAAGTCTTTTCTAAACAGCGTGTGAGTTTCTTCTATTATAGATGCGCTTATCGCCTCTCGGTTTCCCGAATCAGTATTGCGATTGATAAGCACGAACGAACGCAAATCGGGATTATTGCAAATCACCAAGCCAAAAGCTATATCATAAAGCATAGCTCTATCACCCGTATCTTTAAGATGTTCCTTAATCGTAGCAATTTCTTTTACACCGCGATAGCGTCTTTCAAGCCGTTCCACTTTGTCGAACAACGCCATACTAGAAAGTTTGTTGTCAATACGATTATCGATAATGCGCCCGACATCTGCCAAAAAGTCGCGAATGTTAAAAGTCGCACTTTCTTTATCAAAGTCGATAATTCTGTTAGCAAGCACCGATTGCACTACATATTCAGGGATTTTATAGAATATGCGTCCAATGCTGTCATCTGGCGGGTCGCACTCTGCGATAATTCCTTTATCGACAAGCTCTTCCAGCTCATCGCGAATAGAAAGCAACACAAGCGGATTACATTCACAGCCGTCAGCTATGTTAAAATACGTTATCGGTCGCTCTGAAACCTCGTAATACACGCCGAACATCGAGCAGAAAATAAACGCCTGCGCTTCGTTCACATTCAAATACGTACAAATATACTCTACGCTGCGGAAAAACTCTTTATTCTCCAAGCGAGGAGCAAAATGCGAAATTTTAAGCTCAGTAAACACAATCGAAATATGCTTTAACACATTGAAGCGCACTTTACGAGCTGTTTTTTTCGCAACTACTTTTCTCTTTTCTGTCTTTCCAGTCGTTTCAGCAACTTCTGTTGTATCAGTTGTATCACTTGTATCAAGTTCTGTATCAGTCATAAAATTATCCTTAACTTAGCCTTTTCGCACTCAATTCTAATAGAATTCACCGTGCCGCCATATTCGCCGTCTGTATGCACAACGAACCTTTCTTCACTGCTTGCATTCATCACAGAAAAGTCTTTGAAATAAAACCCTTTCAATAAAGAGTGCAAACCCATTATCACAAACGGAAACTTCAAGAACGCCATAAAGTTCGAGATTCCAAACGCAATACACGCGCTTAATTTTCCGTCGTCAGCTCTCGCCTTTGGATTCATCGGCACGCCGCCGCCCTCTGCCTTAAAGTTCATTGCGCTCATAAAAATGAGCCTATCAAACGTTTGCTCCGCCTCATCATCAAACTTCACTTTTACTAAAGAAGACTTCATCGTGAAAAAGGTCTGCAACGTTATTGCAATATAGCTCAATTTGCCGATGTGCAATCTATTTAACAGCGTCTTTATCTTTGATGTTTCGTTTTTTTGGCAGATAATCGCGTCTAAGCCCAGCCCTGCACTAATGCAAAATCGGTATTGTTTTTCCTCTGCCGTATCAGGATTTGTCTTTACAAGCCCAATATCTATTTTTTTCTCTTTGCCAGAGTCTGCGCTATGAGAGAGGATATTTCTGATTGATTTTCTCGGATTATGGCGCGGAAGTTTCAGACCTCGGCTAAAGTCATTGCCAGAGCCTGCGGGAATAAGAGCTAAGCGAAAAGACTCAAAATCCTCCACCCCGTTCAAAAACTCGTTTATAGTGCCGTCGCCACCGATGATGACAATGTCTTTTCCCTCTTTTTCGTCAGAACTCGTCTTTGTTAATTCACTTGCAATCTCTTTTGCATGTCCACGATATTCAGAAAAGATAACTTTATAGGCAACATTGCGCCGTTTTAGTTCTTTTTCGACAATATTCCATCTGCCGACAGATTTTCCCCTGCCGCCATACTTATTCACAACAAAATAATACACGCGCTTAGTATATCAGCCGTGTGCTGTTTTGTAAACAGGCAAAGCCTGATTTATAATAGACCTTACTTGTGCAAGAGTAAGCCTATTAGACCTGTTCGATAATTGTCATTATCGGGCTCGACCCGATAATCTTTTTG
>CALDID010000257.1 GCA_937901865.1 uncultured Treponema sp.
AGCTTTTGAAAAAAATGAAAAAATAAATATTGAAGATTATGAAAAAATACCAGATTGGTCGGTGCTACTGAAAAAATTAGAAATGCATCTTTCGGAAATACAAAGTGATAATACTTTGGGAAAAATCCGCTCTTATGTATCAGATAGGTGTGTTCGTTATGGACAACGAGAAAAGGGTATATATACTTGTTCTGCATTTACAGGAGCTGGAAAAACATTAGCTTCGCTTCGATTTGCGCTAGAGCAGGCAAAAAAATATAATATGAATCATATTTTTATAATTGCTCCTTATACATCAATTCTCGACCAAAATGCAGAGCAAATCCGAATTATTTTGGAAGATGAAAAGTCAAATGGTAATATTGTTCTTGAATGTCATTCCAATATTTCCGCAGAAAAGAAAGCAATTCTAAAAGGCAGTGAAGAAAATTATTCTCGATTTGAAGAAACGTGGCAAAGCCCTGTAATCATTACCACAATGGTGCAATTTTTAGAAACACTTTTTGGCTCTGGAACAAAGAAAATACGTAGAATGCACCAAATGGCAAATAGTGTTCTTTTATTTGATGAGGTGCAGACGTTGCCTGTAAAAACGACATTTCTATTTAATTGGGGATTAGAATATCTTGTGAATGTTTGTGGTTGCTCTGCTCTGCTTTGCACTGCGACACAGCCTTGTCTTGATAAAATCGGGACAGAAGAGATGTATTATCTAAAAACAAACGGCGAGGTCATTGAAAAATTGACGGAGCATTTTGATTCGCTCAAGCGTGTTGATTTTCTCGATATGACAAATGGAGGATTAAAAAAGCATAGTGCAGCGGAAATTTGCAATTATATTCAAGCCCAAATGAACAAAGTAAATAGTTTTCTTGCCGTTGTGAATACAAAACCTCAGGCAAAAGAGTTGTTTGAGCTTATAAAAGAAAGGGCTTGTGCAGATTATGTTTATCATTTAAGTACGAATATGTGTCCTGCTCATCGTAAAAATGTGATTTCAGAAATAAAAAAGAAACTTGATTTTGGAGAAAAAATTATTTGTGTTAGTACTCGGCTCATAGAAGCTGGTGTTGATGTGAGTTTTGAAGGAGCATTGCGCTATATGGCAGGACTCGATTCAATCATACAAACAGCAGGACGTTGCAACCGAAATAATGAACTTTCTGATTCTTACGGAAATAAAATAAAAGGAAAAGTTGCTATCTTTACTTGCGAAGATGAAAAATTAGGTTCTCTTGACGAGCTAAAAATAGCTCAAGAACAGATGGAGCGAGTGTTAAGAGATTTTCCTGCAGATGAAAAAACAAAAATAATCAATCTTATTCAACCAACTGTAATAGACAGATATTTTAATTATTTTTATGCAAGTATCCTAGAATCTTTATTAAAATATGCAATAAAAGAAAAATCGGCAACTGTATTAGATATGCTTTCTGATAATGAAATCGCTAAAAAAGAATATGAAAGAAATCATAACGGTGAAAAGTGGAAATTGCCCTATATGCAATCTTTTAAGACCGCTTGGGAGAACTTTGAAGTTATTGCAGATACTACAACTGGTGTTATTGTTCCTTACGAAAACGATGTGGCTGGACGATTTTCTGCACTAGAACGAGGAGAAGAAAATTATGGTGAAAAACTTCGCGTTTTGAAAAGAGATGCTCAGCAGTATTCTGTAAATGTATACTCAAATCAATTTATTCGTATGCTAAAAGAAAATATGATTTATGAAGCTCTATTAAAAATAATAATTAAGAATGAAATG
>CALDID010000258.1 GCA_937901865.1 uncultured Treponema sp.
GCCACAAAAAAGCACCCGTTCGGCAATGGACGCACGGAATACCTTTCTGCGCTTATCATTTCGGTGATTATTCTGTATGCGGGCGTTACGTCGCTGGTGGAAAGCGGCAAGAAGGTGTTTGCGCCGACTGTTCCCGAGTATTCAACGACATCGATTGTGCTGTTGATTGCGGCGGTTGTGGTGAAAATCGTGCTGGGGGCGTATGTAAAAGCGCAGGGCAAGAAGGTAAATTCGCAGTCGCTGGTTGCTTCGGGCGAAGACGCGATGATGGATAGCATTGTTTCGAGTGCAACGGTTGTCGCGGCGATGATTTTTGTGCTGTTTCACGTCGCAATCGAGGCGTATTTGGGTGTTTTGATTTCGATTTTGATTGTAAAGAGCGGAATTGAGCTGATTGCAGAAACGGTTAGCTCGATTTTGGGCGAAAGAATCGACGCAAAACTCTCGCACGAGGTGAAAAACACGATTTGTGAGCTGGATTCGGAGATTTTTGGTGCGTATGACCTCGTTTTGAACGATTACGGACCTGATAGACTGCTCGGAAGCGTGCATATTGAGATACCAAGCGAGTGGAATGCGCAAAAAATCGACGAAATTACGCGAAAAATACAAGATTGTGTGTTCAAAAAGCACAATGTCATCTTGAGTGCGGTGGGAATTTACAGCGTCAACACTGCAAATGCGCAGGCGGCACATATTCGCGACAAGGCAAAGGAGATTGCTTCTGAGTTTCCCGATATTTTGCAGTTGCACGGGCTGTTTGCCGATACGGAAAACAAAAAAATCAAGATGGACGCGGTTGTTTCGTTCGACGCGACGGATATGAATGAGGTGGTGAAGCAGTTTTCCGCGCGCTTAAAGGAGATTTTCCCTGATTACGAAGTGATTGTGCAACTCGACCGCGATGTGAGCGATTAGATTTTTTATTTTTGAGGACGAAATGGAAGAAAACGATAAATACGATTGCTTGAAGCTGGAGAATCAGCTGTGTTTTCCGCTGTATGCGGCTTCTCGCGAGGTGCTGAAGAAATATACGCCGCTGCTGAAAGAGCTGAATCTGACGTACACGCAATATATTGTGATGATGGTGCTGTGGAGCGAGAAAGAGATTTCGATAAAAGAGCTGTGCAGAAAACTTTTTTTGGACACAGGCACGCTTTCGCCGATGCTCAAGGCGATGGAAAAGAACGGATTTCTTTCTCGAAGCCGCGCAAAAGACGATGAGCGCATTGTTACAGTGAAAATCACGGAGAAAGGCGAGGCACTTCGAGAGAAAGCGGTCGCAATTCCGCAAAAAGTAGGCGCGTGCCTGCCGCTTTCATCTGACGACGCGAAGACCCTGTACGAAATTTTGTATAAAATTTTACGCTGACTTATCTACTGATTCTCCAAATCTTCTGATTCCGCACAAAGTTAAGTGCTTATCGACAAAATCGAACAAACAAATTTTGTTTTCAAAAATAAAAGAGAGTCCGCCTGTAGCAAAAATTGTTATTTTCTTGTCGCCCTGCTTTTCTATCATCTCTGTTTTCATTTTTTCGATAAGCGATTCTACTAATCCCTTATACCCCAAGACAACACCTGACTGAATTGCGCTGATTGTGTCTAAGCCCAGCGCATTTTTGGGGAGTTCTATAGGTACTTTTGGAAGCTGTGCCGTGCTGTTGAATAGCGATTTTACAGCGGTTTCCAATCCAGGTGCGATAGCCACTCCGCAAACCTCTCCATTTGCCAAGACTGCGGTAAAAGAAAGCGCAGTGCCGAAATCTACGATAATGCAAGAGCCTTTTGCACGATGATACGCTTCTAGCGCGTCTGCGATTAGGTCTGACCCCATTTCTGTTGATGGAATTTTCAGAGGGATTTTGTTAAAATGCTTCGATGAAATAACAACGCTCTTTTTGCAAGAAAGATTTTCGAGAGCACTTGAGATTTTTTCAGTTACGGCGGGTACAACAGAGCTGATGCAAATGCGGTTTATGTCGTGGGCTAAATCGATATTCTCTTTGCAAAAATAATCTTGCAATAGGGTAGTGTATTCTGTAAGGCTTGTTTGCGCATTTGTGCAAATCTTTAACTGCTTTACGAACTGAGAATGTTCAAAAACGGCGACATTTATATTCGTGTTGCCAATATCAACTGCAATTTCCATAG
>CALDID010000259.1 GCA_937901865.1 uncultured Treponema sp.
TTTTGACCTTTTCCAGCGCAGGATTTATTCAAAAAAGTCTTTTTCACCTCTCGACAGCACGGGATTTATTCAAAAAACAATTTTTTGACCTTTTCCCGCACAGGATTTGTTCAAAAAACTTTTTTTCGAGCTTCCAACGAACTTTGGAGAACCAAAAAACAATTTCTTGAGCCTCCAAAGTACTTTGGCGACCCGAAAAATTTTTTTTTAAGCTTTCAAAGTGCTTTGGCGAGCCGAAAAAGTTGTTCTCGACCTTTCAACGCAGTTTTACGCTCAACGCAGTTGTTCGCCTGCGAGAGTGCCAGAGGCATCGATAAACGGGCGGAGAGAGCTAAGAGAGCTTTCGATGGCAAGCGTATCGCCTTTGGTACACGTCAAAAGCGGCTTGTCGGCTTGCGGCACATTCAATCGAATCGTGAACTGCGTGCCGCTGCCCTTTTCGCTTTTCACCGTGATGTCGCCTGCGAACTCGCGCACGATTTTATACACCATCGTCATTCCCAAACCCGTGCCGTTCGCTTTCGTCGTGAAATATGGCTCGAAAATATGGCTCGCGGTCTCCTCGCTCATTCCCTCCCCGTTGTCGCAAAAGCGGATTTCATACACGCCGTCTTTCACTTCGCTTTCAATGCGCATTTCTCCGCCCTTGCCGTCGCCGAACTTTTCGATAATCGCCGCAATCGCGTTCTGTTCGATGTTCGCAACGACTTGCCGAAACAGTTTTTCGTCGATTAAAAGCCGTGTCGCGCCCGCGGTCAGCTTCGTTTCAAAATGAATTCCGCGGCTTTTAAGCTCGTCGATGAAGAACGTGGCGAAATGGCTCACAAGCGCGTCTGGCTCGGCAAGGACAAGCTCTGCCTTGACGGGGCGCACGGCAAAAAGGAAATCCATAATGACTTTATTGAGGTTCTCGATTTCCTCGTTCACCACGTCGAGCCGCTCTTCCATAAACTTGGGTTCAGGGAGTTTTCCGTCGCTGCTCCGTGCGCGCTTGAGGGCTTTTTGCAAGAGCTGAATGTGAATCGAAATCGCGCCTAAGGGGTTTTTGATTTCGTGCGCGACGTTTGCGGCGAGGTTCGTGAGGCTGGCGAGGCTTTCCATACGGTGCAGCAAAATATCCTGCTTTCGCTTTTCGGTGTTGTCGTCGATTTTGACGATTGAGCCTGTAACGAGCGTTTTCTCGCCCTTTTTCTGCACGAGCGGCATAAGCGACACGGTTACGAAGCGCACCGCCGAGCTTCCGAAGAGCTGCAACGAAAATTCCTCGCTCGCATTCGCCTTGTCGTCGTCGTGGCACTTTTTGAGGAATGCCGCAATGCTTTCGTCAGCGATGAGTTCCCACACGCTCTTTTTGTCTTTTGCACTGGTGAACGGAACGTAGCGTTCTGCCGCCTTGTTGGTCAAAAGCACGCTCCATTCTTTGTCGAGGATAATGATACCTGTGGAAATGGATTCCAAAATCGAAGCAAACTTGTCGTTTTCGTCGTTGAGTGCGTCTAAAATGCGCTCTATCTGCTCATCAGAGAGCTTTGAAATCTTCTCCGATGCCCGTTTCATAAATCGTTTCATACTGCTTATTATACTCACTATCGCAAATAAAAAAAAGCCTATACCCGACGAGCATAGGCTTAAAGTGCTATCTTGATTTTATTTACGCATTGTGCGCCTTGATGAACTCTTCCACTTCAGAAAGAGTCGGGAGGGCAGGAATTGCGCCGCGACGAGTTACGCAGATTGACGCGACCGAGTTTGCAAAAGTCAAGTCTGCCTCGATTGCGCTTTTGTCGAAATCAAGCGGATTTTCGCGACGGGTCAAGCGATACAAAAGCCCGCCCGTGAAGCTGTCGCCTGCGCCCGTGGTGTCCGCGACCTTCACCGACGGAACGCCGATTGTGCCAGAAAAGACCTCGCCCGCCTTGTTCTTTGCGCGATAATACACGCCCTTGCTTCCCAGCGTTACCAGCACGAGCGAAACACCTCTCTCCATAATCTCCTTTGCGCCGTCCTCTGCGCTCACATCGCCGAAAAGAAGCGCGAGTTCCTCATCGCTCACCTTCACCAAATCCGCGTACACAAACAGGCTCTTCATCAAGTCAATCGCGTCCGCTCTGCCCTTCCACAAAGCAGCGCGATAATTCGGGTCGTACGAAATGAACGCGCCCGCCTTTTTTGCCGCCTCAATCGCCGCAAGAGTCGCCTCTTTTGCAGGACTGTCGGTCAATGAAAGAGAACCGCAATGGAAAATGCGCGTATTTTTGAGCATATCATAATCAAGGTCGTCAGGAGAAATCTGCGTATCTGCGCCGGGATTGCGGCAGAAGCTGAAATGACGCTCGCCGTTTGCGTCAAGGCTCACGAACGCCAATGTCGTGTGCTGCTTGTCGGTGTAACGCATTGCGCTCGTGTCCACGCCGATATTCTGCAACACCGCGCGCACGTCCTCGCCGAAGCTGTCGCGCCCCGTCATTCCGATGAACGCGCTCTTTCCGCCGAGCTTCGCCACCGCGCTCACGCAGTTCGCAGGCGCACCGCCGGGATTTTCCTCAAACAAATTCTTTCCGTCAGCGTTCTTTCCTGCAAATGTGAAATCAATCAAAATCTCACCCAACGCAACCACATCTTTCTTTTCAGCCATTTTTATGCCTCCAACAATGACTTTATCTTTTCGTATTTTAGTTCCGCCGTAGAGCCTAACACCAAATCCGCGCCTGTAAGCTCCGCCGCCTTGCCGATTCCAACCGCCGTAATGCCGCCTTTTTTAATCGCGTCGATTCCGCTCTGTGCGTCTTCCACCGCCACGCAATCCGCATACCACACACCTGCATTCTCCGCCGCCTGCAAGAACAAATCTGGCTCAGGCTTGGCTTTTTGAATGCTCGCCGCGTCCGCCATTGCGTCGAAACTCTCGGCAAGACCGAGCTTTTCAAGGATAGTAGGCGCGTTCTTGCTCGAAGATGCCAGCGACACCTTTACGCCGTGCGCCTTCAACTCGGCGATAAACTCCTTTATGCCCGAAAGAATATCCGCCTCCGACAGCGTTTCAAGCAATTCCTTGTAGCGTTCGTTCTTTTCGGTGCACGTCGCCTTTTTCTTCTCGTCGCTCCATTCCACACCGTTTTCCTTCAGGATAACCTCAAGCGATTCCTCGCGCGAAATGCCCAAGAGCTTCTTGTTCATCTCAAGGTCGAATCTCAAGCCCTCGCGGTCAGCCATCTCTTTCCACGCCTTGTAGTGAAGCGGCGCAGTGTTCGTCAAAACGCCGTCGAGGTCGAACAGCACAGCTTTCAGCTGCTTTTTCAAGCTAAACGATTTTGCCTCGCCCGCCTTGAGCGATACCTTTTCATTTCGGTGATAGAACTCCAGCGCACTGCCCGACTTGAGCGTATACGCCGCGTTGTCCGCCGTAATCTTCACGCCGAGCACACAGCCCTTGAGAGACAGATTGAACTCCAAATCCTTCCAGCCGCGCGGGAGCTTCGGGTCAAAGCTGTATTCTCCGCCGTAATCCTCAAAGCCTGCAAAGCCGTAGACCACGCTCATCCAGCTTCCTGCCATACACGCCGTATGAATTCCGTCGCGGCTGTTGCCGTTCACGTCGTCTATATCCATTCTAACGGTCTTGTTAAAATAATCAAGAGCTTTTTCGCCGTCGCCCGTTTTCGCCGCCATTATGCTCATAATGCAGTGCGACAGCGACGAATCGCCCGTGGTGTATCGCTCATAGAACGCATAGTTGCGGATTTTCTCGGCAAGGGAGAAGCGGCGCGAAAGCAAGAACTGCGCTAAGACCAAATCGGGCTGCTTCAAGACACGGTGCCGATAGATGACAAGCGGGTGATAATGCAAAAGAAGCGGATAGTTTTCGCGCGGTGTGTGCTCAAAATCCCACTCGGCTTTGTTCATAAAACTATCGTCCTGCGGATAAACGCCCGCGTCTTTGTCAAACGGGATATACATATTCTCGGCGATGTGCTTCCATTCATCTTTCTCCGCCTCACTCGCGGCTGTCCCCGAACGCTTTGCTGCAATCTCCAGCGTTTCCCTTACCATAAGATTGGTGAACGCATTATTGTTGACGATTGCCGTGTATTCGTCAGGTCCTGTTACATCGTCAATGCAAAATTTGCCCGTGCGCTCGTTGAAATGCCCCAGAGAAGCATACATTCGCGCGCTCTCGGCACACATTTCCTGAACTGCCTTCGTGTCAAAGCCCTCGGCTGTGTTGAGATAGCGGTTGAGCGCAAAGATAATATCCGCGTTGATGTGATATTGCGCCGTGCCTGCGGGGAAATACGCGCTCGTTTCCTCTCCGCTAATCGTGCGCCACGGATAAAGCGCGCCTTTCAGTGCCATCACTTTCGCCCGCTCGCGTGCATTCGGCAAGATACTCGCGCGGTATTCCAAGAGCTTTTTCGCGATGTCTGGCGCAGTGTAAGTGAACACAGGACACACATAGCTTTCGGTATCCCAGAAATAATGCCCCTCGTAGCCCTCGCTCGTCAGCCCTTTCGCCGCAATCGACGTTTTTCCGTTTCTGCCCGCGCTCTGCAAAAGATGGAACAGATTAAAGCGCAATGCCTCTTCCACCGAGCTTTGATTCTCCGCCGTGTTCTCTTCCTCAATGTGAATGTCCGCGACACTCCAGAACTCGTCGAGATATTTTTTCTGCGCACAGAGTGCGTTTTCAAAACCTTCATCTGCAAATGCTGTACAGGAACACAGTGCCTTTTGCTGTAAATCTTTAGCACTTATTTCATTCGCCCTGCAATGCTCTAATGAAACGTATTTCGTCAGCGTGAAGCTCTTTCCTGCTTCAAGCGTGAAGTCCTGATACACCGCAGGGATTTCCTCAACATCGGGAAAAGCCGAAGATTCACCGCCGAACGCTGTTTTCGTGCCGTCCACTTCTAGCGTGTTCACAACATAGCCCGAAAGCAAGAGATGTGAGTTTTCGGTATGCGCATTGAACGCAAGAGAGCCAGTGCCGTCCTCGTTTGTGTCGTCAATCAAAACATCGTCGATAATAAGCGGCGTGTGCTTGAACTTTGCGCCGACTCGCGGGTCGTCTTCTGCAAGGATATTGCCGCTCGTCGTGTCAATCGCACTAGCAAGAGCAATGCTCGCCGCGTCCCTTCCCGTGTTCTCCACCGTGTAGCGAATCGCCACGCACGACGGATTGACGAACGAAGCCAGACGCTCGCTTTCTAAGCGCACCGCAGAGCCGTTTTTCCCCTTCCACGCCGTTATTCTCTTCATCACGCCGCGAGAAGTGTCCAGCGTGAGCGAAAACGCACTGATGTCGCCGTCCAAGCCGAATCGCTCGCCGTCCACGCTCATTTCAATGCGCTTTACGTCGGGCAAATTCAAAATCGTTTCGTGGTTCTTTGCGTAGCCAAACGCAACCTCGCCGTATTGAATCGGCTCGGTATCGTAAAAGCCGTTGATATATGTGCCTTTGTGCGATGACAGCGCCTTTTCTTCCGTGTCGCCGCGAAGCCCGATATTTCCATTGCCCACCGTAAAAAGAGTTTCGTTCCGCTCTGTTTCTTTGCCGCCGAATTTATCTGTGGCGAACGCCTCTGTCATAGATTCCTCCTAAAAAAATCGTACAGCATAGGGTACAAGTGTCGTACAGCATAGGGTACAGGTGCCGTACAGCATAGGGTACAGGTGCCGTACAGCGTACTGTACCGATATAGTATTAACAAGGGATTTAAGTCCCTTGCTATTCATTAGACCTGTTCGATAATATAGTTTTGACAAGGGGCTTAAGCCCCTTGCTACAGCAAAAGTTTTTAGTTTCCGAACAGGTCTATTTTGCTAAATATCTTCTTTGAGCCACAGCACTTCGTACGGCTCTAACGTCATAACGTCGTAATTGCGCACCTTTTTGCCCGAAAGCATATCCGTGCTGTATTCCGCCCACGCATCGTTTCTAAAATGCGCCGTGCGGTCGGTGAAGTTTGCGATAACGTGGATTGTGCCGCGTCGGTAGGCAAAAACGCCTGAATCCTGCACATCGTAGAAATAGATGTCGTTGCCGCCGAGCATTTTCTCGCCCTTTCGGATTGCAATCGCCTTTTTCACAAACTCGTAGACTTCGCGCTGGGAAGCGTATTCAAACGGCTTTTCCCAGTCCGTCTTAATGCGGTGCACCCAGCGGGAATCGTCCTTCTTCGCCTTGTCTTTGCGATAGCTGTAATCGTTCAAAACAGCCCTCTCATCGCCTGCATACAACAGCGGCACGCCCGGGAGCGCGAGTTGTGCCGCGTACATCATCTTCATTCGCGCGACCGCCATTTTGCGCAAATTATCGCTTCCCGTCTTCTCCGCCTGCTCCAAGCCCGAAAGACTTGCCATCGTGCCGCAAATGCGACAGTCGCCCGTCGTCGGATTGAGCTGGAACGGCTCGCCAGAGGCAAAACTGCCGTTGAAACGTCCCGTAAAGAAGCGGTTGAGAAATTGGCGGTGATTGTAGCCGTTAATGCCGAGAGAGCCAGCGTCCTCGTCGCTGAACGTCCAGCCGATGTCGTCGTGGCAGCGGATATAGTTAATCCACGCGCATTTATTCGGGATATACCATCTTTTTTTGAGCGACAGCGTGAGCAAATCGGTGTCGCGCGTCGCCACGGTGTTCCAGAAAAGAGCCATCTGAAGCGGATTGTAAGAAAGTGCACATTCATCTTTTCCAATATACTGAACAACTTGATCTGGATGAACTATAGCCTCGCTTTTGAACAGCAAAGATGGAGCCGCTATTTTTGCAACACATTCAAATGCTTTTATGAGTGTATGAGTTTTTGGCAAACTTTCGCAGGTCGTGCCGTCTTCTTTCCATACAAAAGCAAGGGCGTCAAGACGAAGAACATCTATACCCATATTGGCAATAAAAAGCATTTCCCTTACCATAGCAAGAAAGACTTCTGGATTTGAATAATTTAAATCCCACTGATAAGAATTAAACGTTGTCCAAACCCATCCGTCTAACGCCTTTTGATAAGTAAAAGAACCCTTACGAACTTCTGGAAAAATTTCCCTCAAACAGGAATTCCATCTAGTTACGATTTCTTTT
>CALDID010000260.1 GCA_937901865.1 uncultured Treponema sp.
TGCCGTCTTTTGACTTTTTCGCCTTCTTCTCGCTCTTTTTGCCAGAATCAGCGCCCGAATCCATACCGCTGTTTGACGCACAGCCCGCAAAGAATACCAACACCGCCGCCGCAACTGCAACAGCCTTACCAAATCGTTTCATTCAGTTCCTCCTGAATCTATATTTCCGCCCGAGCGGTTATCGGCTTTTTACATCGCCGATTTTCTTGAGATAATCCTTGACCTCTTCCGACGGTTCAAACATATCGACCGTGCGGTGCGTGTGCAAATCGGTGAGTTCAATGTTGATAATGTAAGTGCGTTCCTGCTGCTTTTTTGTGCGCTGCACCATCAATTTGACCGAGCCCGTGAGCATATAATCCGCCGCGTCCTCATCGCCGATTGCGACCGCTTGGTCTTGATTTGCATAATCCGCTTGCTCGCGTGCCTCGTCGCGCATTGAATCGCGAATGTCTTTGTTCGCCATAAACTCCAAAATGCCGCTTTTCAAAATCGCCGTTTTCAGACTGTTCGCGATAATCTGCGTGTCGAAAAATTCGCCTGTTTCGTCTTTGATTTTGCCAATGGTAACCACGGGGTCGCGTCCGTTTTTGCCCGAAAATTGCGCAATGCGAGGCGATTTCACCACTTGGTCAACGATGTCTTGGCACACTACGCGCGAATCAGACTCGTTGAGATACGGTGTCATATTCGCGTCCCCGCCGCGCTTCACCTTGCTTTTGGCGACCGTGGGCGAAAGCAAACAGCACACAAGCAACAAACCTGCAATAATCTTTTTCATACGATTTCTCCTGCAAAAAATTATGCAATTACACATACATCACGCATAAACGCATATATAAAATGTGTAATTACATAATTTATACACTCAATTACACATTTTGTCAAGTTTCAATTACATACAGACGGTACAATATCGCACAGAATGGACACGGAAAAGACATTTAAAGAAAGATTGGTCGATGAACTCAATTATCAAGGGATTTCGTACAAAGATTTTGCCGAGCGCGTGGGAATTAGCGTGAGTACGCTGAATATGTACCTCTATCGCGGGTCGATTCCTGCGGCGGACGTGGCTGTTAAAATGGCGCAGATTTTGAACACGACGACAGAATATTTGGTAACGGGGATTTTAGGAGATTTTGTTTCGGAAAAGCAAAGTATAAAAGCAGATTGGCAAAAAAATAAAATCAAAGTAATGCTCGATGAACTCAATGCAAAACAGTTGGAACACTTTTTAGAAATCGCACAGGCATACAAAGCCGCTATAGCAGAATAACTCTTTTTGTCTTTAGATTTTTCTCACAAAACGAAAATAGCACTATTTTGCTCCCGAAATAGTACAGTAGACGTGATGATTATTGTACTAAATTCGTGACGCAAATAATGCTATTTTACTGACGATTTTCGTACTTATATTGCAAATAGGCTTTTTATACCTGTGTTTGCTCTAAGAACTCTTTGTATTTTTCGGGGTCAACACGGAATGCAATAATTGGCAATGATGGCTCTGCATGTTCAAGGGCTTTTTCGGCTTCTTCATGCAATACTTCTGCGTTCACATTGCGTTGTGTACGAGCTGAAATACCTATCATAAGCTGTGCATTCTTGCCCTGTGCTTTTAAGAGTTCTGTAATTTTCGGCTCGATAAGCTCTGCAATTTTTATTGCGCCATTGATGTCCGTTTGTGGCAAAAGAATTGCATAGCCATCACTTTTGTATTCAAAGAGCAAATCTCTGTTTCCAATCGCATTGTAAAGGATAGAACGCACATCTTCCGACGTGTAATCCATTCTGTCTAGCCCGATTACTTGCATAAACAAAAGAGATACGTCTTTGTTTTCTGCCATAGCGTGTTCTAGCTCTGCATTTGTTGCATCATCAATAAAACTTTCCCAACAAAAACCCGTAAAAGGAGAATAACGAGAGCTTTGAAATTGCGTTGTATGCGTTTCAGGTGCGTTATTCATCGATTCTTGTATCATAGAAAGTGTATGTAATGAATCTGGTTCTTCTGTAGATGTAGAAGGTTGAGAACCATACGTCGCTTGCATAGGTTGCGACATTGTTTCTTGAGTAAGCGTAAAAGGCTCGTCCTGCGTTGTTAAGCCTGAATACGTTTCTGATGTAAGTGTATAAGGCTCTTCTATTTCTTGCGAATCAAAAGCAGTTGTAATTGTTGAATAAGTCGTTTTGTCGGCCCGATATTCTTCTTGTTGTGCAATGGAAGGCTGTGAAGTATTTTGCGGCTGTGGAGAAATTGGTTGTGATGTAGGAGTATCAATCTTCTGCGGCTGAGAAGCAGATTGCTGCTGCTCGTGAGAAAGTGTGATACGAGAGAAAGTTACACTGTTTTCGTTAAACTCTTCAAGTTTCTCTTTCTCATCTTTTACTTCATCGCTTATATCTTTCTTTTCGTCGGTAAAATGCTTTTTGCCTTTCTTTGCTATATGCAATTTAGGCAAATCGATAAACGGTTTTTCTGACGGCATAGAACCTGTTATGTTTATATAAACAAAGAAAACGACTGTGCAAAGCGTTGCTGCTAAAACAACAATAAACGAGATTTTTGCTGTTTTATAAATTGACTCTGGCTTTAAGACATACAGAGATGCCATTATAATGACGCTTCCGTTTATGTCTTGAGCGATTTCCGTGCTGTATGACTTAATTAAAGGTGAAGTATTCTCTCCTGTAGAGCCCTGTGGCCATTCAAAGAGAGTATCACTTCCTTCCATCACAAAAACAGAAGCAATATCGCTTGTTGAATTGATAATCTGTAACATTGCATTTGTAAACGTTGCAGTGTTTTTTGTTTCTGTTTTATACGTTTCTTGAGTACTTTTAGCAAGTTTTTTGAATCTATTTTCTACGAGTTGTTCTGCTGTTTTGTACTCGGAAAGTAACGAAATACAGAAGAAGATAATCGCAGAAATATATAAAAACAATGCTACCGCAGAAAAAATGCTTATGCTTTTCTTTTGTTCCATAATTTAAGTAGTATACCGTACTGTTGCGGAGTATGCAAGTTTTAGAAGCGTAAAAATTGCATTGTTTTCGCATTGTTTTGATTTTATTGCTGCCATTGCGGGTAAATGGGCTATGACACAGTTATTATTGAAGATATTTTTATCTGAATTGCCATTTGTCTCAATACTTTTTTTAGTTTGCGATAATAGATAGTGTATAAACTCTTGATAGGGGAATTTTTTTGCATAGAATTTTTCACAAGGTTCTTTAGAAATGATGCTATCTTTTGCTTTATAAGTATTTTCATTGACCTTATAAAAATTATTTTGCGAGAAGAAAAATTCCATAGTAGATTTATAGCTTTCAAGTATCGGTGTTGTAAAAACGCCGTCAGCTTTCGCCATTAACTCAGTCCTGTACATAAGCGCAGTATATTTCGTTTCTGTATTGTCTATTCTCTTTTCGCTTTCTCTATATATAGAATCAAGATATGTACCTTTGGTGTATGGCTTTCCTAGCGAATAAGCAAAATCTGCTCCAAAAAGCTCTATTTGCGTAAATCCAATTTGCCGAGCAAAATCAGCCGCTGCTATTGTTACCGTTCCAGCCCCGCTTTCTACTGTCATAAACGGGAAAAATTGTGAAGCAAGCTGTGATAAAGGGTGTCGGTTTATAGTAAAATGAATGGGAAACCCTAATTGTGCAATTTTTCGGATAGAGGAGGGCGGAGAGGATAAATCGAACACAAAGAGCGTTCTTTTGTTCTCTTTTGCATCAATACACATAAAATGTTTGTACGAAATGTTTTGTGCGTCTATTGAAATAACCACATCGCAATATATACCTCTTCGATGTAATGCAGAAAAAGCGGTATCTGTCGCGATGACAAAATAATTTTCTCTGTTAGCGTTTATTTTCTTTGCGCTTTTGTCTAGGCTTGGTCCTGCGGCAATTATTGCGGCTGTTTTGCCGTTAGAAAGGGGCAGGGGAGCGTTTGAGTGAGTGCTAAGAAACTTTATATTTTCGATTATATTTCTGTGCCAATGCCGACCGAAGTGCGCTTGTACAGAATAATCTGCGCTTACATTTTTTAGCGTAGCGTTGATTATAGCTCTAAAAGTTGTATCTAACTCTGGATAATTTTGTGCCCATGCCCGTTGTGAAATAACGCTAAATCGCTCAAAAAGAAGCGGATTGTATACAGAAAGAATTGTTTGAGCAATGTTTTCTTTTGTACAAAAGATGATTGATTGAGAAAGATTTTTTACCAAAGGAATCTCAAGCAGTGTATTTATATCACTAAAAGAGTTTTCAGCAACGATAATTTTTGCATTGGGGTGAGCATTTTGAATTGCTTCAATATGATATCCTCCTCCCAATCCAAGAATTATAAATAAATCAGCCTTATCTATCGCTTTTGCAAATTGTACAGCTTCATTTTGAGGATTGTATTTTGAATGCATAAGCCTGCCAGTAGTAAAAACAGGCACTAAGCTGCCATTTTTTGCTATTTCTTTTTCGCTCTTATAAATCATATTGTCTTTTCTTGTCTAAAAGCTCTTTTAATGCTTCGCTTTCTTTTGGAGTTCCCAGATATTTTTCATAATGCAAGTATTGTGACGGCAACATATTTTTCAACCATAAAGCAATCTCGCTGTGTATAGTATTATCTATCGAAGTTATGTTATTTATCTTTTCAAGTTCGTTTTTTATTATTCTCTTTCTGTTTTCTGTACTGATTGTTGCGATTTTTTTTATACTCGGTTTATCTTTCCCATTCATAGCAATAAAAATATTATCATCGATAGCGACATCTTTTATTTTGCCAAGTGGAGAAAGATTTTTTGTTGCAAATCGTTTTATGCGAGCGGAGAAAAAATCATTTCGGCTTGAGAACCAATCTCTGTATATTTTTAGCGAGCCGTTTTGCCTACCTGCTAAAGCTAATCTTGTTGCAACTGTATATAAGCGATTTTCTGAAAGAGCATTCAATGAGTCTAACTCATTTGGTCGTGTGTGCTGAAAGCCTTTTGCTTCTGCTAAATCCAAGCCTACACAGAGAATATTTCCCGTTGTAATCGCCATTGCAAGTTCTACCGCAGTTCCGCTCACTGTTCCGTTTCTAAAGGCTTTTACTGCATTTATCGAACACTTATTCATCAAAATGGCTTCTATAGAATCGCCATATACAAGCGGAATTATCGGGCTGTTTTCTAGTATGTAATATGGTACGGCAGCTTCTGCACTCAAAGCAATAGGAATATGTGCATAAGAGGAGAGTAGGGGAGATAAATGTCTTTTTGCCCATTCTCCGCCGTCAGTTGAAATACATAAATCGGGAATAATCCCATTATAAAGCAATGGCTTTATTGCAGAGGATACTGCAAGCAAAAAATAATTGTTTCTGTACTTTTTTAGTTTTTCTATACTTGGTTCTAGTGACGGTCCTGAAGCTGCTACGATAATATCGCTTTTGCCTTTAAGAATTGTATATAGGTTTTGTGCCGCAGAAAAGAAACGAAAAGTATTTTTTGTCCACCTCTTAGCAAAAAAGTTTCTTGTTGCTATAACATCACGACTTTTTAATACAACAGACCGTATCATCTGCCAAGCTAAAGCATTTCTATCGTCGAATAAATTTTCCGATGCTTGCCAAGAAATAAATAAAGTCTTCGCAATGCCTTCTTCACCGAGAGTATCAAAAAGAGTATTGGCTAAATTTTTTTCACACTTAAAAACAAAATCCCATTTAGAATCTGTTTCACTAAACACATCACAATAGCGGATTGCACATATTTTTGACGACGGAAATCGTTTTTTTAAGTAAGGCACAATATATGAAAGGGCGGGCTCTGTTATGACTATATATTGCGGATTATAATCACATTGTAGGTTTGAAACAAATCTTTCTGCTTCTTTTTCTGGATTGTAAAGCGAATGAAGATACTTACCGTTAACAGAGCACGTTTTACTGCCGTTTCTTGCTGTCGAAAATTCTATCATGTTTTCTGTTTTAGTTATTTCAATAAAAAGCTATCTATATCTTTTTCAGAACTGCTAACACCTGCACTCACAACTACTATTTCAAGATTTGAGCAGTCAATTCCAACAGACGAAAGAGAATTTAAAATCAACATCTTTAACATTCTTTCGTCTATTGGCAATGAAGCAAAAAGTGCAATATGTATTTCTTTTTGATTGTCTACAACACAGACATTTGGAGCTGTAAAGAGAGCTTTCAAATGAGTGAATACAGTTGAAAACCATGTATCATCTGTATTCATTTCATCTTTTCTCTCAATACTCAAGAAAAATAAACTTGCTCTCTTGTTTTCTTCATTCATTAAGCAAGCCCCAACTCCTTAAAGAGTTTTTTGTAGGTTTCAAACTGCTCTGACTGTGCAAACTCTGTAATCTTGTCTTCTGGCAAGCTCTCAAGAAGCTGGTCCATATAAGAAAGAACAGATTTAATCTCTTCGCGTAAATCACCAGAAATACTTTCTGTAGATTTTCCATTGTTATCGCTATTAGCGGTTTCTGTAGGCTCTTCAGCTTTTGCAGGCTCTCCTGCCTCATCACCAAGAATAGCGAAAGCGTCTTCCTCTGAAATATCAGAAGTTGGAATATTGTCTGAAGGTGGTACGCTATCATCAGCATCAACAAAGAGAGAATCATAGTCGTTTTCGCTATCATCTTCGCCCTGTGCAGCAGGATTACTCATCAAATCTTCAGAATCAGAAGACTCTACAAGTATATCATTGTCTACTGTTTCTGCAGTTGCCATTGCGTCTGCATCGTCAGTGAAATTAGCTGTGTCGAGAATATCATCAAGCTCATCGCCAGAAAGCGCAATCGTATCATCGTCATCGTCGCCACCAAAGAAGCCGCCGTCAGAAGAATCTGCCACAGGAATATCGATAGCCTCTTCTTCAATAGCTGGCTCTTCAATAGAGCTTTCTGCTGCTTTCGGCGGAGCTTTTTTCAGCTCTTCAACATCATTCTTTAATGATGAGATTTCAGAGCGTAACGCTTGTAATTCAGCGGCAATTTGGCTCAATAAAGCATTATCTTGTGCAGCAGGCTTTTCTTCTGAGCTTTGAGAAGGTGCAGTGTTTTCAGAATCATCAGAGAAAATAGCTGTTTCTTCTTCAAAAGTGTCAGGAATATCAGGCACTTCATTTTCTTCTATTTTAGATGGCTGTTCTATGTCGTCATCTGCAACAACCGTCATATTGATTTCTTTAGAAGCAGGTGTTATTGTCGCCTCAGCCTCTTTTGAGCCAATAGACTCTGTATCATCGTTAGAGAATCCAAAATCAGCCAAATCGACAGATTCAGTTTCTCCCGATTGCTCTGCACTAGGCGCACTGTCTGCATTGCTGTCGAATACGCTAATATCGACTTCTCCATCTGCCATATCTGCTATGTTATCGCTAGATGAAACATCTGGTGCAGAAGCTGTATTTTCATCATTAAGACTTGAGAAAATATCATCGAAGTTGTCAAGGTCTACCGTTTTTCCCTCTGACACAGACTCAAACTCTGAAGCTATATTTGTATCTGCTATAATAGAAGATTGTGAATCGTCTGAAACAGAATTATCTTCAGCGTTTTCGTCGCTAAAGTCTAGGTCAATATCCATAGGCTCTTCGTCTTCAAAACCCGCCTCATCTGTAGGAGTAGTGTCTTCTTTGTCGTCTGAATCAAGGAACTCATCAAGGGAAACTTCTTCTTCTGTGCTTAAATCAGATGAAGTATCACTTGCCTTTGCTTCAGAAAGTTTATCAGCATCATCAATTATTTCATCTCCCAGGAAATCATCGAGAGAAACCTCTTCTGTATTATCTTCCCCAGAGCCTTCTCCAGTACTTTCCTGTGAAGCTGGTGCTTTTTTTACCCATACGCCGTATTCGTCCAAATTGTCTGTAGGTGTTGTATCTGTGGAATCCATCATTTATTTCCCTCTTATTCCAATTGATTAGCTATTATTATATCGACGAAAATGAAATAAAACAACACAATTTTCGTCGTAGCCTCATACCTTTATTATAGCACAAACTTTTAAGAGTACAATCTTTTAATACAGAAAACGATATTTTTGACCGAGAATAATAGTATTATGGAAAAAATGAGATTTTTAATGGCAGCTTTTGCCGGAACTCTCGTATATGTTATTGTTTCTCTTCTTGGTGGCAAAGACGGAATATTTGCTACTCGTCAGCTTGAGGCGCAAAAAGTGCTTATCACAAAGCATACTGCCGAAGTTCAAGCTATAAATGATGAGCTTACTCTTGAAAATGAGATACTTTATCGCGATTCTGTTGCAATTATGGCAGAGGCAAAGAAACTTGACCTTGTTCAAGATGGCGAAAAACTCGTAAAAATCAACGGTCTAAAAGGAGATGGGCAGCCTGTTTATAACACTGGCAGTGTTATGGTGCGGCAAGATATTTTCTATTTACCTGAATGGGTCTGCAAACTTTTTGGCGTTTTGGTCTTTGTGCTAGTGCTTCTCATTCTTGTGCTAAAAGATTTTGCGCATTTCCCTGCTACTGCAAAAGCAACACACACACGGGCAAAGAAAGAAAGTTCTGGTGTTTATACGCCTGCTAGTGCTGGAGTGCCTATTTATGATATGCGAAAAGTGTGATAAAGAATCAATTTCTCTTTGTTCTTCTCTTCTAAAGGAAGGAAAAATTGTTATATTGCCTACAGATACGGTATATGGATTTTCGGGTATAGTGGATTTAAAGGGCAATAAATCGTATTGTACAGATGATACCATTCGTGCGATAAAAGGAAGAAGCGAAACAAAACCTTTGATTTGCTTGCTTTCTGATGTGTCAGAGTTAAATCAATATACAGATGATACTATTCCTCAAAAAATCCTATCTGCGTGGCCTGGTGCATTAACTGTTATTGTGCATATAAAGAAAGATAATCCGCTTGCAAAATATGCTGAAACAGTGGCATTTCGTATCCCTGGCGATGAATGGATTAGAAAGATAATTGCCGAATGTGGTGCACCTATTTATTCAACCAGTGTAAACAGAAGCGGAAGTCCTGTCTTAGAGCATATCGCGGATATTGAACAAGAGTTTTCAAGCGAAGTAGATTTGATAGTGCGCGACGGAGACAAAACAGGCGCATTACCGTCAACATTAGTTTCTATTGCAAGCGACGGAGAAATAAAAATCCTCCGTCAAGGCTCAGTTATCTGCTCGTAGTTCGCTTTAGACGAGATATTTTTTCAATAGAGTAGGTGAGCATAAAGGAGAGTGCTAACACGCAAAGAGCGTATACATACGGATTCAACTCGCCTTTAGCTGAATAAAACAAAATCTGCATTATCGGAAAATGAAACAAATATATTCCCCACGAAAAATCTATCTCTTTGCCGACGTTGCAAAGGCATTTGAATTGCACGGCACTCCATACGATGATTATTGCAAGCGCGGCAGGAAATAAGATTTCTGTATGTGTTGCGTAGTGCGCAAAATACACGATGAGCGACGGAATGATAAGATAGTTCTTTACTTTGTGAAAAGTGTCGTAATGCAAATAAATCCACATACCAGAGATGAAAAAAGAAATAAAGCCTGGCAGTTGATGCGCTAATTGAGAGGGTAAATGCCATTTTGAAGCATACGTTTTTAGAAGCAAATTATATGCGACGGACAAAATATACAAGGTTAGAAAAAAGATGTTTTGCTTTGTGCTGCTTTTGAGTTTTTGATAAATCCACAGTAAAAGCGGCAGAATCACATAAAAGCCGATTTCTACTTTTATTGTCCATAGTGCGCCATTCACTGCATCTCCGTTAAATGTTGCAGGCAAAGACGGGTGAACGAAGTTTAAGAAAAGGCAATTCCAAAATACATATTTCCAATACTCTATAGAAGAAAAATATTCTTTTGCACTCAAAGCGGAGAACAGGACGCACAACACAGAGAAACCGATAACCGATAGATAATACATCGGGAAAATCTTTCTAGCTCTCTTGAAAAAGAAAACTTTGAGATTTGGCGACGATAAGTAGCTTTTTGTAATCCAAAAGCCCGAAATGATAAAAAAGCCACACACTGCTACATGCCCATCGAGCAAAAACTTGTTTGTTATGCCAAAATGACCAAATGCGTGCATAAAAACAACCATAAAACATAATAAAAGCCGTATTGCGTTAAACGCGTTATCTTTTTGTGAAAACATACGGTATTGTAAAAAAAAAACAGTTATGGCAAGACGTATTTTTCACAAATAAAAATGCTCACATCTTACCGCCTGTAAGGTGTACATCTTACCGATGGTATTTAATACATCTTACCGATGGTAAGCTGTACACATTACCGATGGTAAGATGTACACGTTTTTCAGCAGATATTTTGTTTGCTTCATTGATGATGGCGTGGCAAGCCGTGGACACCGCAAAAACATAATGAACAAAGATTTTGATACTACGGGCGTTGGCTATGCGAAGAAACATCAAGTATATGGTTCTGTATGTGTGATAACGTACGCAGGCGGATATAAAGACAAATAATGCAGAAACGATAAAAAGAAAGCGGATAACGTGAACGAAAAGACAGACGCACTCTGCCGAAATTGTGCTAAAGTGAAGTTTTGAGATGGGCAGGGTGCGTTTTTGTGCCTTACGATGAATAGTATCAAACTAATGTGAGGTGCTTGAATGAAAAGAGCGTTTACTGCGGCTTTCATTTTGGGTGCGTGTGTCTTGCCTTTTACGACGTATGCACAGAACTTTGTAACAAAGACGGAATGTGATTTTAGCGGTGTTGAAGCGGAAAATCCATGGGGCTTTAAGACCGCTGGCGCACAGCTTGCCGTTGATTCAGAGGATATTGCAGGAAACAGCACTGAAAAGCTCGTTTTTGGTATGACTGACCAAAAGGGCGGACGTGTTGCGACAAAGAAATTCGATGCGGTGAGCGGCAAAAGTATCGCGGTGAGCTTCGATTGGTATCCTGGCGTAATCAATGACAAGGGCGACAAAGCGAATGAAAACGGCGGCGAAATCCGATTGACCGATAGCGCGGCGAAAACTCTTTTCACTCTGAACCATACGAACAAAGCGAAACTTGCTTGGTTTGTCGGCAAAAATGCACCGAAAGAGCTTTCGTTTGACAACGATAAAACGTGGTATGAAGTGCAGCTCGTCTTTGATGTGGTGAATAACAAATTCAACGGCAGCATTACCGACAAGTCTACAGGCAAAAAAGAAGAGATTTCCGACACATTCACTGCTTTTAGCGGCAAGTTGAATCAGCTTTCGATTAACGGTATTCGCACAAGCGGAAACAATATCACTTGGACAACGTATCTTGATAATGTAAAAGTCGCAGTTGACCCGATTAGCGACAAGTCTATCACTTCTATCGTGGATTTGCCGTATAAAAGAGTATACGTTAAGTCTACCACGGCGGACATCGCTTCGATTGGGCTTGCAAAGACGGTGAGCGCAGAGCTTGCAGACGGAAGCACGGTAGAGGCAAGCATTGCAGAATGGAAATGCGACACGACTTGGAATCCGAATAAAGACGGTGTGTATGCGTTTACTGGCACGATTAAAACCGATGAGAACGTAGCGAATGACCTCGGCTGCACGGTCAAGCAGTATGTGTATAATCGCCTTGAAGAGCCAAAGACAGCGCGCAATACAGAGTATCTTGATAGAGGCGCGACAGCGATTACAACGGAAAGCGGCATTTTAGTGAGCTGGCGAATCAGAGCCGATGAGTATGCAGAGAAAATCGCTTTTAATGTGTATCGCAATGGAGAGCGTATCACTTCAGAGCCTGTTACTGTGGGCAATTTCTTGGACAAGGACGGCAAGGCGGGCGACAAGTATTCTGTAGAAACGCTCAATGTGGCAAAGAAGAAAGCTAAGAAAATCGGGAAGCCGTATGATACAGTGGCTCTCGACAAAGATTATTTTTCGCTCAAGGTGCAAAAGCCAGCTGACGGCGCAAATGTGAAAGGCGAAACATTTTCATATAAGCTGAACGATGCGACAGTAGGCGATTTGGACGGCGACGGAAATTATGAAATCATCGTGAAATGGTATCCGTCAAATGCAATCGACTCATCTCAACAAGCTCTTACTGCTCCAACGCTTTTCGACGCATATAAACTCGACGGCACTCTTTTGTGGCGTATCGATATGGGCTTAAACCTCACATCTGGCGCGCACTATAATCAGATTGTTGTCGGCGATTTCAATGGCGACGGCAAAAGCGAAGTGTTTTTGAAGACTGCTGACGGTACAACGGTGTACGGGGCGACGAATGGCGTATTCGATAAGAATAAAGTCATCTCGGTAATCGGCAAGGCGGAAGACAATGGCAAATATGTCAAAATCGATGAAGAAGGCGGCGGAGTAGGGCATATCACTGGCGGCGGCGAATATGTTACGTTCTTTGAGGGCGCGACAGGCAAGGCTATCGACACAATGGATTATGCGTTCCCGTTAGGCGATGTGGCAAGCTGGGGCGATACTTGGTATAACAGAAGCGACCGCTGGAATGCAGGTATGGGCTATCTTGACGGAGTGAAACCGAGTGCAATTTTAAGCCGTGGTTACTATGAGCGAACAACGTGCGCAGCGTATGACCTTGTGAAAAACAAGATTGTGGAGAGGTGGACTTTCGACACAGATAAAGTAGGTCGCGGACAGGGGCTTGGCAATCATAACTGGGTTATCGCAGATGTGGACAACGACGGCAAAGACGAAATCGGCGCAGGGTGTTTGACTCTTGACGACGACGGCACGATTTTGTATGCAATGGACGGCGAAATGCAAAGAGATGAAGGCTCTCACGGAGATGCTATTCACATTGGCGCATTCTATCCAGACATTGAGGGCTTGTTTATCTTTGGTCCGCGTGAAGTGCCAGCTGTTCCGAGCATGGAATTGCACGACGCGGCGACTGGTGAAACAAAGGTTGAGTATTCTGCAGGAGTGGACGCAGGGCGAGGCTGTGCGGCGAACATCACGAAAAGCGCAGGATACGCTATCTGGGCTACTGCAGGAAAGAGCGTTGCTACAGGCGGCGGCATTTACGACGTGTATGGTAATGTTATCGCAGAAAAGCGCGGTTCTATTCCTGTGAACTTCAAGCTCTATTGGGACGGCGATTTACTGCACGAGCTTCTTGACGGCAAAGACAGTCAGGCATTGAGTATTTACAAGTTCAATGAAGAAACAAAAGTTGCTGATGTTACAAAGACATTCGACGGCACTGTGAGCTGTAACGGCACAAAGGCGACTCCTACTCTTTGCGCAGACATCTTGGGCGATTGGCGAGAAGAAGTGATTGTTGCAAGTGAGGATTCGTCAGAGCTTCGCATTTATATGGCGAGTGAGCCGACGCAATACAGAATCTACACGCTTATGCACGATGCTGTCTATCGCAATAGCGTTGCGTGGCAGAATAACGGCTACAATCAACCGACTTGTTTGGGCTTCTACTTGGGCGAAGACATTGCGGACAAAGTGCTTAATGTCGGCTTGAAGACCCCGAATATCAAGTACACAAAGCACAAGAAATAACCAGGCACAGCCTGTTTTTTCAACCGAGTGCGGCTTTTAAAACAGAATAAAAAATCCCTTGATAGCACATTAAAACTATTAAGGGATTTTTTGTCTAAGGATTTAAGCATCCTCTAGGTTGTAAACAAGCTGTGCTAGAGAAAGAGCCTGTGGCTTTGTCTAAGAGAGCCTATGGCTTAGAAGGCTGCGACGACTTCGCCGTTTGGATAAGTCTTTTTAATCCAATCTTTTACTTTATCGCTCTTCAAAGCTGAAACAAGAGCCTTGATAGCGTCGTCATTCTCTCTGCCTGCTTTCACCGCAATAACATTTACATACGGAGAAGAAGAGCCTTCGATAAGAATACCGTCTTTTGTTGCGCTCAATTTAGCACTGATTGCATAGTTACCGTTGATAACCGCCGCATTCACATCTTTCAAGATGTGAGGCAACGTCGCCGCTTCAACTTCACGGAACTTGAGCTTTAACGGATTGCCGTTCTTTTCGATGTCCTGCACCGTCGCAGTTAAACCTGCGTCCTTTTTGAGCGTGATAAGCCCTGCGCTCTGCAGCAAAAGCAATGCACGCCCTTCATTTGTCGGGTCGTTTGGAATAGCGATGACTGCGCCTTTCTTCAAATCTTTTACAGAAGAAATCTTCTTTTTGGCATTTGTAGAGCTGTAAAGAGCGAACGGCTCAACGTGGATACCGCCCGCGTTTACCAAGTGAAAGCCGCGCTCTTTGTTGAAGCTCTCAAGATACGGAATGTGCTGAAAGAAGTTAGCGTCGATTTCGCCAGATTCTACGGCTTCATTCGGGATAACATAATCCTGAAACTCTTTCACAACAAGGTCAATTCCCTGTGCATTGAGGTCATCTTTCACCAAGTTCAAAAGCTCTGCGTGTGGGTTAGGTGTTGCACCAACGACGAGTTTTGTCTGTGCAAAAAGAGAGGCTGCAAGAATAAAAGAAGCAGTAACAGCAATAAGTTTTTTCATATCAATCTCCTTAATTCCCTATTGGAATTGTTGAAAATGTAGCGATAATCAGCCGTTTAGTCAAGTCTTTTGTGATTTTTAACATATACAAAATTACAATGCAGAACTATAGAAAAAATCTATAACTAACATAGCCTCCGTTTCCAGTGTATATACATAATGTCGAACTCGTGTTAATATAAAGATATGGAATATTCAACAGAAAGGTTTCCGACAGAAGAAGAATATGTTGCGCGAATGTATACAGGAGCACTGTTAAATCCGCGCATAGATTCTACATTCAAGGCTCTTTTTTCTCAGCCTACCCCAGAATCAAGAGGCGCATTAAAGAGTTTTCTTGAAGCTGCGACAGAGCGAAAAATAGAGAGCTTTGAGTTTGCTGCAAATGATGCACCAGAAGAGTTTCTCGGTCAACGGCGTGTGAGTTATGATATTTTGTGTTTGTTTGCCGACGGGGAAGCGGCAGATATTGAAATGCAAGCGTTCAATCAAAAATATGATTACGGCAAAAGAGCAGAATATCAAGTGGCACGGCTTGAAACGACATATCTCAAGAAAGGAGACCGTTGGCAGAAAGCCCCGACGGTGTATCAAATAACCGTTTTAGACTTTGTTTATACGAAGATTGACAAAGTCAATCAAGAAACACAAAAGCCTGTAAGCCGATATTCAATGCGCACAAAAGACGGGAGAGAGCTTTCTAATGCGCTGAATATTGTGTTTATCGAATTGCCCAAAGTGGCGCGGCTTGAAAAAAGTCTTGATACTAATTCTCTCTTAGAAAATTGGGCGTTATTCCTCAAGGATGCGGATAATCCCAAAAAGAACAGCTTGATAAAAGAACTGACAACAAAGGAGGCTGGGCTTATGCAGGCGCAACAATCATTGTCGAATATCAGCGCAAATCAGTCGCTGTGGATAAAGCAGTATCGCGAAGAAATAGCCGAACGCGATTATCTTTCTAGTATGGAAGCGTCTATTGAAGAAGGCTTTTCAAAAGGGCTTGCACATGGCATTCAGCAGGGACTTCAACAGGGGATTCAGCAAGGACTTCAACAAGGGCTGTTGCAGGGGAAATACGATGCGGCGAAGAACTTTTTGAATATGGGATTGCTGCCAGAACAAGTAGCGAAAGGGTGCGGCTTGTCGGTTGAAGAGGTTATGCAGCTTATAAAAGAGAAAGAGAAATAAGAGAGTAAAAACAAAGCCGATAGAACTGCTGTTCTTTCAAGCAATTCTTTTTGATAGAATTTTACAAAAAAGATTGCGAAAGAATGGCAGATGTGCTATAATGTATATAATAATTAGATATAAAAAATGTCGCAGTGGTTTCTTGCATCGAAACGCAGTTAAAGAATGAAAACTACCCGAAATCAAGCTTGAACGCTGTCCACAATCAAACTTGAACAGAGGTACAAAGCAAGCTTGATTTGTACCTATCGTCAAACTTAAACGTTCCCCATCGTCAAACTCAAACATACATCATCATCTAGCTTGCTTCATATCCCTGATTAGTGTTATAGTGTACCCTGTTATAGTAAGAAAACGTACCCCAGATTAGCAAGAAAAGAGGCGCGCTATCGTGTAGAACAGCCTCTAGCCTTGCTTAGCGTGGGGGCGAGAAAGGGCTATAATCAAGGAGTAAGTATGCCTAGAGCAAAGTATGAACTCGGTGTGTTTGAGGACGCAAAGGCTCATGTGGGGATTTCGTTCCACAAAAGCTATTTGACGGGCAAGGAATACGGCAAAATCGACAGGCGCACAGTTACAATCAGAAACCTGATTGCGTCGATTACAGAGAATAGACACGTCGGAATTTCTAAAGTTATGTTAGACTTGGCGGCGGAACTGCTCAAAGATGAGATGTTGGAGTATCTGGGAAGGGGATTTGCTATCAATATGTTTGATTTGGGGGTGCTGTATATAACGGTGAGGGGCGAAATCTCGCGTGATATGAAGCCGACGGAACTTGCCGAGCATATCCAGCTTGCATTTACGCCGTCAAAAATGGCAGAAGCGAAAGTGCAGGATTTCATTGTCCAAAAGATAAATATCAAGCCGTCGTCGAGATACATTGAATCGATTATCGATTTGACTAACGATGAATCTGCGTATCTTACGGCGGGAATGTATACGGGGGTTCGCGGAGCTGGTCTGAAGCTCGGAGAGGAAAACAGCGGCGTGTATCTCGCTCCTGTGATTGACGGCGTAATGCAAAGCAGTGAGCAATGGATAAAGATAAAAAGGATTTCTAGGAACGAGCCGAAAAACGTGGAGTTTCTTTTTCCGAAGTGTGTTGGATTGTTTAAGATTGTCATCGAAACGAACTTGTCGGTTAGCGGCAAGCCGATGAAAAGCATTGTGCGCATTATAAGCGATGTGGTGGAGGTGAGAGCCGAGAGCGAAGAGGAGGGCGAAGAGGAGGGCGAAAAAGAAGTGTGAAAAAATGTGATACGGTATGTTTTTTTAAAGAGGTGTGCTATAATTATAGAGAAAGGGGGTACTATGCTAAAGGTTGTAAAATTGCTCTTGCTTGGTGCGGTGGTTGCGTCGCTTTGGGCGTGTTCGCTTGCCGAGAGCGATGAGGAAACAGGCTCGATAACGTTTTCTTTTGGGAAGATGAATGCGCGGTCTGCGACATCAAGCGAGGCGAAAGACGCGGAGAATACAATAGAGATTGCGCTTAAAGGCGATTACGAGGAAGAAGCGACGCTGCCAGTGTCTGACGGCGCAAAGGTTACGTTTGACAATTTGCAAATCGGCAAGAAAGTGTATGCAACAGCGTCGGTATACAAGGCGACGGATAGCGAGAAAACGGAGCTTTATCGCGGCAAAAAGCGAGGAAATCACGATAGACGCAGGCGTAAACGAGCTTTCCCTTGCGCTGAAAAAGGTGTACAGCATAGAAGCGAGCATTGACTATGATAATAGCGATGTTTCGGCGGAAGTGGAAATAAGCGGCAATACGGTAACGATTACGGCTGAGGCGGGCTTTGATAGCTATCAATGGAAAGTTGACGGCGTTGTGCAACAGAGCGTAACAAATGTGCTTGAACTCGATATGAGTGATTGGAAAGCAGGTGTGTATGATGTTGTGCTGTGCGTGAAAAAAGGCGAAGAAGTTTATTCATGGACAACAACGATATCGAAAGAATAGAAGGGGAATTATTATGGCAAAGATGTTTTTTAGAGCAGTGGTATTTTTGCTCATAAGTTCGCTATTTGTGTCTTGCAGTGGGTTGTTTAGTGGCGGAGATGATGAGGAAGAGAGCAAGCAGAGTGCTGACGGCAATACATATATTGTGGTAAGCGCAAAGGCGAAAAGCTCGCGAACGATTAAACCGAATATCAAAGCGGAAAACTTAGAGGCGATTACTCTGACAGGCTCTCTTAATGGCGGAGATGCAAAGACGTTGCTGGAGGTTGACTCGTATGCTTCTCTTTCAGATGAGAAAATCGCTATTGAAGCAGGCAGCTGGAGCTTTACGCTTTCGGGAAAGATTGGAGAATCTACGTTTACAGGCTCGACGACTGAGACGATTTCGATAGGAACGACGACAAAACTTTCTTTTGTGTTGAGTGCAGAAGAAGAGTACGGCGGCTTGAGCATTGTATTGAATATAGAAGATACTGCGCAGGCGGCAAGCGTCAAAACGATTTTGGCAACGCTGAAGAGCAAAGATTTATCGGCTGATGTGAATACAAAGACGCTTTCTCTTTCGGGCGGCAAAGCGACTTACTCTTTAAATATTGCAAGCGAAGCGGAAAGGCTTGCAAGCGGAACATATTACGTTAAGTTTGATATGTTGACAGCTGACGGGGTATCGCTGAACACATACGAAAGCTATGTGCGTATTGTGAACGGCGTTACAACGAGCGAAACGATTGAATTGACGCTGAACCCGATGTACAAGATTACTTATGTGTACTACGAAAACGGCAAGAAAATAACTGACGACGCAGAGCTTGAGAAAGTCGGGATTTCAAGTGAAAGTGAAGTGGTGAAATTGCCTGTAAGCTATTCAAGAAAGCATAGCGAGCTACCCCTTGCCGAGATGGAGAAAGAGGGCTGTTATTTTGCAGGCTGGTATACGGATAATACGTTTACAGAGAAGGTATCTCAAATTGATACAAATAGCACTGCCGACAAAACGCTGTATGGCTGCTTTATAAATGCTGTTACGGTGAGTGCGAGCGGCAGCGCAGAGGCAAATATTCTTACAGGCGCAAAGGTGAATAGCGTTGAATCGGCATTCGCGAAAATCAATGCAGTGAACCAGAGCGAACTTGAGTGGACGATTTATATTGACGGCGAAGTAAGCGAAAATGTATCGATTATTGATGAACTCATAGCAAAGAGCGTTACGTTTGCAGGCGTAACGGGAAATGCGACCGATAGCTTAAACGGCGGTGGTCAAGGCTGTGTGCTGTATGTGGAGAGTACTGTTCCTGTGTATGTCAGAAATCTAAAGATTACGAACGGAAACGGTACGCAAGGCGGCGGAATCTGCATCGGAACAGACGCAACGGTAACGCTTGAAGATGACGCGCTTATCACGGGCAATGTTTCACAAAGTGGCGATTGTCAAGGCGGTGGCGTATATAACAAAGGCACTCTTGTGATGACAGGCGGCAAGATTACGGCTAATGCGTGCAAGTCTGGCGATACTGTGTTAGCGAGAAACGGCGCAGGCGTGTATAACGGAGGCACGTTCAAGATGGGCGGCGATGCTGTTGTTACGAGTGATAACGATGTTTATTTGCCGACAGGAAAATATATCACTATTATCGATGATTTGACTGCAACAACGGCGGCGACGATTACATCACAGGCAGGAGAAGGCACTGTTGTAGTGAGCGGAAGCGATGATGCGCTGCTTGCAAACAATTACACGAAGTTTGCGATAAAAGGCGAGGGCAGCGGAACATGGGGCATAAATGCAAGCGGAGTAATTACCTATAGCGATACTGCCGACAAAATCGTTACAATAACGTTCTCTAACAGTTCATCTAGTGATATATCTTTGAGCTATGGCGGGAATACGCTTGAAGAAAATGAAACTATAAAAGATATATCGAGCGCGGAGCCGTTTATTGTGGTTATGCCTGAGGGCGTTGAGGCAAGTCAAATAACGTGGAGTGTTGACGGAACAACTATTTCTAATGAGGCTACGGCAGGGGCGGCTGTCAGCGGATTTACGGTGAGCGAAACTGGAAGTGAGCTGACTGTTAATAAAGATGTTCTCTCTGTTGGTGTGTACGATGTGAGTGTTCAAGTAACAGCGGAGGGCGAGGTTTATTCTGCGAGCTTGCAAATCAAGGTAAGCAATTAAGTTATTATTTATTGCTGTGTAGCAGGCATTGGCATAGATTTTTCTGTGTGCAATGCCTGTTTTATTTTAGGGCAAATGTAAAGTAGAGAATAAATTGATTGACAAATGCACAAATTGCACTTATATTCATAGATGTTAGGAGCTTTTATGAGAAAAATGAATATAGGTGTCGCGTTATGCGCGTCGGTGTTGTTGCTTAGCTCTTGTGCAAGCAGGGTTCAGAGCAAAAGGAGCGATGATATGACGGATTTTGCCGCGTTCAATGCAAAAGAAGCGGTGAGCATTGATGAGAAAACAAAAAGTGTGCAAATGTATCATACTGACGGCGACCATTTTGTCGTTTATTCAGGGTTAAAGCACCGTGTCAATTCGTTTACGCTGGAAGCTGATGTCGATTTTGATAGCGAGGAAGCAATTAAATCGGCGGCG
>CALDID010000261.1 GCA_937901865.1 uncultured Treponema sp.
TCTATGAAGTTTTTTATTTTTTTTCACTGTTGCATTTCATTTTGAAGTATATAGAGCGGGCTTTAGAGCGGCTTGACGAGATTGCAGACAGCATAAGTGCTGATACATATCGTGCAATGCTTCGTAAATCGGGGATTGTAGTAAACAAAATAACCGATGTTTCGCTTTCGGCTCAAGACATTGCGAATGAAACGGAAATGCACGGATATTTTGACATCGCAGTTACTTACATTCGTGTTGTGATTGAGAAAGTTGGCTGGATTGAAAATGTGGGAATTCAATGCGATTTGCCCGCCAATTCAGAAATAGATATACGGGAGGAAAATAATGGCAGAGATTGACGAGATTGTTGAAGTCAATATTTCACGACAGACATCTGTTGCTTCTATGGCTTCATTTTCGGAACATTTGATTGCAGACTGTTTTAATCCAGTCGGGATTAAGCCGAAGTTTGACAAAACTCATCGTGTCCGCATTTTTGGTAGTGCGGCAGAAGTGGCAGAAGCAGGATTTGACACAGATTCTTGGGTTTACAAGGCAGCAGAAAGGCAGTTTTCGCAAAGTCCACATATCAAGCAGATTTATGTGGGGTGGAAAGCTCCGAGCGGGCTTGCAGATACAAAGCTCACTTTCAGCTCGGATTTCATTGCGGGAAATGAGGCTGTTTTGACATTAAACGCAATAACTCTTGATAGTGTTGCTTACAACACAGAGGGAAGCAATGCGGCAGTTTTGGAAAAGTTGGCAGAGCTTATCAATGCAGAGTTTGCGGGGCGGTTGGAAGCAAGCGTTTCGGGAGAAAACGAAATCAGCATTTTTGGCACGGCTGTGAGCGGTGTGAATGTGGCTGTTACTGGCGGAGATACTCACAACCAGACGGTTACAGCTTCTGTCAAAGCGATTGCAGCTGACACAGATTGGACGACGGCTCTTAATGCAATGCTCAATGACCAGAACAACGGCTTTTATGCGTGCGAGATTCACAGCGAAGTTTTGACAGATTTGCAGGATTTTGCGCAGTGGGTGCAGGCAAATGAAAAGCTCGGCGGCATTGTTTCTAGCGATAGCACAATCATTGACGGAGAGGGCGATATTGCGGATTGGCTCAAGACAAACAACATTGACCGCGTTTTCTGCTTCTTTTCTCCGAACGACCCATATTTTGTTTCAGGCTTGTTTGGCAAAATGTTGACAAAACACCCAGGAAGTGCAACGTGGGCACACAAGGCTCTTGAATCAACTCCTACAGTGGAGCTTTCGGCAGGAGAAAGAAACGTTGCGTTGTCAAAGAATGCAAATATCTATACTTCTGTTTCGTCTTTACCATTGACTAGATGGGGAACAACAGGAAGCGGAGAGTATATCGACGTGATTCACGGTTGTGATTGGCTCAAGGCAAAGATACAGCAGCTTGTTTTGACAACGCTTGCAAATCAGGACAAAGTTGCTTTTGATGATACAGGCATTGAGAGCATAAAGAGTCAGTTAAAAGCTGGATTGGAGCAGGGCGTAACATATTCAATCCTCAAGGCTGGTGAATATACGATTGAGTGTCCGACGGCTGCGGAAGTGGACGCGGCGGCAAAAGCGGAGAGAAAACTGCCTGATGTGAAGTTTAACGCTCCTCTTTCTGGTGCAATTCACAAAACAGCGATTAACGGCGTTGTAACATTGTAAAACAGGAGGAATGAAATATGCCTAGTCAATTTTTAATGCCAACGTACGACCCTAAAATGGTCGTGATTACATTCGGCGGTGTGCCGATTACAGGCTTTGCAGAAGATTCGTTCGTGGAATGTACTCCGAGCGAAGAAGGCTTTTCGCGAAAAGTGGGTGCGGACGGCGAAGTTGTGCGTTCTAAGAGCAACAATCGTTGTTATGACGTAACCGTAACGCTTTTGCAGACGAGCTTGTCGAACAACTCTCTTGCGGCGGCTCAACTTTCGGACGAATTGACAGGGCTTGGAATGTTGCCGTTGTCGATTACGGAAATTTCAAGTGGCTCTGAACATTTCTTTCCTCAGGCTTGGGTAGAACGTCCGTCGTGGAGTCGAGGAAAAGAAGCAGGTGAACAACAATGGACATTCCATACAGGACAGGCGGCTGTTGCTGTAGCAAACGGTACGATTGGCGTGTAAGGAGATAGGGAAAAATGGCAAAAACAAAAGAAAAGACTATCGACGGAATCACCTTCACTGTTGCACCGTTTCCTGCGATTGAAGCATTGAGATTGAAATCGTATCTCGTGAAAACGCTTGGACCTGCACTGGCAGAAGCAATCGGTTTGTTCAAAAGTGCGGAAAACAACGATATTTCAGGCGAATCGCTTTCGGGTGTGGTGGAAAAATTGACAGCAAGCCTTGATGAAGAGAATTTCATTCATCTTGTCGAAAGAATGTTTTTCTACATTACAGCGAAAGGAGCGGACGAAAACGGAAAGCCGATTGTTGCAATGTTCGGCAACGATTTTGAAGCGAGTTTCAACAAGATTTTCGAGGGAAGGCTCTTTTCGATTTATCCTGTAATGCTTCTTGTTTTGGAGGCGAATTATCCTGATTTTTTCGCGAAAGTGGCGGGGAATATTGGAAGCCTGACAAGTCGAATAAATACCTTCGGCAAAGCAAAAGGCGAAGAAAATCCCGCCTAGAAAAAATTGGAAACATCGGAACTCTCTCTCCAGAGATTGAGGAAGAGTTTTTGATTTGGCGTGTGTGGCAGAAAAAGAGCGTTCCGCTTGATGAGCTTCGGCAAAAGTGGACGTATGAAGACCTGCTACACGCGAATGCTGTTCTCGATATGGAAGAGGACATCGAAGCCGCCGTTGACGGACTGATTGAGGAAGAAACCAAACAGGGAGGAAAATACTAAATGACAATTCGAGAACTCGTAACTTGGCTTGGTTTCAAAATCGACGACGGCACGCTAAAAGAATACAATCGCAAAGTTGAAGTCGCAAAGCAAAAATCAGCAGAGCTTTCTAATGCCGTCAGCAATGTGGGAAAAGTCGTTCGTCTTATCGGCGGAGCAGTTGCGGCGGCAGGAATTACTGCACTTGGAAAAAGCATTCTCGAAACAACTGGCGAGGTTGAGCAGTATCGTGTAACGCTTGGAACGATGATTGGCGACCAAGAGAAAGCAAATCAGATTATTCACGATTTGGATTATTCTCCCGTGTCGGATTTTTACGGCACGGCGGCGGCAATCGGTGGGCTTCAAGGAATGGTTACATTCGGTATGCAAGCCGAAGAAGCTAGCGAAGTCCTCACACGATTAGGCGACATCGCACAAGGAAATGGAGAAGCATTCCAAAGCCTTTCGCTCAATATGGGGCAGGTTTTTGCCAAAGGAAAGGCTGACGGCACTGACTTAAAGCAGTTTGTCGGACAGGGCTTTGATGTTGTGGGTGAAGTTGCCGCAATGACTGGAAAAAGCCGAGCCGAAATCGAAAAGGCGGGCGTGTCTTATGAAATGTGTGCACAGGCGTTGACCCATATCACAAGCGAGGGCGGAAAATACGAGGGTATGCTTAAAAAGCAGAGCGCAACACTACCCGGTCTTGTGAAACAGTTTCAATCGCTGACGGCGGCTATTCAAGAAAGCATAGGCAGTGCTGTACTCGATAAAGTAAAAGACTTAATGCAGCATTTTCTTGACCTTGGGCGCACAATGCAGGGCAGTATTGTTGAAGTCGGGAAGAAAGTGTTTGAAACATTTTTGCGCGGCATTGCAAACGTCAAAATCTTTTTTGATGTCTTGATGATTGAAATGGAAGAGTTTGGCGGTGCGTTCACTCCGATAAAAGCAATTATCAAAGACACCTTTTCTTTTTTGGGTTCGATAATTCAAAGCAGTATTCCGTTTTTCTTGGAGCTGACAAAGGCGATTTTGCTTTGTTTCAAGCCGATTCAGTCTTTTGTTTCTCCTGTGCTCTCTCCATTGAAGCCGCTTTTTGCAGAAGTTTTCGGCTTTGGCGCAAACGTAATGAGAGAACTTTTGCCGATTATCAATTCACTCACACCTGCGTTTGAGTATTTCGGGAACGCTGTCAGCACGATTATTGCAAAAGTAACTCCGATTTTTCAGAATGCCGCGCGGGCAATAACAGCGATGATACAGCCGATTTATAGTGTTGTTTCTCCTGCACTTTCTGCATTGAAGCCGCTTTTTGACGCTGTTTTCAATGTTATTTATGACGGCTTGGACGGCGCGGAAAAAGCGACAGGCACATTTGCGACAATCATCGAAGGCATAACGCCGATTTTCTCCGTTCTTGGTAACATTATCGGTGGTGTTGTGTCTGTCTTTGCGAACGGCTTGGCGGTGATTTTGCCACGTCTTGAGCCAATCGCAAGCACGTTAATCAAAATCACAAGCATTATCTTGGGCGTTATTGGTGCGATTAAAATTTGGACGGCAGTGCAAGCGGCTTTGAATGCGGTTATGGCGATGAACCCAATCGGCTTAATCGCTATCGGCATTGTGGGTGTAATCGGCGCGATTGCCTTGCTGAAAAAGAACTGGGAAAGTGTAAAGCCTGTGTTTGAGAAAGTCTGCAATGCGATAAAAGGATTTTTCATTACGCTTGCAAAGGCTGTTGCGATAGCGGTTGCGGCGGTTTTAGCGATAATCTTTCCGCTTCCTGCGCTCATCATCGGCGGTCTTGTTTTGATTGCAAAGAATTGGGAGGCGGTAAAGGCTGGATTTATAAATGGTGCGAAAAAGGCTGTTGAGGGAATAAAATCCGCTTGGAGCGGTGTTGTTGGCTTTTTCGCGAAGTTGTGGAGCGGGGTTGTTTCGGTTGCACTAAGCGCATTTGGCGGCATAAAAAAGATTGTTGCAAAAGTTGTTTCGTGGATAAAAGGCGTTTTCAATGGGTTAGTTGGGTTTTATAAGGGATTGCTTGCAACTGAAATAGCAATAACGCACAAGGCATTTGATACACTCAAAAAGGCTGTTACAAAAGTAATCGGTGGAATAAAATCGGCTTGGAGCGGGATAAAGGGATTTTTCTCAAAGTTATGGACTGGCATTGTTTCAAGTGTGAAATCGGCTTGGAGCGGTGTTGTTGAGTTCTTCAAGAGGATTGTTGAGGGAATAAAGACAGCGTTTAATGCGATTGTGGGATTTTACAAAAAGCTCTTTGAAGTTGAAGTCAATGCAATAAAGGCTGTTTGGAACGGTATTGTAGCTTTCTTTGAAACAATTGTTGAGGGAATAAAATCTGCTTTTAATGCTATAGGCTCATTCTTTGCAAATCTGTGGAGCGGAATCGTAGAGAATACTAAAAGCATTATCAACGGCATTGCAGACGCATTTTCTGCGGTTTTGGAGAAGATAAAAGGCGTTTGGAACGGTATCACTGATTTCTTTGGCGACTTGTGGGAAAAACTCAAAGACAGTCCTCTTGAAGCGATTACGTTTATTGAAGACGCATTTTTGGGAATGTTCAACAAAATCAAAGAAAACTTCTTTGGTGTTATCAACACATTGAAAGACGGTTTTGAAAAGGTCAAAGGATTTTTCGGCAATGTCTTTGAGGGTGCGAAAGAGTTTCTTTTCGGGAAAACCGAGGACGAAGAGCGTCCAACATCGGACAGAGGAAATCCTAGAAAAGTTAACGATTTGATTTTGACACCAGAGGGAGCTTTTTCGACACACCCAGACGATGTGATTTTTGCAATGAAAGAGATGCCGTTATTTTTTTAGAGCAGGTTGACAGCAATGGTCAGAAACGTAAGATTAATATCTGCATGGAATGTGCTATGGAAAGGGGAATAAGCCCTAATCCCAAGAGTATAGAATCCTCTATTGGGGAGCTTTTTAAAGAGATTGCAAATGTTTCTAAAAAAATTATTGCTGATAATTCCAGGATGTGTCCCGTTTGCGGAACAAGCATAGCTTCAATCCGCAAAAGCAAAATTGTAGGTTGCCCTGAATGTTATGCAATTTTTAAGGCTGATATAAGAAAAATACTCAATGACAAGGGAATTTCTTCTTTTTACACAGGTTCCATGCCAGAACGCCTTTCTACAGTTCACTCTGTTTTAAATGACAGGGTTGCTTTACAAAACAAAATGGAAGATGCTGTGGCCCATGAGGACTATGAAAAGGCCGCTATGTACCGTGACTACTTAAAGGCTTTAGAAAATAGCGCTGTTGCTGACGGGGAGGATTCTGGTAGTGAGTGAACATGATACCTGGTATGCCTGTTCCGGCTATGAAAATGATGTAGTGCTTGCTACAAAGGTAAAGCTTTCTAGAAACTTGGCAAATTTTCCCTTTCCCTCAAAATTAAAGGGGGGCGATGGTGAGCGGATACAATCCCTGGTTTTTGATGCCTTCAATCATCTTGAAGACGGGGAGCATTTTCAGGCTATACAGGCCGACAAGCTGGATTCTTTAAGCAGCCATATACTCGAAGAACGTGGAATCTTAACGCCTGGGGAAGTTGCATCTGCCACAAAGGATACTGGTATAATTCTTAGAACTGATGGGCGAGTCTCCTGTACAGTAAATATCATTGACCATGTGCGTATTTCTTCTTTTGTAGAGATCGGAAGAGCGTCGTGTAG
>CALDID010000262.1 GCA_937901865.1 uncultured Treponema sp.
TGCCGATAGGAAACTTGACGGCAAAGAAAAAGAGAATTACGACAAAATCGTGGAGATGCTCACGGTGAAAAAGACGGCAGAAAAAACTGTTTCCGCAGAGCTGATTTCTCGCGCCGCCCCGCAACAAAAGCAGGAAACGCATATTGCACTTGCTGATATAGAAGATAATTGGTAGCGAATTCCCTTGTGAAAGTGTGCAAATCTCGTGATATAATAGAGAATAACGGAATGCACTTGAAATTAAGCGTGCGGCAGGGGGAACTATGGAAACAATGATAGAAGATTCTTTTATGCGAACTGGGTGGCGCGAGCGTCTGCCGTGTTTTGTTTTGGCGACGGTGTGCGCTCTTGGGGTGATGCTTTGCCGCACGACTTCTGCGTCGGTGATTTTGGTCGGGGATTTCCGCTTTGCGTACAGCGATATTTTCATCATTCTTGCGTCGGCGATTGGCGGAATGGGCTGCGGACTGATTGCGTTTGCCGAGTTGTTTGTGTCTGAAATGTGCAAGCTGCACGGCGATTTTATTGGGCTGTACGCGCTCGTAACGTATTTGTCGCTCGTTCCGCTTTCTGCGAGGCTTGCGTATCAAGGCGCGTTCTGCACAAAGAAAAAATATCTGCCGCTGTGTGCTGTCCTGCTTTCGCTTTTGCTTGCGTTCTTTTGGTTTCTCACGTTCACGGTAATGAAAGACACAGTGCTTGAGGAAAACAGATTTCGAGAGCTTTCGTTTTTTATCCATTTCATTGACGCACTCCCCGAATGTAGCATTTCAACCGTTCTCATTGCGCTCTATTTCCGTTTTGCAAGCGATAATCTCAAGCTCAAGCTAGGCTCTGGCTGGCTGTACACTGCACAATATTGCACCTGCACACGCCAGAAATATATTCTCGGCGCAAAAATTACCGCGATTTCACTCGGCGAGGCGTTCTGCATTACGATTGCGGCTATCATTTTCAGTGATGTGCAAATGGCGATTTCGCAGGGGTGGACGATTCATATTCACTGTGTTCTTATGCTGTGGCGACAGAATTTGCAGTTGGGAATGATGTTGGTGTGTATCGCAGTTCCCGTGGCGTATCTGTTTAATCGCTATGTTCTCAAGTACGTTGTAACGCCGATTAACGCGATGTCGGTGATTGCGGGGAAATATTTTGAGGGCGAAAAAACGGTATCATTCCCCGACCTCGATATTCACACGGGCGACGAAATCGAACAGTTGTATAAGAGTTTGCGAAAGATGACGCGCGATATGGAAGGCTATCTCGATATGTGGGAAAAACAAGCAAAACTCGAAAGCGAGCTGAAAATTGCGGCGGAAGCGAGCAAGGCGAAAAGCGATTTCTTATCGTCGATGAGCCACGAAATCCGTACGCCGATTAACGCGGTTTTAGGCTTGGACGAGATGATTTTGCGCGAGGCTGACGACGACGTGATTCAAGGCTATGCGCGCGATATTCAGTCGAGTTCGCGAATGCTCTTGGCGATTATCAATGATATTCTTGATTTCTCCAAAATCGAAGCGGGCAAAATGGAGATTATTCCTGCCGATTACGATTTGAGCGCGCTCGTTGCCGACCTTGTGAATATGATTTCTGCGCGCGCCGAAAAAAAGGGGCTTGCGCTCATCGTGCATGTGGACGAGAACACGCCGCATTTGCTCACGGGCGACGACACACGGCTCAAGCAGTGCATTCTCAATATTCTCACGAACGCCGTAAAATACACGCGGACGGGCAGCGTTACGCTCGATATTTCTGCCGAAAAGACCGCCGAAAACCGCATTGCGCTCACGGTTCGCGTTACGGATACGGGCATCGGAATCAAGGCGGAAGACCTCGAAAAGCTCTATATGCCGTTTCAGCGAATCGAGGAAAAGCGCAACCGCGGCATTGAGGGCACGGGGCTTGGAATGAGCATTGTGCAAAGTTTGCTTTCCGCAATGGAAAGCCGCCTTGAAGTCAAAAGCGTGTACGGCGAGGGAAGCACATTCGGCTTTACGGTGGCGCAGGACGTGCGAAGCTGGGAGGCAATCGGCGACTGGCGGGCGACAAAGGAAAAATGCGCATCTGCTGCGGGGCGATATACCGAGAGTTTCCAAGCTCCCGCCGCGCACATTCTTGTGATTGACGACACGCCGATGAATCTCACCGTGATAACTGCGCTTCTCAAAGCGACGCGGATTCAGATTGACACGGCGGGCAGTGCGGCGGACGCGCTCACGATGGCACACGATAAGCCGTATCATCTCATTTTTGCTGACCATCTTATGCCCAAAATGGACGGAATCGAGTTCCTGCACGCGCTTCGAGCGGACGCGACTTCGGCGAACAATGCGACGGCGTGTATTGCGCTCACGGCGAACGCTGTTTCGGGGGCGCGCGAAATGTATTTGCGAGAGGGATTTGCTGGCTATTTGTCGAAGCCTGTGGAAAGCGTTGCGCTTGAAGAATTGCTGTCGCGAAATCTGCCCGAAAAGCTCGTGTTGCACAAAGGAGATGCGGGATATGCGGAAATCGGCACATGGGACGGCAAGGAGAGGCGAAAGCACGGAAATTCGGCGAGCGATGCGCTTTTGGGCGAGGTGTTCAAGCTCAACATTGCCGAAGCCCTCAAGAATTGCGGCACGCTCGACACGTTCAAAAGCACACTCTGCGTGTTTACCGACTCGATTGACGACAATGCGGCGGAGATTGAAACGGCGTTGAACGCGCACGATTGGGACACATTCACGATAAAAGTTCACGCGCTCAAAAGCTCGGCGCGTCTTATCGGCGCAACGGGTTTGAGCGAGAAAGCGCGCGCATTGGAGGCGGCAGGGAACGCACTTCGGCTCGCAAATGCGGCGGAAAATGTGGAGGCGATTATTTGCGATACGGAGAAAATGCTCTCGCAATACCGCGAATATGCGGCGCGACTTTTTCCGCTTGCCAAGCCTAATGCGATTGACGCGGATTTTGCCGCGCACGTTGAGAAAGTCGCTCCGAAAAAATTGCCGATTGCCGACGAGAAGTTGATTGACGCACTCCGCGCGCTCAAAGAAGTTGTTTCGGTTGCGGATTTTGACACAGCGGACGCGATTATTGCTGAATTGAGCGAATATGAGCCGAGCGAGGAATATCGCGCGCTCTTTTCTGCGGTCGCGAAAGCCGTAAAGAACGTAGACGCCGCTGCTGTTGCCTCATTGTTGTCGCAGATATAGCAGAGAGGGAGAAAAATGCGCAGAAAAGACAGAGAAGTAACGGATTTTGATGAGATTATCTCGATTTTGGAAAATTGCCGCGTGTTGCATTTGGCATTGATAAGCGAGGGAAAGCCTTACGCCGTGCAGGTTAATTTTGGTTACGCGGTGAAAGAAATCGCGGGCGAAAAACGGCTGTTCGTGTATTTTCACGGAGCGGGCGAGGGCAAGAAAATCGACGCGATAAAGCAAAATTCCGCCGTGAGTTTTTGTGCGGAGCGTTTCGCGGAGGTTTCTGGCGGCGCAGAGGCGTGCAGTTGGACGACGTTTTATGAAAGCGTCATCGGTTTTGGAAAAGCGAAAATCATTTCTGACGCACAGGAAAAAGCCGCGGCGATGGACACGATTATGCTGCACAACGGCTATCATTTGAGCGCAGGCGTTCGGTTTATCGCATACAACGCAATGGCTCTTGCAAAGACCGCCGTCGTTGCAATCGAAGTCGCCGAACTCACGGGCAAACGCCACCAAAAATAAATGTGCGCCGCGCATTTTTGGAGTCCAAAGACTTGGCGGGCAAAAAAAGATTGCAATGTTCTGCGCCCAAAGAGTTGGAAAGCACCATTTCTGTCTCTTTTCTCTCTCCAAAGAGTTGGAAAGCAAAAATATCCGTCTATTTTCTGATTCCAAAGACTTGGAGAGCAAAAATATCCGTCTATTTTCTGATTTCAAACGCTTGGAGAGCAAAAATATCTGTCGATTTTCGTTTCCAAAGACTTGGCGGGCAAAAAAAAGAAAAAAATGGGTCATACGAACTCGTTTCCGCCTTGCATTTTTTTGTAAAACAGCCTTTGGCTGTGTCATTGCCGTACTTGATACGGCAATCTTTTTCTGCAATGCTCATTGAAAGCCAAAAAAAGACCTGCCTCATAAAAGACAGGTCGCAATAGAGGGTTTTGTCTGAATTGTTACAAATACATTGGTTTTATCGCTCCGTCATTACCTCCGTACCGTTTAATTTGCCGCACACACTTGCACTCAAATCGCACATATTGCTCACCTCCTCGCTGATTTCTTGATACAATACAGTAGCGACACCCCATACAGTACTGTTTCGACACCATGTACAGTACTGTATGGAATCAACCTATCTACAATAATCTCAAACCATATTTTGTTCCGCGTCCTTTACCAAGCACTTGAATATATTTTTTTTCAATCAACGAAGCAGACAATCGAATCACTTTATCTTTGCTAAAACCTGTCTTTTCAGAAAACTGTTCGATACGGTTTCTTTGAATTCAAGTGTCTTATTCCCTCTCATATCGTCTATTATTGTAGTATAAACACAACGTAAATGCAACGAAAAAAAAATACGTCGCATTTGCGTTGCGGCGTATTTTTTCAAAATAGTTGTTTATGAGTTAAGCGGATAATCCGACAGCAATTTGTTTAGATAATCTCTGTCTTTCACAGCCCTCTCAATATCCGCACTTCTACCATGCGAATAAAGGTTCGACAACAAAGAAAACACCTTATCAGTTCCAAGCGTAATTCCACGCTCTACGCCTTGAGCAATGCCTCTTTCTATTCCCTGCTCAATGCCACGCTCCCACACACCTGCACTCAAATCACACATATTGCTCACCTCCTCGCTAATTTCTTGATACATCGCTATGCCGAACTTTGCTTCTAGTGCCTTGCATTTCTCAATTGCTTTCATTTCGCCCAAGAAAAGCAAACTCAACATTTCAAGCAAATTACTTGCACCAGAACTACGTTTGTCCAAATTCACGAATATGACCGAAATCAAATCATAATCACTCTTCTTGAACGCAGATTCAATGCTATTGCGTTTCTCTTCTCCCTCGATAATCTTCATTCCCAGATTGAAGCCGATTATCGTGTTTTTGACGCTTTCGGGCGGATTCATACAAATCCAAATCGTATAGACCTTTTTCAGCCCGTCGTAATCCTGCTTGTCAATTTCCGTGCCGAACTGCGAAGAAATTAGCCTTGAAGCATAATACACGCCGCGTTTTACCAGTGGATAACCGGGATTATACTTGTTCTGTGCTTCTATGTTTATTATAAGCTCAATTTGCTCGTTCGTCGAGGGCGCGAGGGCTGTAAATCGAATATCGTAATAAATTGTTCCTTCGTTCAGCGTTGCGTCTTCTGTATTTGTTCCGCGTATCGTCTTGCCGTTGGGGTGCAATGCGAATGTGCTAATATCGGGCTTCCCCTCGATGTAGCTTTCGATTTGTTCAATCGTGCAATCTTTGTATTCTTCAATGCAGCCTTTCATTATCCGCGCCAGTATCGGCTTCTCGGACAGCAACAGCTTGCACTGTGTGTCATATCTAGCTCTAAGTTCCGCCGCATCTATGTCGTCTGCAAATTTCGCCGTGGTTATCATACGGCGATTATATCACTACTATGCATATAATACAACGGCAAGTAAAAAGCGTATTTTGCTACAGTACTGTAGCGTCACTCTGTATAATACAATAGCAATATTACAATGTTATAAAAAATATTACTTACTTCTAAACTCCAAATACTCTGTATATTTCTGTGCCATCAGATTTTTGATGTAGCTTTCCATATACGAATAATCTGGATTACCCGCTGAATCGACTGGGAGAATAAGTTTGTATGCCTTTAACCTGTCCTGTGTTATAGAATGTGCGTGTCCAAATCTATCGGCTTGTTGTGAAATAATCCTGCTCAAAAATAAAAGAGAAAATTTTGCCAATCCAAGTTTAGAATATAAAACAGTAACATGAGAATCTACAGCCATAAAAGCAGGTTGATAATAGGCAAGTCCAGCACCTCCATCTCCATCATTATTTAAGGTTATACAGTTCCCTTCAAAATGTTTCTTCGAGTTTTTTGAAACAAAGGCTTTTAATCCATTGTTGATTTTCTTTGCAGAAATCAGAGGAATATTTCCATCTCCTAAAATATTCATATTGTTTTGATTGCCTTTTTGGAATGTAAAAATTTCGGAAATCTCAAACGGCTTCCACTCTTTCTCTTCCAGCTGTTCCACCGTCCTTGCATTTTCCTTGCACTCATTTAGTCTTTCTGCAGCGAAGTCCAGATATTCCTCAAGTTTATGCTCTTCAACCTCTTTTATGTATTCTTCCATAAAATCGTAATCGATTTGACCAGTTGATGTTACGGGGAGAAGAGCTTTTGTTCTAGAAAGTCTACCTAAAGTTGCACCATTACCACCCCAGTTAAATTTCCCCATTTGCAATTGAATTAACTTAGTAACAAAAAGAGCATTTTCCTTTTTGCAATTTTCATAGTTCAGAACTTGAATATTCTGACCTGTATAAAATTCGTGAGGCTGATAAAATACAGTCTGTGTATCCAAACCGATTGTAATACAATTTCCCGAATCTTTTTCAAAGCCTACTTTCTGATTCTCTGAAACAAAAAGATTCAAGCCATTTGAAACATCGCTTCTAGTAATATATGGAACATCGCCA
>CALDID010000263.1 GCA_937901865.1 uncultured Treponema sp.
CACCGAGATCTACACTCTTTCCCTACACGACGCTCTTCCGATCTAATCATCGTCTTGATTATTAAAACAAGACGATTGAAGCGGATAAATATCTTGAATCACGATTTTCAAATCTTGATTTCGGTCTACATTTGCAAAAAGAGATTTTTCCGTAGCACCTGCGTCGTATACATACATCACGGTTGCATCAACACAGAGTTTTGTCGTTTTAGCGTGTGTAAATCTAATCACTTTGTACCTCTTGTTCCCCATTATACAGCAAAGGAGGTGAAAGAATGTTGCTTGCCGTGCAACATTTGCAAAAATTTCACTCAAAAAAACGACCGCCCCTCCGTAAGAACGCAGAAGAGCGGTCGTATTAAAAGCATTAAAAGAATCGAATACTAAAAGCGATTAGTATTTTTTGTCAGCATAGCCAATCCAGCCTTCGTTTTCGACAAGTGCCTTGTCAAATCCCTCAAGCTTGAACGGATAGCTTACGGACATAGAACCTGCAATGAGCTTTACTTTTGCAGTGCCGTCATCGTTGATAACAATTTTGCACTCCGTATCTTTATCTGCAAACTTCTTGAACATATCATCAATGTTCTTTTTGTTCATCTCAATCGCAAGCATTCCGCAGTTATACATATTCTGTCTGAAGATGCGTGCAAAATTCTGCGCCACCACGACATAAATACCGTTTACTTCCAATGCCCACGGCGCGTGTTCACGCGAAGAGCCGCAACCAAAGTTTTCTCTGGTGATGATAACTTTCTTGCCAGAAATGTCAGTCTTTGGATTAAAGCCGTCAAGCTTCAAATCCTCGAGCAAATAAGGCTTTAACGCCTCCTTTGTGTTCTCTGTAAGATACTTTGCTGGAATAATCTCGTCCGTGTTGATGTCGGAACGATCCAAGAAAAGAACTGAACCACCAAATTGTTTCATCGTTATCCCCTATACAGCGGTGAGTTAGTTATAGTTCCTGCAATAGCCGTAGCTGCTGCAGTGGCGGGGCTCATTAAATGAACCATTCCGCCTTTGCCCATTCGTCCGTTAAAGTTTCTGTTTGTTGTAGAAGCGCACACTTCGCCCTCTGCCAAAACGCCGTTAGACATACCCAAACAAGCTCCGCAAGTCGGGTTTGTAACGCAGAAGCCCGCGTCCATAAAGATGGAAATAAGCCCTTCGTCTAAAGCCTGCTTGTACACCTTTGGAGTGGCAGGAGCTACAATTCCGCGAACACCGTCTGCAAGATGATGCCCCTTCAAAACGCTTGCCGCAACTCTAAGGTCAGAAATGCGTCCATTCGTGCAACTTCCGATATATACTTGATTTACAGCCGTTCCCGCCATCTCGCTAATCTTCTTTACATTATCAGGCTTGTAGTTGATTGTGCAAAGAGGTTCGAGGTCTGATAAATCAAACTCATAGACTTTTTCATATTCAGCGTCGTCATCGTCAATCCACTTGCTGTAATCCTTTAATGCAGCCTCTTTTGACTCGTACTCATCTTTGATGAACTCCCAAAGATATTCTACGGTTGTCATATCAGGAAAACAGATGCCCGACGTTGCACCAGCTTCAACAGCCATATTACAAACCGTCATTCTTTCTTCCATCGTAAAATTATCTACGACAGAACCCGTAAACTCTGTAACGCAGTTTGTCGCTCCGTTTACACCAATCTGACTGATAAGGAAAAGAATGACATCTTTTGCATATACGCCCTCTTTGAGCTTGCCGTTAAGCACAAACTTTATTGTTTTTGGCTCGCGGAAAGAACAAACACCCTTCAAGATACCGCCCTCAAGGTCTGTTGTTCCCACTCCTGCCGCAAAAGCACCGAATGCACCATGTGTGCAAGTGTGGCTATCGCCCATAATGACCGTGAAACCAGGTCTGACATAGCCTTTTTCTGGGAAAATAGCGTGGCATACACCATTTGCACCAATATCAAAAAAATCCTTGATATTGTTTCGCTTTGCCCAATCACGAAGGATTTTTTCCTGCATTGCGCACTTTGAATCCTTTGCAGGCGAAACGTGGTCAATAACAGCTTTAATCTTCGTTGGGTCAAATACCCTGTCCATCTTGCGAGAAACAAGGTCATTGATAGCGATTGGCGTTGTGATTTCGTGGCAGAAAACTCTGTCGAGCTTTAAAACATAAGTACCCTCAAATGGCTCGTCAACAAGATGAGAGGCAAAAATCTTTTGTGCAATGGTCTTTCCCATAGTGTTCTCCTAAAAAGAATGTGCAAGGTTTTGAGTTTTATTCTCACTGCACTAGTTTAACTTTTACTAAAGCACTTGTCAATCAGAAAACACCACATTCTTAGCTTTACCGTTAATATATGAACGTAAATTATCAACAGCAATATTCAAACATCTCTGTCTTGTTTCTTTTGGAGCCCACGCAATGTGAGGTGTCAAAACACAGTTCGGGGCAGAGAGTAGGGGAGAATCAGGACTCATCGGCTCACTTTCCACCACGTCCGCCGCGTATCCTGCAAGATTTCCGCTCTTGAGCGCGTCTGCTACGGCTTGCTCGTCAATAAGACCTCCGCGCGCCGTATTTATGAGAATAGTATTTTTGTTGCAGATTTGTTCTATAATGCCAGCGTTAAAGAAATGCGCGTTTTCCGTTGTGAGCGGAATGTGCAGAGAAATAAAATCGCATTGACTAAGCCCGAGAACACCGACCGCTTTCACATTGTCAGCCTTTGCCCGTGCGCTGTCGTTTGCAGTAACAACATTCATACCGAACGCTTTTGCAATGTGCGCGACACGGCTTCCGATATTGCCATAGCCGATAATGCCGAGCGTCTTTCCCTCGAGTTCCGTGAGCGGAGAAAGCCAATAGCAAAAGTCCTGCGCCTTTACCCAGCCGCCATTTTTCACATCGGCTGAATGTTGTGCAACACGGTTAGTGAAATGCAAGATAAAAGAAAAAACGTGTTGAGCAACGGCATTCGTGCTATACGCAGGGATATTTGTAACGATAAGCCCTGCTTCTTTTGCGGCTTTTGTGTCGATGACGTTGTAGCCAGTTGCGAGAACTCCGATGTATTTGAGGTTATGGCACGCCGAAATGATTTCTTTAGTGATACATACTTTATTGAGGAAAATAATATCAGAATCTCCGATACGTTCTATCACATCTTCGCTCTTTGTCCGCTCATACACGGTTACAGAGCCGAATTCTTCTAAAACGCTATAACTCAAATCGCCAGGATTTAATGCGTGCCCGTCAAGAACGGTAATCTTGTGCTGTGCCATACTAATATATATTCTAATACAAATATTTCAAAAATCAAGTGCACAAAAACTGATTTATAAAAAAAACAGCTTCCTTAAAAAAACTGCTAAAAACATTCGCAAAAACAAGCCTTGTTTTATACAAAAAGTAGCCCTGTTTTATGTATGAAGTAGGCTAGTTCTGTGAAGAAAGTAGGCCTGTTCTATATAAAAAGTAGGCAGGCTACTTTTCAGTAAAAACAAGTCCTGCATTTTTTAAAAGTAGGCTTTGCATTTGTAAAGAGCGGTTTGCCGAAATAAAAAAAGAAAGCCTTTCTCAAAATGAAAATGGGAAAGACTTTCTCTTTAGATTTGTTTGATACATCTATGTCTTTTACAAAATACCTTCAGGCTTTTGAAAAGCAGCCCGTGGCTGTGTTAGGAAAGAACTTCGATACCGATAGATGAAATTGCGGAATTGATAGCGTCTTCAATGCCACCGACCGATTCATCAAAATCGACTAAAACTTGAGCTTTAGAAGCGTTAGCTGTACAGCTTGCAACTCCTGCAACCGATTTCACAGCCGTATCAACTTTTCCTGCTGTATCATCATCAAACATACCTGCAACATATATTTTTTTCTGCATGTGATAAACTCCCTTCCTTGAATGAATATCGCTCATAATTATAACACATAAAAAGCAATTTGTACAATAGCAAAAAAAATTTAGTAATGCAAACCCAAACCTATCGTTAGTTCCCAAGTAGCAGTAGATGTTCTTCTCCAATCAGTGTCTAAATCGAGTTTGTTCTTGAAAATCTTTCGACCAATATCAACACCGAAACTAAGTCTGCCTATTACGCTTCGCCAATGTTTTGGATACACAAGCATTTCAAGTCCGCCTGAATAAAACCCGTCGCGAAGAGAATAGAGTTTGTTAGTAGCTCTGTTGTATAAAAGACCTACGTCTACAAATGGAGAAAGTTGCAATTCAAAGTTCAGTTTTTTTAGAAGACCAAGTTTAAACGGCTTCATTATCAAAGGGTCATGCGATGTATGAAGAACTGGTACTAAAAAGTTTTCTATAATACTTTCTCGCATTGCGTACCAATCAAGATAGAATATCTTTATAGGGAAATCGAAATTAAAAATCAATGCCGCAGGCGTTTTTAGCGCATACGGAGAAGCTTGATATACTTCGCTTTCTTCTCCTTCTTCCCAATAATCTTCGTCAAATTTTTGGTCGCGAATACCTCTCAGTTCATCTGTAATCTTTGTACCTACAATGTTATTATTGCCATACGTTTGCAGATATTGAAATGTATAGAACCTCATTGCAAGCCCTGCGTATTTAGAAGCCATAAATATTTCTAAATCACCCGAATAATACGGAGTCAGAGCTTTTTCGTAAGTGTTATATGTATATGATTGCGTTACAGCAACAGAAGCACCGCTTCTAAAGTTGCCTTTCCAGTCGATACGAGAAGAACTTATTTTGTGTCCAAACTCCACTCGTATGCCTCTTAAATCGCTATTATTGATAGAAATACCGTCTTTGTCCCAATATTGTTCGCTTGCAACAAAAGGCGAATAGGTAACATTTCCCCAATTTTCTATTTCTCCTACAGTGATAGGAATAGAAAATTCTTCGGATTCTGTCATATATACAGTGTCGCTGTATTCTTCATAATCATTTTCTCTTGTTATCGATTGTTTCAAGTCAAGGTCAAGGGAAAATACATCAAACGGTAAAACGATGTCAAGTCCTGTTGAAAACTCAAACTCAGGTGCAGATTCTTCTATTGTATAATCAATAGAAAACTCGTTTTCCCACGTTAACTGAAACGGGTCAACATCAAACGGATAATCATACGAAACGCCTAGCCCAAATTCGTGTTCTGTAGTGTCATCTTCTGTAGAAATTTGCCCAGTAACTTCTATATTAAGAGTTTCCATCAGACCCAAAAAGTTATAATCTTTCAGCTTTATCTTTGCTGTTAAACCAGAGGGGAATTTGCCGTCATCGCTTTTATATTTAGGGTAGGGAAGTAAAAAGAAACTTGATGAGTCTTTTGTAGAAATATGCAATGTAACTCCTACAACGCCTTCCGAATCTTCTTCGCCATAACTTGCTTCTACCGTTGCCGATTTGAAAATACGTTCGCTATCAAGTCGATTTTGCAAATCGCTTATAAACGTTTCAAAGTCTTCTTTTGTGTTATAAACTTTGTGTTTGTTAAGAGCGAGATTTCTATCTAAAGCCTCTGCTTTTGTTTTACCTTCGGTGGTATATTCAATATCTACTATTCTGTATCCCTCTGCAAATGAAGTAAAAGCCATTGTAGACAGAAACAGAGAAGCAAAAATACATCTTTTTAGAGAACTCTTTGGAAAAAAAAACATTAGTATGCACCCTTTCCTTTTAGCACGACCCAAACAGTTTTTAGGATAATCCACAAATCAAGCCAAACAGACCAGTTTTGAATATAATACGAATCAAGATTTATTCTCTCTTCGTATCCTGTTGCTGAACGTCCTGAAATCTGCCACATACCAGAAAGACCTGGAAGCACAGAAAGAATTAAAGATGTCTTATCGCCGTACTTTTTTAGCTCAGGCTCTGTTACGGGGCGCGGACCTATAAAGCTCATCTCTCCTACAAATACATTCCATAACTGTGGCAATTCATCAATACTTGTTTTGCGTAAGACTTTACCGATTTTCGTAACTCGTGGGTCGTTTGTAAATTTTCTATCTCGCTCCCATTCCTCTCTCATTTCTGGGTGTTCAGCCAATATTTTATCTAGCATTTTATCAGCGTTAATCACCATTGAGCGAAATTTCCAGCATTTAAACTCTTTTCCGTCTTTTCCTACTCGTCTATGTCCATAGAAAATAGGTCCAGGAGAAGAAATCTTTACGATAATAGAAACAATTATAACAACAGGAATAACTAAAGGCGACATTACTAAAAGAATCGCAATATCTATAATTCTTTTTACGAGTAAACTTGACTGCTTTGTAAGGTTGTGTGTAGATGAATAGCCTAAAATGCCGCCGAAATCGCGTAATGCGGTAAAAGAGTTCTGCACTTGCGGAATCATTATAGTATAGCGATACATCGACATCACTTTGTCCATCTTGCCAGTGTATTCGCAGATGATAGCCACTTTTATATTGAAGTTTTTTATTATGCTGTGAATAGACTCTGTTGGCGGAAAAACAGGTATGTCTTCATAAAAATAGCTTTCTGTTGCTGTTGAATCTATGATAATTGCAGGTCGATAGCCCAAATCGGCTCTTTTCTTTAATCGGTCAATAATCGCTTTTGCCTTATTTCCATCGGTATAAATTACCGCAGGCACTCCCCACCAAGATTGTTTGCTAAAGATATGGCGCGACACCTCTCGACCTAAAGGCAAGCATACCGTTGCAAATACTCCTGCAATCATAAGAGCAATACTAATCGGCCATCTTTCATCTGTTTCTACTCCGACAGACATCGCAATGCCCATAAAGCTCAAAAATGAACAAAGTGCGAATCTCTTTACTTCTTCGGCAGGAGCCATAAGAATACCTGGATAGAGATTTGAAACATAGAAAACGACGATAATCATCGGTAAATAAATAGAGTAGGTTACAAATGAACGGAAGTTTATAAGTGAATGGTCAATCCAGTTTACTAAAAAGAACGCTGCTCCAATGCAAAGCATTACAATAAGCGCATCAAAAAAGCCTAGCGTTACGCCAGAAACAAATGAGCTTGTTCTTTTATATTTAGAGGGAAAATACTCTTTGAATTCTTCTTCTGTCATACTATATCGCTCCTATTCAGTATAGATTAACAGCTTGCATGTATTACAAGTTCTCAAGTTCCTTTAAGATGAGCTGTGAAGTCATCTTAAAATCATATTTATCTGGTAGCGGAGGCAAGCTCTCTTTTGCTTGGTTAAACGCAGGAATAAGTTTTGCGGCAAGGTCTTCTTTGTCGCCTGTGTGGAAATAAGAAACGGGGAAGCCCTCGTATATCTCGCGGAAAACAGGAATATCTGAAAGTAAAACGTGCGTGCCAAAGCTAAGAGCTTCAAGCGGAGGAATTCCAAATCCCTCATATAAAGACGGCTGTACTAAAAGGCGTGCTTTTTGATACAGATTATAAAGCTCTTTATCGCTTATTGCGCCTGTGAATTGCACATCACCCACCTTTTGCGCATCTTCTAATTGTGCAATAAACTCTTTATCTTTGCTTCTAAAGTTCTTTGATTCACCCACGATGATAAGCCGCGCATTAAGCCCTCTTCTGCGCGCTAAAACAAAGGCAGGAAGCAAAGTTTGTAATCCCTTGTGCTTTTTTATGTTGCCGACAAACAGTATGATTTGATTCAAACTTCCTGTTTTGTCAGTTCCCTCTTTTTTCAAATCAGCCAAGTTCTTTGAAAGCGCATTGTAGGCAATGACAATAGGCTTTTTGCACCTCAAGAGCACTTGTATTCGCTCTTTAGAAAAGTTTGATACTGTGAATATCTTTTTAGAGCGAAAGGTCGCATAATGATAAAGCATATTGCGAACGTGAGTTCCGACAGTTCCTGCTAGGTTCATATCGAGAAACACTAAATCGTGTATCGTTGTTGCAATCGGCACTTTTATCCCTGAAGGAATATTGCAATACGGGGAGTAAAACACATTGCAAGTGTTTATTTTCTTTGCTATCGAATGAGGGAAGAAAAACATATCTTTTAAAGAAAACTCTCGTATTGTGCAGTTATAGACTTCTACACCTTCGATGTTCTTATATTCTCCGAGTCGGTTTTCATTTCCAAACAAAAAAAACTCATTTCCATTTGCTGTTGTTTCTATAAGACCAGGGAGTATTCCGTCTAAATAACGGCCAATACCACTTTTGCCACTCATTCTACAGTCAATCGCAATTTTCATATAAAATCTAAAATCCTTATTTTGTATTTTCGATTGTTTTGTCTATGCAACTTTTAAGCTGTTCGCAAAACCTTGAAGTCGAAAATGTCTTTGCATGTTTAACAATCTCTTCAACTTTAAAAGCATTTTGTGCATATAAAGTTTCAAATTTTTCAATAGCATTTTTTACACAAGGCACTGTTTGTTCTTTGAAAAAGACACCTGTTTTTTCATCAATCACTGTTTCAAGTGCGCCGCCTTTGCCGAATGCAATAACAGGACGACCGCAGGCTTGAGCCTCTACGGGAATAATTCCAAAGTCTTCTTCTGCGCAAAAGATTAAAGCCTTGCAGCGTTGTAGATAATCTTTCACTTCTTCGTCGCTTATTCTGCCCGTAAAAATGATGTCAGCGTCCTTATAGTTTTGGCTAAGCTCTTTTAGCTCTTTTTCTTGGCTTCCGCCGCCGATTACGACAAGTTTTCTTTTCATTTCGCCGCAAGCACTAATTGCAAGGTCAATTCTTTTATATGGCACAAAGCGCGAAAATACTACATAAAAATCTTCCGCTTCTTTTCCGTTTGCACTTAATCTATCTGTATCTACAGGCGGATAAATCACTGCTGCTTCTCTATTCCAGCACTTTTTTATTCTGCGAGAGATATAAGAAGAATTTGCAATAAGTGTATCGATTCTTTGGCTTGAAACAAAATCCCACAATCTTATCTGCGGTATCCATTTATCCATAAAGAACCGTGTGAGTTTGCCGCTCGATTTCTTGTAGCTATAGAATAAATCCCAAGCATAGCGCATAGGGGAGTGAATGTAAGCAACGTGAGCCGTATTTGGAGAAGTGATGACTCCTTTTGCACAGCACGAAGAAGAACACAGCACTAAATCATAGCCAGTCAAGTCAAAAGATTCGAATGCTTTTGGCATAAACGATAAAAACTTTGTGTATAATTTTGTCGCCTTTGGCATTCTTTGTAAAAAAGAAGTATGCACCTTTTCTTTAGGGAATGTTTTTCCCATCTTTTTTTCGTCATAAACAAGCGTATAAATATCTGCGTCTGGATAAATCGAAAGCATTGCTTCTACGACTCTTTCTGCTCCGCCGTAGTTTACAAGCCAATCATGCACTATTGCGACTTTCATAGTTCAAAGATTATAGTAAAAATTGTAATTCTTTACAACAGCCATAAGCTGTTTTGTAAAAAAACTTTTTCTTATGCGCTTCTTAGCAAATCTAACAGACTTTTTGCGGCGTTTTTGTATGTATACTTTTCTAACACTTCAAGGCTGTTTTTCGTTTGTTCTGCTAAAAGCTCATCTAAATCACAAGTCGGGTCGTAAGGGTCAATGTAATGCACGCTGTTCCCAAAAATTTCTGGCAAACTTGCAGCCTTTGCACAAATCACCTTTGCACCTTCGCTTAATGCTTCCAGCGGCGGAATCCCAAATCCCTCATAATACGACGGAAATATAAACGCCTTGCACTTTTTCATCAATGCTTTTACTTCTCCGTCTGTAACATAGCCCAAAAGCACGATATTTTTGAGCATTTTAATCTCTTCTAGCTCTTTCGGCACTAATCCGCTAATTGCTTTTCCGCTAATCGCAAAAGTGTCATACGGGTGCTTTTTTGCATAGAGCATAATCCACGAAAGATTTTTTCTTCGGCTGAGAGAACCGAGCGTAAAATAATACTTTTTCTCAGCTAAAGCAGGAAACTTCTCAAAAATCCCCTCATCAGCTTTTACGCTCTTAAAATGCTCCCACCCGTTGCCAATCACAGCGATTTTCTCGCTTTTCACATTATACGCCGCACTTATTCTTTCTTTAGAGAAGTGCGATACCGTAATTATCTTAGAAGCGTTTTTTGCGATATTCGCATAGTTTATGTTGCAATATGCTCTGATTAGCTTGTCTTTAAAAGTAGTGAAATCTTTAGGGTAATCGTGCGCATAAATATCGTGAAGATACGCAATACCGCAATTCAATCCCAATGGAGCGGTATTAGAAAAGTTCAAGCCTAGAGCTTTTCTTTTCTTTGCTTCAAGAGCGAAGATAATCAAATCCCACAGCGGAAACGACTTTATTTTCTTTTTAGAATGAATAACGCGGATATGCTTGTAGTCGGGAACGATTTTTGCATTGCTCGGAACGAGAATAGAAATATCGTCGTTGCTGTCAAGCAGCTTGTCCATCTCGCTACAGACTTGAAATGCGTATCTCTCAATCCCCGTGAGGTTTCTGCAAAGAAAGTTTCCGTTAATCAAAATCGCTCTCATAATCTTTTTTTCGGCATTTTCATAGCGATAATTCACTGTAAAAATGAGTGCAAGTATATGAAAGATTATTGCATAAATATTCAAAAATATGATAGAGTTTTAGCCGTATTGAAGTGAAACGGAGGCAGAATGATGAAAGAGCTTTCTGAATTGATGGGCTATCGTGCTGGGGTGAAAGTGGTGGACGCAACACTGCGCGACGGCGGCTTGGTGAACGATTTTTTCTTTCCCGAAGGCTTTGCAAAGGCGCTGTACGAAACGAATGTAAAGGCTGGCGTGGACTATATGGAGTTCGGCTACAAGGCTTCTAAAGAGATGTTCGACGTGTCAAAGTTCGGACCGTCAAAATTCTCTGACGACGATTATATCCGCTCTATCGTGGGCGACAACGACACAAATCTCAAAATCGCGGTGATGGCGGATGTTGGTCGCTGTGATTACAAAAAGGACATCGCAGAAAAGACGAACAGTCCCGTTGATATGATTCGCGTTGCAACGTATCTGCACCAAATGCCAGGCGCAATCGATATGATTGAAGACGCAAAAAAGAAGGGCTACGAAGTTTCTTGCAACATTATGGCGATTTCCAATTCGCAGGAAAGCGATATAAAGGTCGCGCTTGACCTCATCGGCAAATCGAGTGCAGACGTGATTTACATCGTCGATAGCTATGGCGCGCTCTATCCTGAACAAATCGCCCGCATTTCAGACCTGTATTGTGAGTTCGGGGCGAAGTACGGAAAGAAAATCGGTATTCACGCACACGATAATCAAAAGCTCGCCTTTGCAAATACGGCAGAGGCTGTCGGCGACGGCGTGGATTATCTTGACGCAACGTATATGTCTATGGGGAGAGGAGCGGGAAACTGCGCAATGGAGCTACTTTTAGGTTTCTTAAAGAACCCGAAGTTCAATATCTATCCTGTGCTAAAGTTCCTCGAAGAGCATATGTTGCCGCTCAAAAAAGCGGGCGTTGTCTGGGGCTACGATATTCAATATCTGCTCACAGGCGTATTGAATCAGCACCCGCGCACCGCAATTCAGTTTACGAAAGACAAACGAAGCGATTTCGCCGAATTCTACACCGAAGTTACTTCCCAATAAAAGATACTTCTGTAGAAAATTGCCTGCTGTACCGATAAACTAAATTGAAGAATTTATTTTATCGGTTGCCAGGCAGGTGAGAAAATGGCGTCTACAAAAATAAGCAAGAAGAATAACAATATACTTTTATCCTCATTTAAAAAGAAATGTTTTGTGCATACTCGTTTTGTGTTTAATGGAGCAAATATAGCAAACGGCAAAGAAATAGCTTTTTTTGTTGAATTATATATATTAAATCCTGCAATATCTCCAAAGCGTCCCGTATTGTTTTCTGAAGTGCAAGGCTCGTCAACGTTGCTTCCGTCTTACTGCGCTGTTCGTTGCGGCGTGTTGGGCAAGGGCGGCAAAGAGCTTATAAAATACAATTCTTTATCAGAGTTCATTTACGACAAGAAGACAGGTTCTATTCAAATAGGCAGTTTTTCTTTGACAAACGAGGTTTTAATCGGCGCAGTTTCTACTCCCGACGGCACAATGGATTGGAATTTGCAATATGAAAGACAAGTGCCTGAAGCCCCTTCTTATTCATCTTCAAAATACAAATGGAACAGCGACGGAGTAAAGACAGTTGTCGGCGGAACAATTCACTACAACGGAGAAGAGTATCAAGCTGTACCGAATGTATCGTACGGATATTCCGATTTTAGCAGCGGTCTTGAGCAAATAGACCCGTGGTATCACATTTCTGCAAGCAATCTTGTGAGCACAATCAATAGCAAAAAACTCGCGAACTCCTGCTTTGTTGTACAGAAAATCGAAGCAAATAAATATCTCATCTTTGTAAAGCTCGAAGGCAAAATCTACTCTGTGAAGACTGGAAATTTCATACATAAAAAGTGCGTAGAATGTACTTGCACCGAATCCAACGATGAACAGAATATGAAGCGTCTGCATTGGTCTGTGAGCATACACCGCGGCAAAGTCTACATCGACATCGACGTATATTGCCACGAATCGAGTATGTTCCTGCGCACATTCGACCACCCCGACGGAGCAGCTTTGTCAAATGTACTCTGCGGCGGCACGGGAGTAGGGGAAATCCGCGTCTATCGCAAGCGGCTGCGCACAAAAACACTTGAACTCATGGAAAGCGTGCGCGTTTCTAATGCAATTTGCGAATACGGCAGCGACAAAAAACTGTAATTCTCTCATTGTTACTGTAACGATTGGCAACTTATTAAAACTCTGTAATGTTTATGGTAACGATTGTCTAGTTATATAAATCCTGTTATGTTTATGATAACGATTACTCACTTTTTAAAATCCTGTAATGTTTACCGTAACGATTGGCGAGTTTATTAAAAGGCTGTAATGTTTACCGTAACGATTCGTGCTTTTTAAAAATCCTGCAATCGTTACCATAACGAATGACGAGCTGATAAAAAGGCTGTTATGTTTATGGTAACGATTGGTGAAATTGCTCAAAGCTGAATTCGTTATGATAACGATTGCTCAGGATTCTATTTTCTTGAAAGATTTATTGAGATACAAGAACATACAAAGCGCGATGACAATCGATACAAGGTCGGCGATAGGCTGCGCGTAAATAAGCCCGTTTAACCCTGCAATAGAACGCCCGATGAACAAAAGCGGCAAAAATACAAATCCTTGACGGCTGACAGAAAGAGAAAGCGACTGCAATGCTTTTCCCATCGCTTGAAAAGAAAAGTTGAAGATGAAGAGTGAGCCTAAAACTGGCGCGCTAATCATCAAGGCTTTGAGCATCATATTGCCCGTTTCGATAACGCTTTCGTCGGAGATAAACAGCGAGATGATTTGTCGGCTGAAAAAGATGTAGACCGTCGTCATTACGCAGCCGATAACGAGGTTCGTCAACATCGAAAACTTCATCACGCCTTTCATTCGCTTGAAATTCTTTGCGCCGTAACAAAATCCTATCAATGGCTGCACGCCTGCCGCAAGCCCCATTTGTAAGAAAACAACAAGCATATTCGCCTTTTGCGCCACGCCCATACTTGCGACAGGAATATCTCCGTAGCCTGAAAGGAAGTTGTTTAGCACGATGTTGCTGAGGCTCATCAAAATGTTCGTTAAAGACGCTGGCAAGCCGATGGCTACGACAGAGGTCGCAATTCGCTCGCCTAAACGGAAATCGGTCGGCAGAATAGAAAGCAGGGATTTTTTGCCCACGATGTGAACAAGATAAATCGCCATAGAAACCGCGTTGCCGATAACTGTCGCAATCGCCGCGCCCGCTACGCCCATTTTCAGAGTGAGTATCATAATCGGGTCGAGGATTATGTTCGCAACTGTTCCGCTCATCATTCCTATCATCGCTGTGTTTGCCGCGCCCTCTCCGCGAACAAGGTTGGAATATGCCGTGGACAGCACGACGAGCGGCGCACCGTAGGCGATGTAGGAAAGATATTCCTTTGCAAAAGGAGCTGTGGCGGGGCTTGAGCCGATGAGGGAAAGAATGGTCGGCATACACGTCAAAAACAAGAGCGCGCCGAGCAAACCGACGACGATTGAGCCATAGAAGCAAAATGCACTTATGTGGCGGACTTTGTCGATTTTCTTTTCTCCGAGTGAGCGCGAAATGAAAGAAGAACCGCCCATGCCGAACATATTTCCTGCTGCCATAAGGAACAAAAAAACAGGAGTGGCAATAGATACGGCTGCAACTTGGTTAGGGTCGCCGAGTTTGCCGACGAAAAAAGTATCTACCATATTGTAGACAACCGCGACAAGCATACTCGCCACAGTTGGAATGGCAAGCTTTGCGACCGCTTTTGGAATTGGGTCGCTTTCAAATATTTCAAGATTCTTAGTCATAGTGTGTATTATGCAAGAATATCATTGTATAATCAAGCAAGGATAACAAAAAAAAGTAATATCTTTTATTCTCGTAACGATTTAAGCAAGGAGATTTCTTCGGCATAGCCTGAAAGTTCGTTCGGCGTTTCGAGGATAAAGGGGAGGTCTTTGAGCGCGCTGTGATTGATGATACGCTTGAAAGTGTCGCGACCGAGTGAGCCGAAGCCGATTTTTTCGTGGCGGTCTTTGCGGCTGGCGATGGGGTTTTTGCTGTCGTTGGTATGCACGGCTTTGAGGTATTTTAAGCCGATGACGCGGTCAAATTCGTTCAGTACGCCGTCGAGGTCGCCTACAATGTCGTAGCCCGCGTCGAAAATGTGGCAGGTGTCGAGGCATACGCCGATTTTCTCTTTGAGATTGACTTTGTCGATAATCGCTTTTAGCTCTTCAAACGTCCTGCCGACTTCGCTTCCTTTGCCTGCCATTGTTTCAAGCAAAACGATTGTTGTCTGCTCGGCGAACAGTGCGCTGTTTAGGGCGGAAGCGATGATGTCGATTGCGATTTCTGCGCCTTGCTTCATGTGGCTGCCCGGGTGAAAATTGTAGTATTGGTTCGGCACATATTCCATTCGCTTGAGGTCGTCGGCGAGCATTTCACGCGCGAAATCCCTGACGTTTTCTTTATCGGAGCAAAGGTTCATTGTGTAGGGGGCGTGGGCGACGAGTTTGCCGAAATTGTTTTCAGCCATAAATGTGCAAAGCTCTTTTGCGTCTGCTTCATCGATGTCTTTTGCTTTGCCGCCTTGTGGGTTGCGTGTGAAAAAAGCAAAGGTGTTCGCGCCGAGTTTCTGTGCGGTCTTCCCCATTGCGAGAAAGCCGTTTGCCGCCGATAGATGACAACCAATAACGAAGCTCATAAAAAAATCTCCTTAAATAGCATTTAATAGTTTTATTATAGCAAAAAGAAGGGCTTTGTGCTATAATGCTTTGTATGCCGATAGCAAATTATATAAGAGAAACGATGAACAGCAAGGGTGCTTCTGTCATCAGGAAGATGTTTGAAGAAGGAAACGCGCTCAAAGCCAAATACGGCGCAGACAACGTGTTTGATTTCAGCTTGGGAAATCCCGATTTAGAGCCGCCTGCAGAAGTGCTAGACGCGATTGAGGCGGTTTCTCGGGACAAAAGCCACGGCGCGCACGGATATATGCCGAATGCTGGCTATGCACAGGCGCGAGAGGCGATGGCGCGGAAAACCGAGAGCGAGCAGGGCTTAAAGGTGAGCGCGGAGCATATTTGTATGACTGTGGGGGCTGCAGGTGCGCTTAACTGCGTGTTCAAGGCGATTTTGAACGCGGGAGATGAAGTCGTCGTGCCGTCTCCGTTCTTTGCTGAGTATCGCCATTATGTGCATAATCAGGGCGCGACGTTGGTTGAAGTGCCGACAAAAGCGGATTTCTCGCTGGATACCGACGCGATTTCGCGCGCGCTCACGCCAAAGACTGCGGCTGTTTTGATAAATACGCCGAACAACCCGACGGGCAAGATTTACAGCGAAGACGACATAAAGGCTCTTGCCGATGTGCTGCGCTCTCATGGCGAAAAGTGCGGACGAAAGCCGTATCTCATCTCTGACGAGCCGTATCGCGCGATTGCCTACGACGGACGGACGGTCGCGCCGTGCTTCCCGCTGTATGACGAGGCGGTGATTGTAACGTCGTTTGCAAAGAATATTTCTATCCCGGGCGAGCGTATCGGCTACATCGCGGTGAACCCTGCGGCAGAAGATGCGGCGGAGTTTATGGCGGCGTGTATTTTTGCGAATCGCATTTTGGGCTTTGTCAATGCGCCTGCGTTCTTTCAGAAAGTCGTGGCGAGAGCGTGGAATGCGAAGGTGGATTATTCGTCGTACGAAAAACGGCGAAACGAGATTATGGCGGTGCTTGACGAGGCGGGAATTGAGTACGCAAAGCCAGAGGGCGCGTTCTATATTTTCTGCCGCGTGCCTGAAAAGTGGGCGGGCGACGATATGGCGTTTAGTGAGTACTTGAAAAAGTATTTCATCATCTGTGCGCCAGGTGCGGGGTTCGGAATGAAAGGCTGGGTTCGCCTTGCGTACTGCGTGAGCGAAAAAACTATTCTCGGCTCTCGCGCCGCATTCCTCAAAGCAATGGGAAAATAGGCGCGGAATAAGGGCAAAAGCCTCTCTCCTAGCTTGGAGAGAGGCTTTTGCATAGGACGGAGAGGATTTTTTTGAGTGCAAAAAATTTGACGACAATAATTTGAGAATGTGATATAATGTATGAGAGAGGCTAATTTGTACCGTATTGAAGATTTTAGAAAAGTGAATAAAGCAGAGAATATAGTTATTTCTTTGCATGCACAATTACGATTGAATGAACGTGATATTTCGATTGATGATGTTATGAATGCAATCGATAATGGGGAGATTATTGAGCAGTATCCTAATGATTTTCCATTTCCAAGTTGTTTGATACTAGGAATTTCTATAAACGACAAATATATTCACGTTGTAGTGAGTATGAATGACGATAAGATTTATCTGATTACGGCTTATATTCCAAACACTGATAGGTGGGAGAAGGATTTGAAAACAAGAAAGGAGGAATCTGTATGAAATGCGTTCGATGTGGGAATGAAACTTATAAAAGCACGACAACTGAGGCGATTGAGATTGATGGCGGTGTTTTGGTTATCAGAAATATTCCTTGCCATAAATGCGAATGTTGTAGCGAAATCCATTTTACAGGCGATGTCGTAAAACGCTTGGAACAGATTATCGCAGATGCCAAAAAACATATTCAAGAGCTTGCGGTTGTTAATTATACTACTGCCGCATAAACTACAGAGCGCGGCGCAATATCGTTATGACAAAAATGATTTAACAGCAAGTGGTTGGCATCCTTTGAGCGCGATTATGCAAAGAAACAGAAAATAATTTTTACAAAGTGCCGTAAGTGTGGTATAATTCTCTATAAAAATCTTGCAATCTTACATCTTCTTTAAGGAGAACTCTTATGAAAATTATGATGGTTACGGCAGAGGCTGTGCCGTTCGCAAAAACGGGCGGACTGGCAGATATGGTGAGCGCGCTTTCGATTGCACTCGCAGAAAAAGGACACGATGTGAAAATCGTGATGCCTCGCTACTACAAAATCAATCGCGACAACCTCGAAAAACTCGAAGGACCGCTTCACGTTGCAACGGGCTACGGCGGCGCGTGGACAGCGGTGTATCGCACAAAAATGCCGGGGTGCGACAAAGTGGAAGTCTACTTCCTTGACCACGAGCAGTGCTTCGGTCGCGACGGCGTGTATGGCTCAAAAACCGAACCAGATTTCCACGACAACCCGTATCGTTTTGCGCTCCTTGCTCACGGCGCATTCCAGATTTGCCGCAAAATCGCGTGGATACCAGACATCGTACACGCGCACGATTGGTCTGCGGCTCTCGCGAACGTCTTGACGCGGCATGTGTGCAAATGGTGCGGCTTTGGCGACACGGCGAGCGTCTTCACGATTCACAATCTCGGCTATCAAGGGCAATACGGCAAAGACAAATTCGCTGACCTCGGCATTGATTGGGGGCTGTATTACGGCGCGGGCTTCGAGCACCAAGGCGGAATGAACTTCTTGCAGGCAGGACTTACCACCGCGGATATGATTACCACCGTTTCGCCGACGTATGCGTGGGAAATCCAGAGCATGGAAGGCGGCTTTGGACTCGACGGACTTTTGCGCCACCGACGCGAAGTATTGCGGGGTATTTTGAACGGCGTTGATACGGAGGTCTGGAATCCTTCAAAAGACAAGCATTTACCAGCGAACTATAGCGCGTCGGACTTGAGCGGAAAAAAGATTTGCAAAGAGGCTTTGCAGCGCAAAATGGGGCTTGACGTAAATCCTGATGTGCCGGTGATTGGCATTGTTACGCGCTTGGCTGACCAAAAGGGTATCGCCGAAGTCTTTGCGCCGACGTATGGCTGTTTGTATCGCCTGTGCTCCACGATGAATGTGCAGGTCGTTGTGCTGGGAAGCGGCGAGAAATGGTGCGAGAGCGAGATTTATTCGCTTCAGGCAAAATTGCCGAACTTCCGCGCGTTCATCGGCTACGACGAGAGCTTGAGCCATCTCATCGAAGCTGGTTCGGACTTCTTCCTTATGCCGTCAAAATATGAGCCGTGCGGACTGAATCAGATGTATTCGCTGTTGTACGGAACGCTGCCGATTGTGCGCCGAACGGGCGGACTTGCCGACACGGTTGAGCAGTACAACCAAGACACAGGAGAAGGCGACGGATTCTTGTTCGACGCGCTCACGCCGAATGCGATTTACGACACGGTCGGCTGGGCTGTCTGGGCGTATTACAACCGCAAAGATGACATCGCGAAAATGCAGCAGCGCGGAATGAACAAAAAGTTCGGCTGGGACATCGCGGCAGACGAATACCTGAAAGTCTATTACGAGGCGGTTCTGCGCGGTATCGGACACGAATATATCGAATAGCCGTCGAGGACGGTTTTGCAAAGCCGAGTGCTGATTTGTAAAGCTGTTAAAAAGGTTTAGCAGGAAAAAAATCTTGCTAAACCTTTTTTGTATCACGGAATTTTTTGATGTTGAAAATCTGGAGGTGTTTCAAAAGGTATGCTGATTTATAAGTCTGTCATTCCGAACTTGTTTCGGAATCTCTATTCTGAGATAGATGCTGAATCAAGTTCAGCATGACATATTATTTTTACAAGCATACTTTTCGTAACACCACCGCGTTGGGAATGGAAAAAATTTTCTCTGCGGCTAAAATACCAAATTTAGTTCGTAAAATTACAGTTGTCGTGCTATAATCTAAAATATGAATATGATTTTGTACATCGTTCTTGCCGTTTTTGTTGCGATTGTCATCGGCGTGAACGTAAAAATATATATGTTCCTCAAGAAAAAATTTGCTGAGAATGCGGCTTTGCTCAAAAAAACGTCTGACGATTTGGATTTTGCGAATGAGTCGATTTCCTTTTTGTGCGATTCCAGCGATATTTATTTTTGGGTCGTAGATTTTGCTTCCAATACGGTGCACGCTTGTCCGCGAATGA
>CALDID010000264.1 GCA_937901865.1 uncultured Treponema sp.
ATGTCGAAAATGAAATTTACAGTTTATGATTTTATGTGCTATACTAACGTATTGAAACAGTATTCGCAGCTTATTGATTTGGTACGATATTCAAAAGAACACGCAGAAGAAAAAGGAATAGAGCAGCCTTTCTCATGGGCTATTCGAGAAGCTAAAAAGAGAGAGATTTTACCTGAGTATTTAGAGCGGAAAGCATCGGAGGTGATAAATATGTTCAATATGGAATATGATTATGATGTAGATATTGCCGTTCAGAAAGAAGAAGCTAGACAACAGGCGTATTTTCAAACAGCTCGTACAATGCTGCAAGATGGTTTTACTGTTGAACAGGTTTCAAAATATTCTCATCTACCAATTGCAGATGTTGCAAAGCTAAAATCATCTGTTGCATATTTGTGAACTTTTAAAAAAAAGACCTGTAATCAAAGAAATCCTTTTCATTACAGGTCTTCTATTTTCTTTTAAGGAACAGCTCAAGAGCGTCATAATAGACTTCGTTGAACTGCCCGATATGGATATGATAATCAGTCATGATTGATTAACCATTTTACAATGGTAAAGCGTGAGTTTTATTTATTTTCAAATAATAATCGCCACCGTTTATTTCCTTGACAGAATCAATCAAGTGGTCTTTTATATCTATCTCTTGAGGAAGCGAAAATGTATCTTTTACATAGAGGATATGCCCTGTATGCATGTTATAATTGATATATTTTTGTCCATTGCATACTAATTCACTATGTGAAACCATAATAAGCTCACTGCAAAAAGAATCGTAAATAAATTTTATAGAATCGCCGATTTGCATTTACTTTTCCTATTTTATCCAGTGGAAAATTCTTTTCTCTCATCATACAGAGAACCTTTTCCCTGTATGATGGTAAAATATTTTATTGTTTAACCCAAGAATGCAAGCCGCCTTTAGGACAACCCGTTAATTGAGGTTTTCCTGCAATAAAAGTAGTTGCGGCTCGTCCACATTTTCTGCAATAATACGTTGCAGCCATAAACACACCTGTTCCCAATTTTGTTGCGTAAGCAGGTTTCACATTCTTCATTTCGTTCATATCAGAATCCTCCGAAAGCGAAAATCAATCTTTTATGTAAGGAGATTTAACCTATAGTCAGTTATTATTATACTTTGTATTTTTATTTTGTCAATCAATATTTTACAATAGTCAATTATAAATTGACGAGGTGTATATGTTTGGAGAGCAAATAAAAAGTTTGAGAATGTGTAAAGGCTTGAATCAAGTTGAACTTGCAAAGATTTTTGGTGTAACAAAGCAAAGTGTTTCAAATTGGGAAAACGAAAATATAATGCCGTCCGTAGATATGCTTATAAAAATTGCCAATTTTTTTAATGTTTCTACAGATTATTTACTTGGATTAACTGAACAGCACGCTCTAAACACTGACGGACTTTCTGAACTGCAAATTGCGCACATTCAAGCGATTATAAATGATATTTTGCAGGTGGAGTGCTGTGAGGTTGGATAAAAATAGCTCGCATATAAATTGCCTTACAGCGAGCTAATTATAGAAAAAACTATTTCAAAAGATTTACATCGATTTCGGCAAACTCTGCGGCTTCTTCTGCTGTGTGTCCTTTTGCCATGTATTTTCGTGCAAGCGTAATCAATCCCTGCTGCATGCCTTGTTGCATGCCTTTCTCAAGACCTCTTTGCAAACCTAACTTGAAGCCTCTTTCTTCTCCTGCTTCAATACTGGATTGACGGTCTCGCTCATAAACTTCATAGCGATATTCTTCCAGCCATAAATCACGATTTGCACTTATTGAAGACAAAGTTTTTTGTGCTTGCATAAGCCCTGCCTCCTTTTTTGTAAGCTCTTTGATTAAATCCTGCTTATGAGGATTATCCGCTTCCTTCAAGAAAATTGCCCAATTCTCTAAAGCTGTATTTTCTTTTATAGACATTTCCTTTTTAATAACTAAAGGTAATTCTATAAAAATAACATTCAACAGATTTGCTAGTCGTCTGCCTGCTTTTGTTTGCATATAAAAATGATTTATGCCAGTATCAGCAAGCGACTTTTGTTCGTCATCATTTTTATAAACAAAATCAAGAACAGATATTTGATATACCTTCGGAGCTTTTTTCCAGTTATCTCCTTTTTTCAGACCTGATATTTCAAGTCTAGAAACTTGATGTTCAGCTCTTGCTCCGTAGTCGTAAGCCTGATTAAACGCCTGCATTTCAATATTCACATGTTGCCCATTATCGAGCGTGCATAAAATGTCATAGCTGATTCGCCTTTGTCCGTCAAAAAGCTGTGGTGCGTCGTTTGGCTTTAGTTCCACTGTTTCAATTTTGCTATTAGTGGCAGCTTCAAGGAATGCATGCAAAGCTTCTCTTGAATCCTGTGTGTCTTGGGTAAAAAGAGCCTTGAATGTGGAATCAATACGAGGATTTAATAACGCACCAGTTTTCATTCTGTCAGCGTATTCATTCTCGTCCTTGTAATCAAAAATATCCATGACTATATTATATACTTATATTTCTGTTTGTAAAAGGCATTATATGGCTTTAATAAATAATCCCCGCGTATTTCAGCAGGGATTGTTTTGGATTGATGTCAATCTTTCAAAAAGGTGATGTTTTTAGACACCTTTTTCAAAGTTGAATCTTTGATTTTCACCTTTTTCCATTGCTTTTCAGTGCCGTTGAATTTTACAGTTTTCAGATTAGAACAGTCATAAAAAGCGTAATCTTCAACCTTTGTCAAACTTTCTGGCAAAATAATACTTTCAATGTTTGTTCTTGCAAAAACTCCTTTAGGAATGATTTCGATGCTTGTTTTTGAAAGGTCAAGAGTTTTGATATTACCACTGCATATTAATATATTGCCAATATATCTTCTTTCGAATACCTCCTTATTATCCATTTCCTTGATAGAATTACGCCAATCAAATACATTGGAGAAATCTGATAGATAAATATCTACGTCTTTGCACATAATTGCTATGATTTCTAAATCACGCGTAGTAAAGGCACCTTCAAACACCAAAGTTGTGCCATTGAAAGTGTTTTTCACTGAAGAGTAGAGGAAAATCATTAAGCTGTTGTTTTCAATACCGAGAAATTTACCTGCTTGGTAAATTTCGTAATCCAATTCTGCTTCAAGCTGTTTTACTCTCTGTTTTTCCGCCGCAATTCGCTGTTCTTCTTCTATTCGACGACGTTCTTCAGCAGCTTTCTGTTCTGCAATCCGACGTTCTTCAGCTTCTTTCTCTTCCTTTATTTTTCGTTCTTCAGCGGCTTTTTCTTCTGCAATGCGTCTTTCTTCTTCAAGTCGTTTCTGTTCCTGTATATCGAAATATTGTACTTTGGAAGTGTCCATCTGAATATTATGAAGTTTCAATTCAGTGTTAGAACTATGACTTCTCACAGAACCAAATGCACCGTAATTCAACCAAACACCCATAAGTTTCACTTTGCATTTTTTATTCTCAAGGATATTCATTTTATCCTGAGTAACATTGTCAAATTTGTAATAATTGCCACTATCGAATCTAAGAAGTTGCTTTGTACCCTCAATAAGCAGTTTATCATTTTCGTCATAAATGCCAAGTTTTATATCGTAGCAAGAACACTTGTCTTTAGAGTGACTTGTATAAGAAGTGTAATTATCTCCATAACCATAAGGCGGAGAGTATGCGTCGAAAGCTGGGAATTCAAAAAGTGTTTTATATTCCCATTCATAGTCTGCATAATAATTATGTATACGATAATTTACGTTATAAGAAAAATAAGAAACCGCAATGCCTGTTTTTTTGTAAATAGCTTGAGCTTCTTTTTGTAGCTGAGAATTATTAGCTTTATCTAGTTCATCTTTTTTGGAGCTACAGACAGACTGTTTTGGATAAGATGTCCAACTGCCATTGTAATTGTCTGTTCCATAAGGAGTTTGTTGTGAAATCCAAAGGATATTTTTCAAATTACTTTCTTTATCAGCATATTTGTAACATGCATACAAACAAGTTCGGACAGAAGAATAAAATTTAGAGTTTTCTACAGAAATAGGAACTGCATAATCTGCTGTTCGATTTTCATAATTAACAAATCTGCGTTCTATATCTCCAGAAGAGATTGTGTAAGGGAAGTTTTCTGTAAAATACTTCTCTGCGTTTTTTACCAATGCTTCCCATTCATCGTGAAGCGTAAACATATCGAAATCACCGTAGCCAGGTTTTCCGCTTACTATGGTGGTAAAAAGTTTCATGTATAGATCCTGAGCTTCTCCGTCTTTGTCTTGAAGTTGTATAGCATCGTTATAACAGCCGAGTGCATAAATCCATTCTTTGTTCTTTTCGTACTCTTTGCCTTTTGCGACCAGTTCTTTGTAGCTTTGTGCTGAAACCATTGATACAGCGAGCATAATGCTCACAATCAACCATAAAAACTTTTTCACCGTTTTCCCCCTGTTTTGTTTATAGCAAAACATCTTGCAAACAAAAAAGACAGTGCATAGTACTCTGCACTGTCTAATAATAAAAACTAGTAAAAATTACTTATTAATCGTAATATAGACTTTAAGTGAAATCTTCACAATCAATACTACAAAAAGTATCTGAATCATTCAGTACCTCCTTTTCGTTAAAGTCTAATATAGGCTAATAAAAAGGTTAATAAAGTAATAATTACAGAGTCAGCTGACACTTGCAGAAACCATCGTTTGACAAGCGCGCGGTAGCGTCGCTTGTCAAACGAGCCGCCGCGTTTTTGCAACGCTTTTTTCATGCTTCTACTGATTTTTATTATATCATAGCCGCCGCGTTGCAAAAACGGACGGCTTTTTCCTCAAGCTCTTCAGAAGAAGAAAAAAACAATCCCCGCGTATTTCAGCAGGGATTGTTTTTATAGAGTTAGAACACTTGAGAAAAAATTACTCAACCTTTGAGTTCACGGTCTTTTCGGTTGTGATTGCTTTGCCACTCGCGGTGAGCTTCACGCCGTTCACGCAGAAATGCTTGTCTTTGATTTCAAGCGTAATCTTTTCCAGCTTGTCGATGTTGATTTTCTCTGGCTTTTCGCACGGCTCGCTTCCCTCTGGCACGATGAGCGTTCCTGGCTCTGCCCACGGAGCTGTAAGAAGTTCGACTTTCTCTTTGCCGTCCTCCGTGTAATCCGCCGCCAAAAGCATTCCGCGGCTTTCCACGCCTTTCATCTTTCGCGGTGCGAGATTTGACGCGATAATCACGTTCTGCCCGAGAAGCTCATCTTCGCGCAAATACGGGCGCAGTCCGCTCTGAATAATGCGCTCTGTTCCGCTGCCGTCGTCAAGATGCTCAATGTAGAGCTTATCGCCCTGCGGATTGCATTCAACGCTTAAAATTTTCGCAACGCGCAACTCGATGTATTTGTTAAAATGCTCAATCGCCGTCATAGACGGTTCTTCACCAACAGGCACAGTCTGTTTTGTAGAAATACCCTCTGGGTGAGAAACCGTCTTAGACGGTTGAGAAACAGCCTGCGGCTGCATAAGGGCTTCAACGTCGATTTCGCCCGCAACGCACGGCACAGTGATTTCCCAATTCTCAAGCACAGACGGGTGCACTTCGCCGAAAATACCGATTGCCTTGCCGTTCGCCATAATCTGTGCCTGTCGTCCAGCAATAAAACGCGGGTCGTCAGCTTCTTTCACGATATATTCGTGGTCGAGATAATACAGCAAAGAAGCAACTTCTGCGGCGGCTTGGTTAAAGTTTGCATTTGCGCTCGCGGTCAAAAATCCAAGACTCTGCACCGTCTTTGTTCCCGTAACTTCTTCGGGAGCGATATAGGCGATTTTGCCGATTTCATAAATCTTGTGCGGATACACAGCGTTCGCGCTCAAACTCTCAGACTCAAGCAAAGAAGCGATAATCGACGGGCGAATGAACTGATAATTTTCGCTCATCGGGTTCGCAATTTCGATAACATTTTTGCCGTCGATGTTCATATTGTCGATGTAGTGCTTTTTGCTGCCGAGATAATTAAAAATCATCTCTTGATAGCCCAAGCCTGTCATAATCGTTTTTGTTTTGCGGCTGTAGAGCGTGAGCGGAAGCAATCGACCGATGGTAAAATCATTCGGTGCGGTTGGCGTGAAGAAATCCAAGCCCTGACCAATCATCACGTCTTCAATCACGTCGACTTCGTGCAAGAAATCATTGCGATACGGAGCGGGGGCAACCGTGAAAATCGTTTCGTTTCCGTCTTTTGAAACTGTTACGCCGTTGCCCATTCTCTTCAAAGCCGCTTCGACTTGCTCCACGCTCAATTCTGCGCCGAGTTTTTTGTTGATTGCGCTCAATCGGGCTGTCGTCGGCTTTTGGAAATAGAACGGCACGGTGATTTCTTTGCCGAATCCTGTTTCGTATGGGTGTACGACTTTGACCGCCTTGATTTCATATTCTGCGTCCGCAAAATCACACGCAACGATGTTCGCGGCGAGAATTAAGCTCTCCATTTCGCTTCCCGTGAGCTCTACGAGCAAATCTTTGTCGCCGACCTGCACTGCGCCGAGTTTTGCGCTGTTGATAATTGGAGCCATCGAAAGCACTTCGCCTGTATCATCGGTGAAAAGCGGGAAACGCGGCAAATCCTTGAGAATCCAGCCGAAATCTTTTCCCTTTGGGTGTTCACTCAAGATAGCGCGGCAGCTCATTTCGTTTTCACAGCCGAGCGGCGTGAAGAACGTGCTTTCTGGGTCAACTGCCTTGTAATGTGCAGGCCATTTTATTTCTGCTTCGCGATACACGCCCATTGAAATCGTTTTGCGCTTGCGTCCGAAGTTCCAGCAGAGTTTTTCCTGCGTCTGAATGATGTCTTTGAGCATTGCGTCGTCAATCGGCTTGCCTGAAATCATAAAGCTCACCATATACGGGCGAATGTCTTTGAGGTTTTCGTCCACGGTGATAATGCGGTTTTCGCACGGCTTTATATCGCCAGCTTTTGACATAAATGCGCTGTAATCCGCCGACTTTCCGCCCTCGTATTCGCGAAGACAACGCGCTACGCCGCCTGTTGACCACAAATCAGGGCGGTTTGTGTCGTTGAGCTCGATTTTAATCACGCGCTCATCTTCGCTTTGGCTCATATCTGGCTTTTCGTCAAGCTCTGCTTTTCCGTGGGTCAGTTTCTTCTCTAACGTGTCATAGTCCCATTTTTGACCGACAAGATTGAAGAACAGTTTTTCGTTCACTTCTATTTTAGGCATTGTTGAAAACCTCGTCTTGATGTTCTCGCGCAAAATGCGAGAAAGGATAGAAATAGTATACAGTAAGATTTTGCGGTTGTCTATTAGTTGCTTTTCTCAAGAAAAAATACAAAAAATTGGTTAATATAAAAGAGAGAGGTATTGGCAATGAAATTATTTCTTTCACTCGTTTTGATTTTTGTTGCATCTTCATTATTTTGTCAGAATATAAAATACTTTGAGATAGAAGAAGGCGTGAGCTTTCGTATGATAGAAATCCCTCAAAAAGATTTTGCGATAGGCGAAACCGAAGTAACGCAAGACGTGTATGAACTGATTATGGGCGAAAACCCAAGCCATAACGTTTGCGAAAAGTTTCCTGTTGAAAATGTGAGCTATTATGACGCGATTGTTTTTTGCAATTTGCTTTCTTTTGCAACGGGGCGAAATCCTGTGTATAGCGTTAATGGGGAAACAGATACAGAAAGCTGGGATTATCCAATTCATTCAGGCGCAGGGATTTTAGCGAAAGTAGAGATAGACGAAAATGCAAATGGCTTTCGTTTGCCGAGCGAAGAAGAGTGGATTTTTGCGGCAAAGGGCGGAGAAGACACGGTGTATTCTGGGAGCAATAATGCAGAAGAAGTGGCGTGGTTTTCTAAGACAAGCGGGGCATTCACTCACGAAGTGGCGGAAAAAAAGCCGAACGGATATGGTCTGTATGATATGAGCGGCAATGTGTGGGAATGGTGCGCGGATAATATAAAAGGAACGCGTCTTTATGTGAAAAAAGGAGGCGCGTGGAGCAGCGATAAAGAGCTTTGCGCTGTGAGCTTTCGGGGCGCGCACTATCCGAGCCGCAATCAGCCTTGCTATACATATTTTAATATGGGATTCAGAATTGCTGTGAAAAAATAGAAAAATAGTTGTTCATTAGTTCATTTCGTGATAGCATTGCTTCATTATGGCTAATGATATGACAAAAGGCTCTGTTTCAAAAAACATTGTCGTTTTTGCGCTTCCTGTGTTCATCGGGAGTATGTTTCAGCAACTCTATAATACAGCGGATTCTCTTTTTGTCGGGAACTTTATCGGCAGCAATGCACTTGCGGCGGTGTCTTCTGCGGGATACGTTATTTTTTTGCTCGTGGGGTTTTTCGACGGGCTTTTTATGGGTGCTGGCGTTGTGATTGCGCATTTTATCGGTGCAAAGGATTTTGTTAAAACACAAAAAGCCGTGCATACAACTGTTGCGCTCGGTCTTATCACAAGTGTGCTTTTAACGCTTATCGGCACTCTTTTTGCGCCTGTGATTTTGCGTTTAATCGGTACTCCTGATGATGTAATGAAAGAATCGCTTTCGTATTTTCGCATTTATTTTCTTGGCAGTTTTTCTTTTGTGATGTATAACACCTTTACAGGTATTTTGCGCTCTGCAGGAGATAGCAAGTCGCCGCTTTATTTTCTTGTTATCTCATCAATAGTAAATATCGTTTTAGATTTTTTCTTTGTGTTTGCACTGCATTTTGGTGTGGCTTCTGTCGCGCTTGCAACGGTGATTTCGGAAACAATAAGCGTTATCTTATGCGCTCGAAAACTGCTTTTTGTTGATGGCAGTCATAGGCTTTATTTGAGTAAAATAGCGATTGACGGCGCACTATTCAAAAAGATAATAAAAATCGGTATACCCTCTGGCGCGCAAAACTCAATTATCGGCTTTGCAAATATAATCGTTCAGTCGCATATAAACCAATTCGGAAAGCTCGCAATGGCAGGGCAGGGCGCATATAGCAAAATAGAGGGCTTTGCGTTTTTGCCGATAACGAGTTTTACTAGTGCGCTTACAACGTTTGTATCGCAGAATATTGGCGCGAAACAATTTGAGCGAGTGAAAAAAGGCGCGCTTTTTGGCACACTTTGTTCTTGTGTTTTGGCGGAATTGATAGGACTATTCACGTTTTATTTTGCGCCTGTGCTTGTAGGGGCTTTTGACGCGACTCCTGAAGCGGTGGCTTATGGCGTTTCGCGAGGAAGAACGTGCGCTTTATTTTATTGCCTGCTTTCGTATTCGCACGCACTTTCGGCGATTTTGCGCGGACAGGGAAAATCTATTGTGCCAATGATTGTAATGCTCGTCTGTTGGTGCATAATCCGTGTTACCATTTTGACGGTGGGCTTTATGTTTTACAATACGATTATGATTGTTAATGCTGTTTATCCGATAACGTGGGGCTTATCAACAATACTTTTTTCTATTTATTATTTTTCTATTGCTTCAATAATAGCCCCAGAACCAAAAGCTAACACAGAACCTATAAATATTCCCAATATGCAGCAAAAGCCAATACTATTTCCGACTTGTTCTTTTATTTCATCTTCAGCATTTTTTGAAGCTAAGCCAAAAGTTAATGCTGCTCCAATTCCATTTGTTACTCCAAGTAAAGCAGAATAAATTATTATTAGAATACTAGTAGTAGTAAGACTTGTACCAAGCTTTACTTGACAATAATAATTAAATATAATTGTAAATATTAATACTATTCTTCCAATGAGAATTCCAAAATCTAATTTTTTATTTTGCGGTAAACAATTTACTATATATCTTCCAACAGTATCTAATGCATTATATATAGCAATAATAGTTACTGAATTATATTCTCCTATATTAAATACTTTTTGTTTGGTACAGGCATTAGGAAATAAGATGAATGTTACAACATAGCAAAAACAGGCCATTACTTCTATATCCCATATTTTTTTAAATACATAAGCAAATGACGGAACGACTTTTACCATATTAATATCATTTTCTCTTTCTCTTTTATAGTCATTATCTAAAGTTTCAATTTGTTGATTTTTTCCACTTTCATTGGTGTTATTGCTGGTATCATCATCTCCTGTCATACTTTTTAATAATTTGGCTTCACTTTTTTCAATTACTCCACCAGGAGATCTTCCTTTATTTAAATAATATTTACAATATTCATCTTTATATGAATATAAAAGAAGAATTAAGCATACTATTAAAATTAAAATGGAAAATCCGAAAAATATCCACCCTCTTACAATAAATTGTTTTTTTTCATCTTCAATTTTAACAGAAGCTATTACTATAAATTGCAATATATTTAATCCAATACCAGATATACCTTGCCCTGCAGTAAATGATACGATCATTTCAAGAGGGAAACACCCTGTATATCCGAAGAAACCTCCTGAGGCACAAGCATTTGTGAAACCCATTAATACTACTAATAAAGAAGATATTACTTTATTTGCCATTGTATTTACACCCAAAAGCATTGCTGATAATGGAAGAGCTATTAAAAAAAATATTGAACCGATAATACCTATCATTAATTCTGTAAAAAGAGAAAATATATCTTTTTTATAAAGTAATACAAATTGAAATGTTATATTTAAAACATAATTCATAAAAGAAAAACTTTTAAAAGGATTTATATCAGACAAAAAATAATAGAAAAAATCTAATTCAGTTAATAGTGCATTCCATCCTAATAATGAAGCAATTCCAAAAAAAGTAAAAATTACTTTATCAATACATTTGCTTTTTGGTGCTGCTGGATCATCCATTTTATTTTATAAAAATATATTATTTAATTAAATTAATTTTGATAAAAAAATATTTTAAAGTATATATTGGGGATTGGGGATTGGGGATTGGGGATTGGGGATTGGGGATTGG
>CALDID010000265.1 GCA_937901865.1 uncultured Treponema sp.
ACGCGACATTGCCCGAAAGCGTGGGCGAGAACCCGTTCAAAGGAAAGACGTGGCAATATACAAGTGGAAGTGGAAAGAGGACATACAAATGGTCGTTCACCGACACGACAGCGACATACACTAAAAGCGATGAAAGCGAAACCTATTACACAAATATTGAAACATACAAGTATTCCTACGACGCGAACCAGAAGCTCCTCTATCTCGCGTTCCAGTCCGAGAGCTGGACGGAAGATGGGGAGACGACTTCGTGGTCAAGCGTGGAGGAATACGAAGAGCTAATCAAAAAAGAGGCTGAGGAATATGGAGAGAGCTTGTCCGATGTGGAACTAGAATGTGAACTTGAATGGGTAAAGCAAGAGTTTTCCACACTCGAAGTGAACAAATACACGATAGACGACGACGGCTCTCTCACGCTTGAAGACTACTTCGACGGAAACCTTCCGACAAAATGCGACTTTTACAAAGAGTTTGGCGAAAGCGAGCTTCCGTCAGAGTACACTAGTGGAGATATTTCACTTGACGAGATTTGGTTTGAAGACTCCGACCGTACCGACTACCGCTACTACTATGATCTCTCGTTCAACAGCGAAGCGAAAACATTCAGCGGAAAACTGTACTCTCAAACAAGCGCAGTCGAAGAAGAATGGTCTGACATAACAAAACTCGGCACAGTAACAGGAACGTACACCACGGAAGGAATCGGGACAAGCGGCTGCAAGGTGACGCTCACGTTCACAGAGCTTCCCGACGGAGTGCCCGATGTACTCAAAACGGGCACGGCTTATGTGCTTGAACAAGGCTCAAGCTCAGGCACTACCTACACGCTCGTGAAATAGATTTCCGCTGCGTGCGCAGGCTTCTGCTGGATGCGGATTGCAAATCCCGCCATCGAAAGTTGTCAGCTTTGGGCGGGGTATTCTTTGCACTCAAACGCTTTCTTACGAGGGCGTTATCGAAATCTGACGCACAGCGTCTTTTGTAAAGCCTTAGGCTTTTTTGAATAAAATACCCTGACAGAAAAGAATCTGTTGGGGTATTTTATTGCTTGAAAAAAGGCATTTTCTAAATTTGTCTTTTGTATGAATATGGGCTAATATATAAGTATACTTTGGATTATCCCATATTTATAGAGAGAAGTTATGGATTTTATTGCCCGCCATGCTGAAAAAACACTGATTCGCTTTGCTTCTTCTTTTCCTGCATTGCTTGTTACAGGAGCAAGACAGACAGGAAAAACAACTCTTTTGAAAAAAATAATCGAAGCTAAATCTATTTCTAGCACAACTTTCGATGATATTGCAGAAGAACAATTTGCTTTAGCTGACCCAAAAACATTTCTTGAACTGCATTCAAGCCCGTATATGTTTGACGAAATTCAATATGTGCCAGAATTATTTCGCTATCTTAAAATTGAAATCGATAAAGACAGACACAACGGAATGTATTATTTGACAGGAAGTCAACAATTTAAGTTGATGGAAAAAGCAACGGAAAGCCTTTCTGGGCGAATCGGAATTGTTCAGCTCTACCCTCTTTCTGCTCGCGAAATCAGAAGCGATGATTTTTCTGATAGTTTTATTCCGACAAAAGAATACATTTTGGAGCGAAACAAGGCTTTTTTGAATTATGATTTTTCGGTTCAAAATGTATGGAATCGTATTTTCACAGGCGGATATCCTGAAGTATTGAAAAATACTGTGAGTCCAAAAGATTTTTATGCACAATACTTAAAAACATACATTGAACGCGATATAAAGAATTTGAGCCAAGTTGCTGATGAAATGCAGTTTTTGCAATTTGTAACAGTGGTTGCTTCTCGCACAAGTCAGCTTGTGAATTATGGCGACATTGCTCGTGAGTGCGGAATTAGCGAAGTTACTGCAAAAAAGTGGCTTTCGCTATTGGTAACATCAGGCATTGTTTATCTTTTAACGCCGTATTCTTCCAACGTGGAAAAACGTGTTGTGAAAACTCCAAAACTCTACTTTATGGACACGGGACTTGCAGCTTATCTTACGAAGTGGACAAGCCCTGAGGTTATGCAAAGCGGTGCTATGGCTGGTGCATTTTTTGAAACGTATGTTGTGAGCGAAATTGTTAAGTCGTTTGCAAATAATGGTGAAGACGCTCCGATTTATTTTTATCGCGACAAGGACAAAATTGAGATTGATTTACTTATAGAACAAAACAATACAATTTATCCTGTTGAGATAAAAAAGACCGCAACACCAAAATCTGATGACGCAAAGAACTTTTTTATAACAAGTAGGATAAAAAATGTGCAAGTTGCTCAAAGTATTATCATCTGCACCACAAACAAAGTTTCTTCTGTAAAACGAGGCGATACAACAGCTTTTGTTCTTCCTGTGGAGTTTTTATAGTGGTGCAATAGAGGTGCTTTTATGAATGCACCGCAAAAAAAAATATCGAAGAATGTATATTTCTAGGCTAAAAAAGAATGTCGAAAGAAAATTTTGAGGAATGAAAAAATGGAAAATGCGTTTCTAGAAGAAGTTATTGAAATCTCAAAAGAACTTGGGCTTAGTTCAGAAGAATCAAGAATCATAGAATCTGTAAAGTCTGCTGCATTTGAAGAATGGAGATTAACATTTTCTTCTCAAATGCCAATTACAACAATTTCACAGATACGACAGGTTCGTACACTTGCAGAAGCTTGTTGAATTGTATAAGTAAGCCTGCGAGTTTTTGGAAGTTTGCTTCCAAAAACTCGGCCACTTTCGCGAAAGCGAAAGTGCGTGC
>CALDID010000266.1 GCA_937901865.1 uncultured Treponema sp.
TCGCACGGCACTTTTATGTCAGACAAATTTTCGCGCACATATTCTGAAACACAAACTATTCGGTCAGCACATTTTTTCAGTATTTTTATATAAAACCGCTTCACAAAACTTGGATTTATATATACTTCATGTACATGATAGATTATTTTTTCTCGTTTTAACTTTGCCGCAAGGGCTGCACCGAAGGGGACAACAGTATTTATGTAAATCACATCAAAGCGATGAAACAACACAAAGAAAAACATTTTTATTTGTGAAAGCACAAATAAAAAGGCAAGTAACAACTTGCAATTTGTCCAACGATAACTATTACTGCAAAAGCGTACACCGTCAATATGAGAAAGAAAGCCATCTGTTTGTGAAGTCAAAAGAGAAATTTTTATATCACTTTCTTTTTTAACACAATCAACGACACTTCTCAAAACTTTCGGAGAACCCGTATAATTATTGAGTAAATGTACAAAAAAAATTTTTATCATATTCATTCCTTATTAAAGTTTTTCTGATTACCACCTATAAATAATATGGTTGAATCAAATTTCTTGGTCCCCAAATAAAAATTGTGAATATCGAATATGTCAGTACAAAAAAGCAAATCATATATTTAGCTAATTTTTTTTCTTTAACAACACTATAAAAATGAAAAATAATAAAAGGCTCAAACAATTGAACATAAAAATAAAATCTATCGTAAACCACAACAGAAGATTGAAATAGCGCAATGAATACAAAATACACAGTGTGAAACATAAAAACATCAAAGAAATCGTTCTTTTGTACCACTTTAAAAAAAACGTTTGTCAGAAAAATAATAAACATAGTTATTAAATGAGAGTGACTAATATGAACACTTCCCAAATTCTGATATAAAATATATGATTTCAAAACAGCAATACCATGAGAAAAATCAGGAATGAGAGAAACTATAGTTTTTATGATTGATGTTTTAAGAAAAAAAACTAAAAGAATAAAAAAAATAAAATGTTGACATCTTTTATGAATTCTTTGCGAAAAAAAATTGATAACTGGAAATAATAAAAAAATTAATGCTGAATAATGTATAGAAAATGCCAACATACCTAATAAAAAATATCGAATAAAGCATTTGTGTCGAAATTCCAAATAGGAAATATCTACAATTCCAATTGCAATAGCTTGCCTATACATACTTAGGTGAAATATATAAAAATAATAAAAGCACGACATCAGAACTAAGTAAGTACAACAATTCTTTCTATCTAGCTTATAGTAAAAAATAAAATTACCTAATACAATCAAAAAAGACATTGAAAATAAAAATAATTTATCTGAAATATAGCTGTTAGGCATATACATCAAAGTGTGCAAACACAAAATTAGCACTTCAAAACCTTTTTCAGCTTGCCCCTTTAATTGCATAATGTAAGAGTTTGAACCTTCTCTAAACCACCCAAGATATCTTACAGAATCAAGACCTATATTCGTATTTCGTATTCCAAAAAATGCTGATATAGCAAAAATGAGAGCAATATATTTAAAAACATTTATCACAGAAGTTTTTATATTTGATGATGGTAGAAATTTAGGAACAAATAATAAAAACAACGCAATAACAAAAAAAAGATAAATACTTCTCATTTATTTGTACCTTAAAATATTTATTTTATGCATAACTTTATAAATAAAAATCCATAACCAAACAAAAATTTTTTCTCTTTTCGTCTTATAGATTTTATAATACGCTGTATTTCGCTCTAAAAAACGTAGCCAATTTTCTTCTTCGCTTATATTTTCATTTTCAAAAGATAAATTATGAGAAATATCAATATTTAATAAATACAAGTATTTGTTTTTCCTTGTATAATGATAAAAAAAATCAGTATCAACTCCGTATAATTTTAGTTCTTCATTAAATTTGTACTGCTCTTTTAAATATTGTGTAGATATTACTAATCCACTTGTAATTCCAACCAAATTTTTGCAATTACAAACACCAAAAGATATTTTTTTTATTTTTTTGTTTTTACCTGGTAATATATTTTTTCCAGGACTATATATAGCTCCTGATGACGTTCTGATTAAAGGCATAAACAAATTTATATCTTTATTATTTTCAATAGCCCTATTAAGTGTACTGTCTAAGTTTTCTTCTTTTATCATTGTATCTTGGTCAAATATTGCTATATAATCCGCAGAAGAACAAATTGAAATGACAGTATTATAAACTATTGCAAGTGATGTATTTTCTGGTGTATGAAAAAAATATACATTTTTAGTTTCAAAGAAGTCTTTACAGTCTTCTAGACTATTTATTATATTTGGTGAATTATCCCAAACAAAAATTTCATTAGCATCACAAGAACCTATTTTATTATTTTTTAAAGAAATTGCTGTTGCTGATTCACAAACTTTGCATTTGTATAATACAACTAAAAAACACTTTTTCATTTTTTCACCCCAAGTTTAAATATTTTTTCTGCACTTTTACCGTCAACAAATTCTGCGAACTGCTTTATTTTCTCATCTGACACAGGTGCATAATTTTCATTTTCCAATATTTCAAGCAATTCATTCCAGTTATGAGCTTTAACACCTTCAATTTCTGTATTGTAATCAAAATAATGTCCGCGAGCAGTTTGTAAATACTCTTCCAAATCAAAAGGAGCTAAAATAACAGGCTTCCTTGTAACAATAAAATCAAAATAAATACTTGAATAATCTGTAATTAACACATCAACTTGCGCGACAAAGTTATATAGCTCGTCAAAATCGTTATCAGAAATCATTAAAAAGCGAGAATTTCCATTTCTATGATGCAGCAATGTTGCATCATAGAAATGTGGTTTATATAAAACCACATTTCGTTGATTTTCGAGCGTTAGCTCGAATTTTTCTGCGTCAAATCCGTATTTCTCATTAAATGGGTCAAAAGGCTCTTTTGTCCATGCACCAGTACGAAATGTAGGCATATAGAGAATAATTTTGCTGTCTGGAAACTTTTTTCTGATATTTTCTAAAAACGGTTCTGCACGAGAATTAAAAAGCACATCAAGACGTGGCGAGCCTGTATTCAAAATCTTAGAATCATCGAACAGAAATGCACTTTTCAAAAACGGACGAAAAAAGCTAGAATTAGTTATTGTATATGTATTTGGCAAGTAATGAAAACTTCTCCACTGAAAAAGATTTTTATTCAAAGCTACAGAAATATCATTAATAACTCGTCCTATTTTCGATTTCTTTATTTGCCCAGAAAAAGAATCATCGTACAAAATCTTTTTTAATGGCATTCCGTGCCAAAGCGCATAATGTTTTATTCCATTACAAAATCCATAGAAAAATTCACCACCTGTTGTTGTAAAAAGAGTACTTGCTCTGAGTGTCAAAAGCATACACTTTAAAGATTTTGAGTATACTGCATTTTTATTTTGTGCGATTAACTTTGCAACAAGCGTTTTATCTTTCGTAATCCAAACACAGTTTATTTCTGGATGATTTTTCAAAACATACTCAAACATTGCACGGGAATTATCAGAATACTTTTGTCCAAACCATGCGCTGAAAATCCAAAGTTTTTTGTTTCGAGGAAATAGCCCACATAACCACCACACAGGCAAAAATAGACACGAAAGAATTAGTTTTATTAGTAATCGCATTGCTTTGAAGATAATCATATTGACCTCCTCATCTCTTTTACTATTGCTACACAACGAATCGAAAAAACAACACATTCCGTGGCAAATGTCAAAAGAGGAACTGATATAAAATTCATCATATTAGTGAAATACAAGCAAAGAAGACCGATAATATGAAAAATCGAGCCTACAATAACGCTTGTATTTGCAATCTTTATTTTTCCCAGCGCACCAAGTAGAGGATATCCACCCAAATATGTTGGAAGAGAAATAATAATCAAAGGTAACATACTGCGAAGCACTGGAATTGAGCCATCATAGCCTTCTCCGCAAACAATGCGAATAACAATCGGCGCAAGAAAATACAATATAATACACCCCGCGATAACCACAGGTTCAAAAATCAATATTAGTTTTTTTACTAACCGATAATTTTTGTTTTTTACCATATACGGATAAATGCTATCCGAAACAGGAGAAAGCATCGAACGACACATATTTGTAATATTATTTGAAGTTCCATAAAGCGCAAGTTCTGCATTCGGAAACTTTAATCCCAAAAGTACAGTATTCAACGTTGTATACATCGAAACTGCTATGCGTGAAATAAAAAATGCTGCAGCCTGCTTTAAATAATAAAGAGAATCTTTTAATGAAACTTTCACAAATTCAATATATTTCTTCTTGCATATGTTTCCCCATGTCAACAAAACAGAAACGGTAGCTCCGCCGATTGTTGCTAATGGTACAAAGAAGTAGTCATCAGATTTATGAATAAGCGCAAAAATAATCGCAGTATAGACAAACTTCGAGAAAATCACTCTGTAAGTAAGGATACTCATTTTCTCAATACCACGAAAAAGATAATCTGGCAAAAAAATATTTAAAACTGTACCAAAATATGAAAGGTAGAAAAAAGTTTTTTGTTCAGAAAAAGTCTTTACAAATTTGCAACAAATAATCAACACTATCACACCAAAAGCAGCAAGCATTATTTTTGCATTGATAACGCCAAATGTGATGTTACCAAGTTTTCGCTTATCATCTCGATATTGAGAACATAAATTGGTTGCAGAAAGAATAAATCCAAATTCAAGAAACAACATAAAATACGCCATAACCGCATTTGCAAATACAACTATACCGTATTTTTCAGTCCCAAGAACACGTGTCAAATACGGAAAGGTCAGCAGAGGAAAAACATAGTTTGCAATCTGCATTAAATAGAGAAAAAATGTATTTTTAAACAGATTTTTCTCTGCCGTCATTTTCCAAAGTCCGCCTTTATCTGCGAATAATATTCAATCCATTTTGCCAATTGTACAGAATCTTCTGTTGAGAGCATAGAACTTTCCCGTGAGTTTTCTGCAATCCGTTGCACAAACTCAACCAACTCATATCGAAGTCCATCGCCATCAAACTTATAGAAATACTTGCAGTTATTGCGCATATCCTCAAAGCGCATCTCAAAATACTCTGTTTTCCACCATGGTGCAGGAACATAGATATAGCCACGAGTGCCAGTAATCACAAGACTTCCCTCACTCTTTGCGCCTAAGCCGACCTTAAAAGACGCAGTAGCATTCTGATAGCGAAAAAAGCCCTTCGTAAATATATCAACACCGTTCTGCATATCTGAATAAAAATGCTTTTCTTTTACATGATTTCCTAACAACTTCAAAATTGGAAGAAGCACATAACTCCCCAGTTCATTAAAACTTCCGCCCCCAAGCTGCGGATTAAACTCTCTTAGAGATGTATTGTCTAACAGTTTTGTAAA
>CALDID010000267.1 GCA_937901865.1 uncultured Treponema sp.
GTCTTTGTTCTCATTTGCTGTGATTATAAATCGAATGATTATAAAAATCAACGCTCGTTTTAATATACTATCGATGACAGCGATGAAGAAAACTTGCTATCCCGCTTGTTCTTCGCGTAAAGATTTAATGTGCGCTTGAATTAGCATAAACAAAAAACCGTGTCGGTTATATCGGCACGGTTTTTTGTTTGACTTGTGGTGCTAAAAGTTTCATACGGACTTTAATTTACTGATTTCTTCTGTAGGCAATTTAGAATATTTTGCAACTAATTCGACAGTCATTCTGTCTTGCAACATTGTGCGGGCAGTAGCAATTTTTTCTTCAAGCCGTTCTTGTCCAAATTCACGAATATAACAGGCAGTAAATCATAATTCTTTTTCTTAAATATCTGTTCTATCTGCTCTTTTGTCGAGGGCGGTTGAAAAATGTGCGGTTTTCTGTAAAAATAGAGCCGTATGAAACTGATAAATCCGCTTGTAGAAATAGCTCAAGAGCTTTGCTCTGTGCAGAATCCTTCTCGGTATTTGGGCAATGAAGTCGGCGTTATCAAAAAGCCGCATGCCGCTAACGACGACAAGTTTAACTTTGCGATTGCATTTCCTGACCTCTACGAAATTGCAATGTGTAATCAGGCTGTAAAGATTATCTATAACGGCTTGAATAAAATAGATACCGTGCGCTGTGAGCGTGTGTTTGCGCCTGCACCCGATTTTGAATCTCTCATCAAAGCAAAGCATATTCCGCTGTACACTCTGGAAACGGGAATGGCATTGAGCGATGTCGATATGATAGGCTTTTCTATCGGCTATGAACTGGGAATAACAAGCGTGCTTTCGATGCTTGACTGTGGCGGCGTGCCGTTGCTGCGAAAAGAGAGAGGCGAGCATGACCCGATTGTCTTTGCGGGCGGTTGCGGCGTTACGAACCCTGCGCCGTTTAGCGACTTCTTCGACGCATTTTTTATCGGAGAGGCGGAAGACGGACTGTTTTCGCTTGTGGCGGAAATGGCGGAGATGAAGAGAAATGGCGCGACGAGAACAGAGCTTCTTTCTCATTTCGCACAGCACCCGTCGGTGTGGACGCACGATATGAGCATGGAAAAAACGCACCACGTTATTGCTAAAAGAGCCGTGCAGGCGGACTTTGGACAGGTGAAGGCGGTTGAATCGTTTTATCCGTTAGCGTCGGTGAAGCCTGTGCAAGACCACGGAACAGTGGAGATTATGCGCGGTTGTCCGAACGGCTGCCGTTTTTGCCACGCTGGCGTGTATTACCGTCCGCAGCGAATGAAAAAGGCGCAATACATCTTTGAAGAAGTCGATAAGCTCGTACGAAAGGCGGGCTATCGGCAAATCAGCCTTATGTCGCTCTCGTCTGCCGATTATGCAGGCATTGGCGAGCTGTTGACGGCTTTGAATACGCGATACAACGGCGAAAACGTGAGCTTTCAGCTTCCGTCGCTCAAAGTAAACTCGATGTCGCTTCCTATGCTGGAAAAGCTCTCGGAAGTGCGAAAGGGTGGCTTGACGTTTGCGGTAGAAACGCCTGACGAAGCGTGGCAGTTGTCGCTGAACAAGGAAGTGTACGCACAGCATTTAATCGATATAATTCTTGAGGCGAAAAAGAAAGGCTGGAAGTCGGCGAAGTTCTATTTTATGATTGGCTTGCCTGTGGGAAACTATTTCATTGAAGACGGAAATGAGGGCGAAAACTATGTTGCAGGCAAAGAGGGCAGTGAAGAAAAGGCTATCGTCGATTTTTTGCTGGACTTGCAGGCAAAAACGCAGATACAATGCAACGTCAATGTCGGCTCGTTTATCCCGAAACCGCACACGGCGTATCAGTGGATTCGGCAAATATCGCCCGAAGTTTCAACGGCAAAGATGAATTACATCAGGGCTTCTTTGCCGCGCGGCAAGTTCAAAGTAGGCACTCATAACGAAAATGTAGCGTATCTTGAGGGGCTTGTTTCGCGCTGCGACGAGAGAGCAGGGGAGCTGATTTTGAAAGCGTACAAACAGGGCGTGCGCCTTGACGCGTGGGAAGACCATTTAAGAGAGAATATGCCGATTTGGCGCAAAGTCTTTAGCGAGGCAAGCTGGGACGTGAGAGGCGAAATCTTGCGGGCGCGCGGCTTCGACGAGAAACTGCCGTGGGACAATGTTACGCTCGGAGTTGCAAAATCGTTCTATAAAAGAGAGTGGGAACGCTCGGTCTCGGCGGTGCTGACTCATAAATGCAGCGTGAATTGCGAAGAGAAATGCGGCGTGTGCTCGACTAAAAGGTCGGTGCAAGACGTATCGCCGCTTATTCCAGAAATACAGAACGTGCTTGCCGAAAGCCTCAAAAACCGACCGCGTCAGCCGAGATTGCAAGGCGACAATATACCGATTTTGTGGCGATGTATTTTCACGTTCGAGAAAAAAGACGGCAGCGAGTTCATTTCGCATTTAATGCAGGTCGAAATAATGCAACGGGCGTTTTTGTGCGCTTCTTTGCCTGTGCTTTACACGATGGGCTTTAACCCGATTCCGCGCCTTGAGTTCGCCTCTACGCTGTCGCTGGGGCTTCGCTCGCTCGATGAGATTGCCTCTTGTGTGCTTACTGAAGAGATGAGCGAGGCGGAGTTCGTGGAAAAGATGAATGCCGTTTTGCCTGAAAATATGCAAGTGAAAGACTGCTACATCTTGAAAGTTACCAATCAGCGAAAGAGGGAATCGCTTGCCTCGTCGCTGTGGGGCAATGTCTACGAGTACACGTTTGCGCCGTCGTTCGATGTGCTCTCGTTTGAGAAAAGCGACGCATTTGCCGCATTTGCGCAATCAGACGGCTTCAAGTACGAAGATATGGGCGGACAAAAGCGAAAAATCACATTGCCGTTTAAGCTCGACCGACCATTCCGCAACGCAATAGAAGAGGCAGGCGGCGAAAAGGCGTATCGTCTGTGTGCGATTACAAAGCTCAAGACCCTTGCAAAGAGCGAAGTTACTGGCTGGACGGTGGCGGACGAGCGAAATTGGCTCAAGGCGCACGCGAGTAAAGAACGCAAAGCCCTCATCGAAGCGAAGCAAAATGCAAGCTCTGACACGGCGATAAAAGCGGATAGCGAGCCGATTTCGTACTATGAGCTATACAAAAAAATCGCCCTCGTCAATGCGGCACTAATCAAAGAGAGGGACGACACCGAAAAAGAGCGGCAAGAATACTTGAAAAAACACGCTGCAGCACTGTAGCCGAACCCTGTACAGCACTGTAGCCGAACCCTGTACAATACTGTAGCGACACTCCGTACAATACTGTAGCCGACTCCCGTACAGCATTGTAGCGACACTCCGTACAATATTGTAGCCGAACCCTGTACAGCACTGTAGCGACACTCTCTACAGTGCTGTTTTATTAGACCTGTTCGATAATTGTCATTATCTCACCTCGACCCGATAATCTGAGGCACA
>CALDID010000268.1 GCA_937901865.1 uncultured Treponema sp.
CTGACAGTGTTGTCTTACCAGAGTCAATGTGGGCGCTGATTCCGATATTACGAACTTTGGTAATATCAAAAGCCATATTGTGTACCTCTCAAAAAAAAGTTAACCAAATAATTCAGATTTTTATAAATGTAATGGAAAAAAACATTAAATTCAATACCCTTAAAAGAAATAAGAGCATTAAAATGATACATTGAACAAAATTTTTCCAGTCCAACGAATAGTAGAGCCTAATGAGAATGATATTCCTGTGTCTGCAGTGCGTTTTTGAATCTCTCCGTCCTTACTATCCAAGGAAGCACCTAATTTCAATTGTGCAAAAATACATTCTTCTGCTTTTATGCCTGTTCTGACAGACGTTGTGAATGTATCATTATCCCTATCATACGCCGCTCTAAGAGAGGTTGATAATCGGATTGTATTCACCTTATTAGAAGCGAAAAATGCAACAGACTGCTTTTTCTGCACATCTGTAAGTATTAGCGACAGCGAAAGATTTTCCTTGTGATAACGAAGCCCTAACAAATATTTTGTCGTATCTTCGTCTTGCTTCTCTGTCCTAATTACCCTAGTTCCTATTCTAACACGGTTATTAAAAAAATCATATATCAAGGCATAGCTTTGCATATTTTTTATTTCACTTTTTTCATTGCCGAGAAAGTAGCCGCCTTGTATTGCAAAATCCCCTAATAAATGCGTGTTGATAAACATAGTTGCTGCACTCGTAGAAGTGATACAAATTTCCTTTTTCTTATTTACGGTATCTTTTACAGTGTCCAATGAAGTATCTAAGGCACTCACGATATTAAAATGATTGCCAGATAATGCAATCGATGTATCATAAATCGTATTTTCTTCCTTATAAGTTGCTAATTGAACAGAAGAAAGAAGTTGCCCAAATAGTACAGATTCCGATATGCAGGCTACAAAATCTTTTTTGTCATTATTTTTCTCATTATCGATACATATAAAATCTGCGTAAGTAGTGCTGTTATCACTTTCTATGCTTGTTTGAAAATACGCACTTTTGCTTGTGTTTTTAGAGTTTGCATTGCTTATTACAGGAATATACGCATTTGTGCCGCGAGGAGCGTTTAGAGCAGTTTGAAGCGGCGAGGACGAAGTTAATAATTTTTCTCTATTCTTCAGCCGAGAGATGAGCCCTGCATAGTGCAAGTTCAGCGCAGACACTTTTGCAGAAATCTCTGTATTGCCTATAGATATGTTTTTAACTTTTGCTTCAATACCGTATCGCGCCGAATCAAAAAAGTTGTTTTCTTGGTTGTCGGGAGTTTGTTTTAAATAAATCGATGCGTTTATAATGTCTGTACACAGTTTTGCGCCTTCAGATAAAGTTGATTTTATATCGTTATTTTTGTAATCAGCTTCATAATTTGATTGTAGATGTAAAAGAGGCTCTGCATATACAAAGACTCTGAGTAAAATCAGTAGAGAAAAGATACCTAACTTTTTCTTATTCATACCTTAAATTATCGAATATAAGATTAGTTTTTATAATTTTTTTTCGGAGCTGTTACAAAAGGTATGCTAGAAAAAGCGTGTCATTATCTCACCTTGACCCGATAATCTTTTCGCCTATATTACTATAGATTGCCGTATCAAGTATGGCAATGACATAAGGTTTGTGAACAGGTCTAGTAAGCCTCTTACTCCTGCACAAGTAATAGGCTTACTCCTGCACAAGTAAGGGGCTTACTCCTACACAAGTAATGGGCTTACTCCTGCACAAGTAAGGGGCTTACTCCTACACAAGTAATAGGCTTACTCCTGCACAAGTATGACAGACGGTTAAGCATACCTTTTGAAACACTTCCTATAAACAAAAGCCGACTGTGCCTTCTAAAGCCGACTGTGTTTAATGCTGCTTATGGCAGTCGTTTTCCATACGCCACTTGATACAACGATTGAGATAATCGACATAATCGGCATTCTTGCACATTCCTTTGCCTTCAACATCGGAAATCTTCGCTACGTCTTGCCCATTGCACTTCGTAACTTTCATCACGATGTTAAGTGGCGGCACATCGGTGTCATTAGAAATGTATGTGCCGATACCAAAAGCAACCCGCGCTTTGTCTTTGAAATACGCATAGAGCGCACTTGCCCGCTCAAAATCAAGGCTATCGCTAAAAAGCAGCGTCTTTGTCATCGGGTCAATGCCGAGCTTTGCATAGTGAGAGAGCATTTTTTCGCCCCATACATACGGGTCGCCAGAATCGTGGCGCACGCCAGAAAAGAGCGTTGCATAAGTGAGCTGAAAGTCTTTCAAAAAGCAGTCTGTTGTGATTGTGTCGGTTAAAGCTGTTCCGTTTAAAATGCCGTATTCTTTTACCCAAGCGTCAAGCGCATACCAATTAGAATAGGCTGGATTGTGCTTGTGATTGCCTTGCCCTGAACACATAATCCATTCGTGAGCCATTGTGCCGACAGGGGTAACGCCGTACTTTTTAGCAAGATACACATTGCTTGTTCCGACAAACTTTGAATCTTTGAACTCTGCGTTTCGCTCTTTAAGCATTTTCACCGCTAAATCCTGCGCTTCTTCAGACAAACGGCGGCGAAGACCGAATTCGCTAAAAGAGCCGAGATTGTATGTGCCATCGACAAGGGCAGAAACCTTTTCGTTTAATTTGCGCTTGAATTGAGAAAAAAGCGTGTCGTAATCATAAGCCATACGGAAATAAACTTCGTTCACAATCGCAAGAATGGGGATTTCATACATAGAAGTATTGAGCCATGTGCCCTGCGCTTCGATAGTAAGCCCACAGGGAGCATCTGTGCCGATGATAAAATCTTCGTATCGCGGGTGCCACAAGCGCAAAAAATCAACATAAGAGCCTTTTATCCATTTTATTGAATCAAGATAAGAAAGTTCTTCTTCTGTAAAGCGCAGTTCACAGAACAATCGGACTTGCCTTTTTATTTCTTCCACCATATCGAGAGTGAAATGCACATCTGTATTGCGGCATTTCCAGCTCCAAGTGGTTTTGTATTCGCTGAATTGGTGATAAATCGCCTGCCCCATAGAAAACTTGTATGCGTCTTCTGATAAAAGGCTCGTGATAATTTGATGTAATGCCATATCTTCCCCCTAAGGCTTTATTGCTTCAAAATTGTAGCATAATTTTCTCTCTCTGTCAGCTATAGCTTACCCCTCTACCGCGCTTATCTCCGCTCCGAGAGGGCGAGAATCTCCGTGTTTTACTCATAATGACCTTTGCAAGAAATCACCTTGATATTCTGCAACTCGTCAATCACATACACAAGCCGATTCTCTTTGTCAATTCTGCGCGAATATCCAGGGTGATTTTTGAGCGATTCTGGCTTTCCGATTCCGTTCAACGCACCGTTTCTGCGAATATCCTCTAGCAAATCATTTATTTTTTTGAGTGTCTTTTTATCCTGCGTTTGCCAGTACATATATTGCGCGAAAGCTTCACGTGTAAAAGTAAAATCGTTCATCAGCCTTGTTCCATCGCCCGCAATTCGTCCATTGACTTCACAACCACGTCGCCCGTCGCAAGCTGCTCAAAGCTCTTATCAAGCATTGTCGAATACGCTTCATTCTGCTTTTCTCGCTCCCTGCTGTTCGCCAAAACCATATCCAAAAAGCGCGAAACAAAATCAAAATCCTGCTCGCTTACCATACGGAGCTTCTGCTCTAAAACTGCATACGGCATTTTGTACCTCCACATTTCTATTCTATCACAGCCATAGGCTGTTTTGTAAGCCACTCACTTTTTTTCTTTGCTTACCCCGCTATCGCGCTTATCTCCTCCGCCGACAGCCCATAGAGCGCGTACACTGCCGCATTTATCGCCTTGTCGGTCGCCTCAATCTGCTCCGTGAGCGCAGTAATGTGATTACTTTAAAACAAATCAGAATGAGTTCCTGTTCTAAACAAAACTAATTCTAGTTCTGCTTCTTTTACTTTGTAAATTAAAAGCAAATCAGGACGAATATGACATTCTCTATAGCCTTTATAGTTCCCAACTAAAAAATGGTCTTTCTTTTCTGGCGGCAAAGGCTCTTGCTTTTGAAGCATCGCGATAACCTTGAATAATTCTTCAGTATCTACATTTCGTTTCTTTGCAAGTTTATAATCCTTTTTGAACTGCGTTGTGTAGACAAGTTCAAGCATCTAAAGAAGCCCTCAATTCGTCAATCGTAGAAAAAGGTCCGTGCAGCTCTTTTCCATTTTCTGCAAGTTCGATTGTTTGGCGAGTAATACTATTAGGCAAATCGCTTTTTATTTCAAACGGAATTCGATGCTCTCGAACAACAGCTTTTGCAAATAAAGTTATTGCAGTAGAAACAGGAAGCCCAAAATCTTGGCAAATAAGAGAAAACTCATTTTTTAGTTGACTATCCATTCTAACACTAACAGCCGCTTGATTCATATTTACACCTCACTCATAACATTATATATCTATTTAGCAAGAAAATCAGCCCGCCTTGCTTACCCCTCCACCGCGCTTATCTCCTCCGCCGACAGCCCATAGAGCGCGTACACCGCCGCATTTATCGCCTTGTCGGTCGCCTCAATCTGCTCCGTGAGCGCAGTAATGT
>CALDID010000269.1 GCA_937901865.1 uncultured Treponema sp.
ACTTACGAAGGTTTGAACGGAGCTGCAAACCCCAATACTGCCACAAGCTACACGGTTGAAAGCGAGACAATCACTTTGCAGGATTTTAGCCACGATGATTACACATTTGAAGGATGGTTCGATGCTGAAACCGGAGGAAACAAGGTTACAAGCATACCAAAAGGTAGCACGGGTAATAAAACGCTCTACGCACACTGTACATGGAAATGGATAGGCACAAAAAATCCGACAACGGCAAAAGCCGTGGGTGACATCGTGTTCTCGGACGGCTCGGCGACGGCGTACACAAGCGGCTTGACCTTGACAAGCGAGCAGAAATCAAAAGCGGTCGCCGTCATTTTCTACGCTGGAAGCGCGAGCGACACACTCGGAGCAAAAACGCTCGGCGTGGGATTGCAGAACGCAACAGGAGATGGCAACACGCTCGAATGGGCACCATATAATACGACAGGTTATACCACAAATTTCACGGACATCCAATGTACGAAAAGCACAACCGCCCCAACTGAAGGCACGGCGTATTACACTTTCACATTTTCAAACACGACCTACTATGTCACTGGCGATTTTGACGGCAGCGACAACTGGGCGAAAGTATGCGCGACTGACAGCACGGCAAGCGAAAACGCGGCGGAAAACTACCCTGCGTTCAACTGGGTGAACAATTACGGTAATTCCCTTTCAGGCGATTACGCCAGTGGCTGGTATCTGCCAAGTTGCGTGGAACTGCGAATTTTGTACGATAACAAGGACACGGTGAACGCCGCGCTCGAAGCGGCGGGCGGAACGGAAATGGAAATCTCGGACACAGGCTACTGGTCGTCTAGTCATAATCCTTCCGGCAATAATTACCCCGCTTGGTGGGTGAGGTTCAACGACAACGACGGCTACATCACCTACGGCATAGACGAGCACGACAAAAAGTCAGTTTGTGCAGTCCGTGCTTTTTAGCGGCGCGGGCAAAGCGACCGATTCAACTATTTAACTAGACCTGTTCGATAATTGTCATTATCGGGCTCGACCCGTTTTTACGCAGAATTAAGCTGTCATTATCGGGCTTGTCCCGATAATCTGAGGCACAGCCTCTTTTTCAAAACTGCCTAGAACAGATAGCTTCCCGTGTCAAGCACTCACAATGACATAAGGTTTCCGAACTAAAATATATACTGATGCTGTAGATACTACCATATTAAAAAGCCTTATTCAACACGGTTAATGGCTGTTTTTGCAGAGATAGAGAGGAAAAAAGCAGAAAAGAATTTTCAGAAAAACTATATAAAAATAGAAAAACAGAAATGAGTGTATTAGAATAAAGGGTAAGAATACTTTTTAAGGAGTGAATATGAAACTTTTGAAAGCTGTTGTTGCAATGACTTTATCGCTTTCGCTTGCTTCCGCAGCATTTGCTGATGAAGCGTATGATGTGGTAAAGAAGTTTACCGAACTTTCGCGCCCTGATTGTTCAAAGGCACAGATGCTTTTGGAAATCAAAAACAAGAACGGAACGGTTGAAACTCGTGAAATGATTGAATACGGTATGAACGAAGAGTTGACAAACGTTGTTTTCGATATTCAGAAGGATTCAACAAAAAAATATGCAGGTGTACGCGTTCTTCAGGCAGAAAAGACAAATAAGGAAGACGACCGCTGGATTTACGAGCCATCTTTGCGCAATGTCCGCCGTATTCAGACAGGAGAGCGTTCAGGTTCATTCGTCGGCTGTGAGTTCACCTACAACGATATGACAATCCGCAAGGTTGACGAAGACAAACACGAGATGATGAACGCAAATGCAACAATTACGGTGAACGGCACAACGTACAACTGCTGGCAGATTAAGAGTGTGCCAATCAAGAAGAACGATATTGAGTATGGCTACCGTATCTGCTGGTATGACAAAAAATCGTATCTTCCTGTGCAGATGGAATACTACGACAAGAAAGACCCTAAACTCAAGATAAAGTCATTTATCATCGAGAAAATCGAGAATGTAAAGGGTGTTACTGGTAAATCTTATGTGCTTCGTCGCGCTTGTACGATTACGAACCACATCACAGGACGTTCAACAAGAGTGAGCGTAAAGAACTTTGAGTTTGACAACTCTAAGACGGTAAACAAGAAGAACTTTACAACCAACTGGCTTATGACAGGCAAATGACAGCCAGAGGCTGTTTTGTAAGAGCTAGAGGCTGTAAGGCATAAACAATAAAAGCTAAAGGTGATAACGCCTTTGGCTTTTTTATTTGCTTAATCGTTAGAACTTTGGATTAGTCTATCAATATCATCAAATGCGTTTTCAATTCGCTCTTGGTGATATTGAAAATAGCTGTCATATATTTCTTGTGTTATTCCTTTTTTATCCCATTCTTTCAGCACGTCGCCTGTTGGCATATTTTTATAGGCAGCATAATGCTCTAGCAGATAAATAAAGAACCACATTTCTTCGTCTAGCTTCTTTAGCACTATTGCCCCCGTATGTAAATAGAATTATAGGGATTTCCTGTTACTATTTCATTTTCCCAAATATCAAAAATCCCGTTTTCTCCTATTGAGTTAAGCCCATTGTCAACATCTTCTAATAATTTATGCGTATCTGATTCAACAAATTTTCTCAATGCGTCCAGTCGGCTATACCCATATTTTTCTATAATTAAATCAGCAACCGAATGGTCGTAATATAATGCGATTTCATCTGTGAACGTGCCTGCTATATATTGGTTTATTACATCAATCGTTCTATCGTTTGCTACAGGTCCAATAATAACGTCAAAATCATCATTGCTATTTTGATTAGTCCTGTGGGCTACAACGAATTTGAGCCAATCGATATTTGCACTATCAAATTTTAGGATATGCAAATTTGACCACTTTGGTTCGACTATTTCAAAAACTGAAATGCACGGTTTTCCTATTTTTCGCAAATGAGCTGTACGCAATGCCCATTTTTCAGCTTGATTGTAATCAGATTTTGCATAAAACCCTGCTCCAAAATCAAGAGATTTTCGCGAATAATTCAAACGAGGTGTGTCTATTATCACATTACTGCCATGGTACAAGAGCATTTTTCAATATATTTCCTAAGCATTATTATTACGTCAAAACAAAAAAAATACAATAGCTTTTTCATTTTGAAATACATCTAGCCTAAAAAAAAACACGCCTCTTGTGAAAAAGAAGCGTGTTGTATGGTTTCCGTGTCAAGCACGAAAATGACATTTGTCAGCTTTTACAAAACAGCCTGTGGGTGCAAAATCACCCTGTGGGTGCAAAATCAGCCTGTGGCTGCTGTGCCTTAGAACTCGTAGCGGACTGAAGCCTGTACGAATGACTTAGTGTGCCACTTTGTGCTGTCAGCTGTGAAGTTGTAGAACTCTCCGTTCTCGTTCCAGCAGTAAAGAACGCCACCAGAAACGCCAAGATTCATACCGTCAACAACTTTGTAATTCACTTTTGGCTGTACACACCATTCATTGTTCTCAATTCCCCAAATCACTGTAACTTCTGGCTTGAGGTTCTCATAAAGGAATGTGTCGCTGATGTTCACAACAAGGCGGTTTGAAATGTAGTTGTCATCGCTGTTGTAATCAACATCGGCTTTCTTGTATACGCCATCGATTTTGTTGTTGTTAAGAATGTACTTACCTGTTTCCTGCACGTTAAGGCTTACATTGTGGAAAAGGTTGATGTCGAAACCGCCGAGCCACTCAATAGAGTTGTTGTGTACCCACGGATTATCGCCCGCTGTATCTTTTGTGAGGTTGTAGCCGAACTCCCATCTTGTATTGAACTTCCATACAACAAAAGCCGCTTCAAGACCGAATGTCTGCTTCTGGTCGTACTGCAAGAACTTTTCATCTTCTGAAAGAGAGCCTGTTGCAAGATATGTTTCAAGTGCGCTTTCAAGTTTTGAATAGTTGAAAGAAGGCTGTTTGTAGTGTCCATAGTAGTAGCTTGCACCAACGTCTACAGAACCGATTGTACCGAGTACGCGAACACCTGCCTGACCATAGCGGAGCTGATTTGTATCAGGATACAAAACGCTTGAATCAGAAGACATAGCAGAAGCATTGTTCAAAGCAAGTGTGTAAGCTGTATTCGCTGCTGCTAATTTTTTAGTTAAAAGAGCTTCAACAGCTTTGCTTGTGTCTGTGCTATTATTTTCTAAACACCACGACTGAATATCTGTTGTGGAAAGTCCTAATTCTGCAAGTTCTTTCATAACTTGAATTTGTGCTGTTGCCTCATTTGTAGCAGTTGCATTTATAGCAGCTACAGTGTTTGCAATCGTGCGAGTTTTTTCAAGCGTTTCGATTGCAGCAGCGATTTTTGCTTGTGCGCTACTAGAAATAGTGTTTGTTAATGTTGTTTGTGCATTAGGAGCCCAAATGCCGCTTGAAGCGAAGCGGTCGGCTGTCATCATTGGGGTGTAAACGCCCTGCACGCTCCAGTTTCCCGTGTTGAACTTAATGCTAAGCATAGGCTCTGCAATACGGCGGTCGATGTATTCGCCAAAGATAAAGTCTGTGTAGTCGTTTGCGTTGAAGTTGTCGAGAACGTGGAGTTTATCGCCTTTGCCCCAAACAACCTTCATCTTTCCGCCCTCAATAACAAAGTTACCAAGGAAAAGGCGTGCTGTTGCTTCGTCAAGAATATCCTCATTGTATTCGCCAAGAGAGTTCTTGTTAAACTTGAGCTTGAACTCCATTTCTGAACTCTGCGCACTGTAGCCCAAAGTCATATTTGCATACGGATTAGATGCTGTAGTCATATCAGAAACTTTTGCATCGTCCACTTCTGTTACTGTATGGATATAGCCTCTCATATCTACGCCTGTTTCTGCGTTGATATAGTATGTTGGTGCGCTGTCGTCTGAGCTAAAATCATCAAAGTCGCCACCGAAATCGTCAGAGCTTCCCCAATCGTCTGAAGAATATTCTTCCTCTGTTGCTTCCGTTGTTTCGCTATCGTCTGCTACAGCGTCTGTTTCTGCGGTGATTTCTGTGTCCTCTGCGCTTGCGTCAGCTTCCTGAGCAATGAGTGCAGAAGATGCAAATATACTTGCCATCGTGAAAAGAGCAAGTTTGTTGATTTTCTTCATAATGTTTCTTCTCCTCAAAACAAAGATGTTGAATCATTTAAGCACAAATAACACATTTTTTCAAGTGCAATATCTGTGCTTATTTTCTATTTTATCGCATTTTGAGGAGATTTCACGCATTAGGCGCAAATTATTTTGAAAATTCTTGCAATCTCTTCATTTCAACGCCCGCTAACAACGTGATGCCGATTCCGTGCGTGTTGTTGAGCTGCGGCAATAAATGCTCAGAGTAGTATTTTGGATTAAAGGCGAACTCGCTTCCTCTGCACACTCCGTAAAGATTGCCTGCCTTATCGATTGCGATTTTCTCAAGTGCGCGATATGCCTTTGAGCAAGCCGCAGTGTATTTTGCAATGTCGCCTTTTAGGTAGCCTGCGCGGATACCGCGAGAGAATGCGCAAATGAACATTGACGTGCAGGAGCTTTCTGGATAGCTCTTCGGGTCATTCAACACTTGTCGCCACATACCGTCTTCGCCTTGCACTGCTAAAAATCCTTCTGCAAGCTCGTTGTAGAACGCTTCAAGTTCGGCTCTTTTTGCGTGGTCTTTAGGCAAAACTGCGAGCAATTCTGTGAGTGAGAAAATTGTCCAGCCGTTGCCTCTGCCCCACGGTACACCCGTATTCATATTGCGATTGAAGTCGTACACATGCGCCATCAGCTTTTTATCGCTCATAAACAGCCGCTTCTTAAAGCCGATAAACTGCTGTGCCGCGTCATCAAGTATAGAAGAATCGTGAGCAAATGCGGCATATCGGCATAAAAACGGCACGCTCATATATAAGTCGTCAGCCCACATTGTGCCGTTGTGGAATTTGTGCATCATCTGCTTTCGCCAGAAACAGCCGTCTTCAAGGCGCGCTTGCTTCTTTGTGATGTACTCTCCAACGTAGCGAGCGATAGGCGCATAATCGCCGATGTCCCTATCTTTTGCTACTTCGAGCATTAAAGAGCCGAATGAGCCGCAATCATCAAGAGAATCAATCGAAGTCAAAAGATGATGTACCGCCGTAGCTCCGCCGAAGTGCTGTTTGTCGAAAAGTGCGTAATCAAGTGTTTTCACTGCTTTTGCGACGTGGCTTGTAACGTATTCGCCGATGATATTTTTCACTCCGTTTTTCTCGAACAATCGCGCTGTTTCGATAAGTCCGTAAAGTGTTACCCCTAGCGGATAATCCCAATGCCCATACAGCGCATTTTCGTTGTAAAGCCGTAGCCAGCCGCCTTTTATGTCAAGCCGCCACCACGTCTTTTCTTCTCCCTCTCCGACAAGCGTATCAAAATCGCACACCTTGAGTGAATCAAGTGAAGATTTTTCAAATGCACCTGCATACAGCCACGGTAAATCGGTATTTTCAATCAAGAGCGGATTGATAAGCGTTATTTTCTCTCCGTTATCGCTTTTAAGCGTTACATCAAGAGAAAGGCTTTCGCCTGCTTTATAGCTTGACGGAACGTTTACCGTTGCCAAAACCTCGTGCCGTCCGATACTAAAAAGCTCATTGCTTTCGCTAGAGTCGTTAGAATCAATAAAAACGTGAGCAAGTGAGCTTTGTGCGCTGACTTTGCAAGGAGCATCAAGCACAAAAGAGCTTCGAGCAATGAGCGTTTTGCCTGCGATGTTCTCGCTTTGAAAAATGCGGGCAAGGTCGCCGAGTGCTTTTTCTTTGTCGCTCCACAGCGGCGTGGAAACTATGAGCTTTTCAAACTCTTCTATTGATACAGGATTTACTTCGTTCGGCAACTCTGCAACCGTTTTAGAAGAAAGCACATCATTTTCAAAAGGAGATGTGTAATCAAAGCCCTCCATTTCTTCCATAGAGTGCAAGCCGTGCATAAAGTAGTAATCGAGCTTGCCGAGCCAAGTGCCGAACTCTCCGCCGAAACCGCCTCTCGTCTTTGTAAAGCGGATGACTAAGTGATTATAGCCCTTTGTAACAGGCAAATCGATAAGCGTTTCTTTGTCTTCGTATCGCTCTGTTTCAAAGGTTGAAGCAAAAATCTCTTTGCCGTTGAGCCATACTTTGAACGGAGATTTTCCTTTCATTAAAAAGCGCAAAGAGCCTTCGTTTTCTCTTCTGATTTTGCCCCATAAATAGACATAAGAAAACTCTTTTGCATCAGGGAAAAGCGTATTGCCGTCAAAGACATAGCGATAATCGCTGTTTCGCATAATGCCTGCGGTAGTAAAAGCGCGCGCTTTGTAGTTGCTAATGGGATTCTCACCGATATAGCGATGAGCCATCACGTTTAATGTGTGTTCTATATTGCCGTTTGACTGATTAAAAATAGACTTATAGTCTTCAAAGTAGTATGCCATAGCATAAATTATAAATGCTAATAGCTAAAAAAATAGTATTTTTTCGTCAGAGAAAATTCTATTGAAGTTTTTATCTAGCTATGGGCGAAAAGCGGTCGATAATACTAAGTATGGAAAGAGATGAAATAAAGGAAGCGGAAGTTTTTAGGTTAAGCATTTTGCTTGTTGGAAAGGAAGCTCTTCTTGCTAAACAAAGGCTCTTGAAATTTTACGGTGAAGATATGCCGCTCAAAGAGATTTTTGGCAAGATAAAGAAGCATTTGCCTGAGCCTTGCCGTGTCTTGATGCCTCCAAAACTCATTGCAGAGATTGAAAGCGGAAACACGACGATGAAAGATGAAGATGCGCTCTTTGCAGAAAAGCAGCTTGATGTTGAGGATAAAAATGACGAACGCCGTTTGCCTCGCATAATGTATAAAAAGGGTGCATATATGATAAAGAGCCGCGGTAAAACGTATTATTGGGTTGATTTAGACGAATATAACCGCTTTGAAGCTGCTGACCCTGAAAATCGATTCTTGTCGCCTGTGCAGTTTTCCGACACTGCTCACAGACAGAATATGTTTTATATGGCAAAGAAAAAGATAGACGAAGAATTCCCTGTTGAACGTCTATAAATATTTTTCATTTCCCACCTCTTGAGTATCGTGCTTACTTTGCTCGATACTCTTTTTTTTGCTTATTATTGATTGTTAGAGCAGAAAAGTTGAAAATTATTATCTTATGTATTACAATTTTCAATAAAGGGAGTTTCTGTTCTAATGAAAAGCAATATTTTCAAGAAAATGCAAAGCCTAAAGGCAAAAATAGTTTTTCTAACGGCTGGTTTAGTTATTTTATCAAATGTTATTCTAGGTTTGATAGCGTATAATACATCTCGTCCCGCTCTCGAAAACGCTATTAACACTTCTGTAAGAGGTCTAGCAGAGCTTGTTTCAACAAAAATAATTGCACAAAATGAGCGTATCTTTAATGTGCTTGAAGCCATCGGCGAAATACAGGATATAAAAAATCCAGAAGCCAGCACAGAAGATAAAAATGCTATCCTTCGCAGTGTCAAAAACATCAATTCAATGTTTACGAATATTGCTTTTTACGACCGTAACGGCGACGGCATTACCGATAAAGGAGAAAAGCTCAATTTTGCTTCTGCAACCTATTTTCAAGAAGCTGCAAAGGGGAGGCGGTATATTCAAGACCCTTCTGTCAGCAGTGTAAACAATTCTCTTTTGATGTTTTATTCAATTCCTGTGTATGACACAAATCGCACTTTTACAGGAGCTATTGTTGCGGTGGTAGACGGAAAATCGCTTTGCAATTTCTGCGCAGAAACCACAATCGGAAGCAATGGTCATCCGCTTGTGATAAATCAAAAGACGGGGCGAACTATCGGAGATGCGAATCCAAAATATGTAGAACAAGGACAAGTGCTGATAAACAATGTACACGAAGGCGGTATGAAAGACGGCATAGAAGCCGCAATGAGAGGGGAAAGCGGTGTTGTAACATTCTATGAAGCAAATCGCAAAAAAGTTATGATTGCAGGCTATTTCCCTGTAGGCTCAAATACTGATTGGAGCGTTTTTTGTATGGCTCCTCGTGATGATTATATGTCGAGTGTTGATGAAATGCTTGCGATTATGGTGATTGCGAGCGTTGTTATCATCATTGTAGCTCTGTGCTTGGGGTATGTGGTTGTGCATTTGAGCATTGTGCCGCTGCGTAAAGTCAAGACAAACATCAACGAAATTGCGACAGGTAATGCGGATTTAACAAAGCGAATTGCTGTTTCTTCTAAAGACGAAGTAGGAGAAGTGGTCAATGGATTTAACAAGTTTACAGAAAAGCTACAAACGATTATCGCAGAAATCAAGAACTCTAAGAATACGCTTACTGAGGCTGGCGATGATATGGACGCAAGTGCAGAAGATACCGCGGCTTCTATTGCTCAAATCCTTGAGAATATTTCAAACGTGCATAATCAGATAGAAAATCAGACTTCGAGCGTGAACCAAACGGCGAGCGCAATGAATGAGATTATGTCTAATGTTGAGTCATTCGATAAGATGATTACGAGCCAGAGCGCAAATGTTTCCGAAGCGTCGAGCGCAGTAGAGCAGATGATTGGCAATATTGCAAGCGTAAACTCTTCTGTAGAGAAAATGGCGGATTCTTTTGAAGATTTGCAGCTTGAAGCGCAGAACGGAGCGAGAAAGCAGGAAGCTGTAAACGAGCGTATCAATCAGATTGAAGCGCAAAGCGAATTGCTGCAGGAAGCGAACTCAGCGATTGCCTCTATTGCAAGTCAAACGAACTTACTTGCGATGAATGCCGCAATAGAAGCCGCTCACGCAGGAGATGCAGGAAAGGGCTTTAGTGTTGTTGCAGACGAAATCCGAAAGCTCTCTGAAACTTCAACCGAGCAGTCTGCTACCATTAGTCAGCAACTCGGTACGATTATGGACGCGATTAAGACCGTTGTAGCGGCTTCGAGCGAATCGAGCGAGGCGTTTCAGAATGTGTCGGCAAAGATACACGGTACAGATGAGCTTGTGCGCCAAATTAAGAACGCTATGGAAGAACAGCACAGCGGTTCAAAGCAGATTATCGACGTATTGCACCAAATGAACGACAGCACACTTGAAGTAAAGAGCGCGTCGGCGGAAATGGCAGAGGGCAACAAGTCGATTATGAAAGAAATCCTTAATTTGCAAAGTGCGACAGGCGAAATGCGCAACAGTATGGAAAATATGTCTGTCAGTGCGCGCAAAATCGACGAAACGGGGGCGGCTCTCAACGACATCACGCGAAAGATGGGCGAATCTATCGACGAAATCGGCGCACAAATCGACCAATTCAAAGTCTGACAGCCATAGGCTGTTTTGTAAGAGCCACAGGTTGTTTTGTAAGAGCCATAGGCTGATTTGCAAAAAATGAGAAAGGCTTTCCTCTCTCGAGAAATCTATCTTTCTTCTCACGGCTACAGCCTGCCTTATGGATAGAGTAAATTAAAAACAATAGACCTGTTTGGAAACCTTAAGTCATTGCCGTACTTAGTTTTGTGTTATTGCCGAGCTTGCCTTTCTGTCATTGCCGTACTTGATACGGCAATCTAAGATTATCGGGTCGAGGTGAGATAATAGACCTGTTCGATAATATAGTTTTGACAAGGGGCTTAAGCCCCTTGCTACATAAAAAAACT
>CALDID010000270.1 GCA_937901865.1 uncultured Treponema sp.
CACTCTTTCCCTACACGACGCTCTTCCGATCTGGCAACCATGACAAATATCTGGTATCTGGAAAAGTGCTACACGGTCCCGGTGGTCATTGACCACACGGGAGCGGAAGACAGACGAAAGACAGAGAATGACCACGCAGAGGGTATATACCGGGCAAATTGTCTGGTATATATCGCTATGTGTGATTTGGGATTTATGCCAAAGAAAGACCGCAATATTGAGATTGAAGAAGCGGGCTCAGTCAATCTTTATAGGATTGAAAAAGCGGATTGTGAAGACGGCGAAATCATTCTTGAATTGGAGTTGATGGACGAATGATTGAAATTACTTCTGACACAATAGAGAGAGTGGAAACATTGCTGGCGGGCGTTCCAAAAGGTGCGGAGCGGGCTTTTACAAATGCAATCAACAGAGGTTTAAGCCATACAAAGACGCAAGCATTTAAGCAAGTAAAGGCGGTGTATGCGGTAAAGCAAAGCGCACTGAATGAAGCAACTAAAACAAGGGTACAAAAAGCCAGTAGCGGAAATCTTGCTGGCTATGTTTCGTTTTCCGGCGTAAAGATACCGCTTTACAAATTCAGCGTATCACCGAAAGAACCGGGCAAAAAGCGGAAAGTGCGGGCTGGCGTAATGAAAGGCGGCGGCATTGCTCTTTCTCTTTCAATCGCAAGCGCAGTGAACACCGCTTTTCTTTTCATTTTCTTGAACAAAAGCAAAGATATTGCGGTCGGCACAGTCGTCAAATCCACTCTTTTCTATGCCGCAAAGATGTGCGTCTTTTCCGCTATCGCAAGCATACCCCTCATTTTCTTTGGCGCAAACATCTCATCTCTTTTTTCTACAGGCAATCGCCTCATCGACGACGGCGGCTATTTGGCAATCACGGCGGCTATCTTCGCTGCAATCGGCGTTTTGCTCCTTGTGCTCACGAAAGACCCGCTTTTGAAAATGATTTTGAAAAAAGTCAAACGCTAGAGCTTGTTACTCTTCAGCATGAGCGGCTGCGTCATTTTGCGCTCGCACAACCTCGTTCTGCTATTCCACAAAGCAAGCTGGCGCACAAGCAACGTTCACCGATTTTAAGCTAGAACTGCTATAAGAAAAGCAGCATTGCAAATAAAAAACGGTGAAGGTATAATAAAATAAATACTTTTTCTTTTTTTACGGAGGCATTTTATGAGAGTGATTACGAAAGAATATCAAGAAATGCTCGATAAGAGCGAAGCGTGGAATTTCATCAAGAACACCCCTCGCCCCGACTTTACCGAGCTAGACAAAGACTGCGCAGAGTTTGAAGCGTGGATTACGAAAGAACACGAAAAAGACCGAGAGAGGCTTCGCAAATGGCACGCGGAGGAAGAACGATGATTGAAGAGCTTTCTATCGAAGACAAGCCAAACTACTCTATTGAGCAGCTCTATGATTCAAAAGAAAATATCTCGTTGATTAAAGAGTTTGAAGCAAACGAAAAGGGCAAGGGCTTGGAATACTACTTAAAAGAAGCTGCCGAACACGACGAAAATGCAAATCTTGCGAGAACTTATCTTGTAAAAGACTCTGTAACAAGAGAACTTGTTGCCTATTTTTCGCTCCGCACAGGACTTATTACAATCCAAGTGCAAAACAACAGCTTTGATTCTTATCCCGCAATCGAACTTTCAAACTTTGCTGTAAATGTGGGATATAAGAGAAAACACCCAGAAGTAGAGGGATTAGGAAAATATATTTTCAGAAATTTCATTATGCCGCTCGTAAAAAAAATTGCAAAATACGTCGGTGTTTATTCGCTTTATATTTACGCCTTGCCAGAAGAAAAGCTCATCAATTATTACGGAAAACTGGGCTTTTCCCGCCTGCCTGATGCGATGGAAAAATTTGTACAGCAGCACGTCAAACCTAAATACGACGAGGGCTGTATTTTTATGTTCCAAACAATATAACTTGTCTTTTCCTTATCGACAACAAAAAAGAGCCTGACTCCAAGAGAACGGAGCACAGGCTCTTGTTTTCACATCGCAGATACAAAAACCTTACGCGAGATTGAATTGGTCGATTTGATTACCGATTTTGTCGATGAGGTTGACGACCATATTAGACCTGTTCGATAATTGTCATTATCGGGCTCGACCCGATAATCTGAGGCACAGCCTCTTTCTCAAAACGCCTATATTGCTATAGATTGCCGTATCGAGTACGGCAATGACATACTGTTTCCGAACAGGTCTATTGTTGTTCGCAATCATCGTCGAGAGTTTATCAAGCTGCATATCCGCGCAGATAACGCCGAGAAACTCGCCTGTCGCCGAATACGGCGCGTACAGTTTGAGCAACAAGCCGATAACAGCAAGCATTATCTTTGATTATAATGCACTTTTTTTGTCATTTTTTCTTTCGTTGTTCGCTATAAATATCGTGTCCACATTTTGCACCATAGCAAAAAATACAAAATGCAAGTATAATACAAGGAACATAACGGAGGAAAATATGACAGTTACACTGAGAAATGTAGATTATCAGTTTTTGAATATTCTCGAAAGCATTTTGCCGCTTAGAAAAGACATTCAAATCACGACAGACTACGAAGAACCAAACGAATTGACCGAAAAAGTTTTGCGCGACAGCGAACAAGGGAAAAACGTCAGCCCTGTTTTCACCTCGACAAGCGATTTTATGGCGGCATTAAATGCTTAATCTTCGCTTTACAACGCAATTCAAAAAAGATTACAAGCTCGCCCAAAAGCGCAATATTGACCTTTCAGAGTTCGAAGGAATCATCGCGATTTTCATTTGCACCCCGATTTAGTTGTGATTTACGCGATAAAAGAAAATGAGTTGATTCTTGAAATGGCACGAATGGGCTCTCATTCAGATTTATTCAAAAAATAATTTTTTTCTTAACCGACAAAAAAAGCCGCCTGCAATTTTCAGAGAAAACGCGGGCGGTTTTAGAAAAAAAATTCGGATGTGCGGCGTATCCATCATATCAGGTTCATCAAACGATGAGCGCAGGGTGCCTTTCCTGCTCGTCGATTTTTTTCCACGTCGGATATTTTACTTTGCACAGAATTTATTTTCAACAAAAATATTTTTTCATCTTTTTCCCATGCTGGCGAATATCAAAAAAAATGTTTTTCACATCTTTCCTGTGCGGGCGCGTATCAAAAAATCTTTTTTTACTATGCTCCCGTATGGGCGAATGTCGAAAAATTGTTTTTTAGCTCTTTCTCGTGCGGGCGCGTGTCGAAAAATTGTTTTTTGGGTCTTTCCCGTGCGGGCGCGTGTCAAAAAAGTGTTTTTAAGCCCTTTCCTGCGCAGGTTCGTGGTAAAAAAGTCATTGAACTAAAAAGACAGCGTGCATATAATTAAAAAATCAATTTGCCAATCATTTTCTGAAAATGGCGGGCAAGTGAAAAAAATTTTTGACAGGAGTTTATGTATGGCAACAATCGGAAAAATCAACAAAAACATTCAGATTGCGGAGTTGGGGACGCTGGCGCAGGCGATTGGCGCGAGATACGACGAAAATGCGGCGAAAATCGGCGAAGACAGGATTTTGAGCGCGCTTATGGTTCAGGAGAAAAAAGAAAGCACCGCTCTCATCAGCGCGATGAACCGCACGAAGTCGGCTTCGAGCTTGGTCGAAAAGGACAATGCGCGCGATGAGGCGATTTCTGCGCTCTTCGATATGGCGAAAGCGTACACGCTTTTAGGCACGGCTTCTCAAAAGCCGACTGCGGTCAAGGTGTGCTCTCTTTTGGACAAATACAAGGGAATTGCGCATTTGAACAATGCGACCGAGAGCGCGAAAATCGCTTCTCTGCTTGAGGATTTGGACAAGGAGGGAAACAAAGAGGCGGTTGAGGAATTGCCGAATTTGGCGGAGGCGGTTGCGGCGGTGAAGAGCGCGGAGGAGGCGTTTTTGGCGGCGGTGAAAGCGCAGGAAGACGAAAAGCTGGGCTTGGGGGACAATGCAAGCGCGGTGAAAAAGCGGCTGGTTTCGCTTTTGAACGACAAGCTCATTGCGTATGTGAATATCGCTTCAGACGTGTTCGCGGAAAACTACGGCGCGTTTAGCGAGCAGGTTTCTCTTGCTGTTTCTAAGTCTAACAGCGTCGTAACCCAGAGAGCGAAAAAGGCGTAAGGCGTTTTTTAGGAGAAAATATGAGCGAACTTATGTTTAGGGAGATTTCTAATCAAATCGATATGCTTTCGTATGGAGAGAGATTGAGATTGCTTAACAAAATCGTAGGTTCTTTGCAACTTCCTGCGATTCAGAGCGTGAAGAAAATCGATTCAGATTTTGATGACGCGTTTGGATTGTGGGCAGACAGAGATGTGAGCCTTGACGAAATCCGCGCAAAAGCATGGGGTCGCTCATAATGCAATATTTGTGCGACACTTGTATTTTGATTGATTATCTTCGTGGCAAAGAAGAAGCTAAAGCTAGGCTTTCTCGCGACCGCGCTGACGGCTTGGGAATGTCATCTGTAACGTATATGGAGCTTATGGTTGGTGCAAAAAACAAGCGGGAAGTCGGGGTGATAAAAAAAGCGTTCAAGGATTTTGAGGTCATAGAAATTTCTGAATCGATTAGCATAAAGGCAAAAAATCTAATCGAGAAATTTACAAAAAGCCATGGGCTTCTTATTCCTGATGCGCTTATTGCCGCAACTGCGCTGGAGCTTGGCGTTCCGCTTTGCACGCTGAATGTCAAAGATTTTTGCTTTATTCCAGACATTGTTTTGCTATGACAGACACAAAAAAGAGGGCGAAGAAGTTTTTTAACAGGAGTTTTTATGATTACAGAAGAGGCGAGGCGAATAAACGAGCGGTTGAAAGCGGAAATGCAGCCGAAGAGGATTTATCTTTTCGGCTCGTATGCGAGAAACACGCAAAGGGAAGACAGCGATTACGATTTTTATATCGTGATGCCTGACGGCGCAGGAAACGAAATCGCTCTTGCGCAAAAAGCGTATCGTTCTCTGCGTGGGGTCAGAAAAACTCCTGTAGACATTGTGGTCGGCGGCGAAAGCGCGTTTGAAGAGCGAAAAGCGCTGCCGACACTAGAGCGAGAAGTCTTCCGCGACGGAGTGTTGCTGTATGAAAAATGAAAAACTCGTGCAAAAATGGCTTGAGTTCGCGGATATGGATTTTTCGTTAGCACAGTTCACGTTTGCAAATATGCACCCGAAGCCGCTAGAGTTGATTTGCTATCACTGTCAGCAAGCGGCAGAAAAGGCTTTGAGCGACGCGCGGCGGATTGTGGTTTGGGCAAAAACTGAAATCGAAAAACTATGACAGACACAAAAGCAAGGGCGAAGAATAACCGCACGATTTTCTTGACGGACGAGGAAAGAGTGCGGCTTTCTCAAAAGATTTTTTCTATAGATTTTCTACTCAATTCTCTTTCTCACGAAAAAAAGCAGCTCGGCGCGGCGGATATTTTGGACAAGACGATTCACGGCGACACGATTGAGGCTCTGCGCTATCTTCCCGACGAGTTCGCCGATTTAATCATCATCGACCCGCCGTATAATCTCAGAAAAGAGTTCGCTGGCGTTACGTTTCAGGCGCGCTCACAGGAGGCATACGACGAATATCTTTCCTCGTGGTTTCCTGCTGTTTGCAAGAAGCTCAAGGCGACAGGCTCGCTGTATATGTGCGGCGATTGGAAATGCACGGCGAGTTTGCAGCGGGCGATTGAAAAGGAGCTGACGATTTTGAACCGCATAACGTGGCAGAGAGAAAAGGGGCGGGGCGCGGCGAAGAATTGGAAAAACGCGATGGAGGATATTTGGTTTGCGGTCAAGGACGAAAAGCGGTATTTTTTCGATGCGGAGGCGGTGAAGCAAAAGCGGCGGGTTTTGGCGACGTATCGGGAAAACGGAGAGCCGAAAGATTGGCAGGCGGAGGAAGGCGGGAACTTTCGCTTGACGGGCGCGAGCAATTTTTGGGACGACATTAGCGTGCCGTTTTGGTCGATGAGCGAAAACACCGAGCACCCGACGCAGAAAGCCGAAAAGCTGTATGCGAAATTGATTTTGGCTTCGAGCAGGGCGGGCGATGTGGTGTTTGACCCGTTTTTAGGAAGCGGAACGGCGAGCGTGGTGGCGAAAAAGCTGGGGCGGCATTATTGCGGGATTGAAAGAAGCGAGGAGTATTGTCTTTTGGCAGAAAAGCGGCTGGAGATGGCGGACGCGGACAAGTCGATTCAAGGCTATGCCGACGGCGTTTTCTGGGAACGCAACAGCAGGCACAGCCTGTCTTGAAGCGGGCTGCTTTGTAAAAAACAGGCAGAGCCTGAATTTAAGATGGCTGTATTTAAAAAAAGACTGCCACGTTCCCTAGCACTGCAAAAGCAGGAGAAAGGATTGCGTGGCTTACGAATAAAATATATGCGATAAAATGCTAAAAGTCAAGGAGAGAAAATGAATCAAACAACTTTTGAAAGCCTAAAAAACGCTATTTCAGACGAAAGATTAGCGGTATATAAAGCGGACGGCGCAGACAATGAAACTGCATTTGCAAGATACTTTTATAATATTGAACTGTGCAAAAGTTTATATCCGCTAATCAATATATTTGAAGTAACATTGCGCAACAGCATTGATTCAGCTCTTTCAACATTTTTCAGCAATTCCGATTGGAACAATGTAATTTCTTTAACGCAAACAGAACTTGCAATGATAACAGACGCTCAGCTGAAAATAAAGCGCAACGGCAAAAAATACAGTCATGGTAGGCTTGTCGCAGAGCTTACGCTAGGATTTTGGGTTGCACTAATGGGCAGAAAATACAATACACAGAGCTTTCAGTTTGCGATTATAAAAAACTGTCTGCACGGCTGTCCTTCTCATCTCAAAAAATCTAGCGCAGTGCAAAAGAACCTTACAGAAATACGCTTTTTGAGAAACCGCATTGCACATCACGAACGAATCTGCCATTGGAAAGACCTGAAGCAAAAACATGATTTGCTTTTAGATTTTATTCGCTGGCTGAACAACGATATGTACAAAGTTGCAATCGAAATCGACAAGTTTGATGAGGTCTATACTAATGGCATAACTGTGTTTTTAGATTTTGTACGAAATAAAATGTAAATACTACTGTAAGCACAAGGAGGATTCTAAATGAAAAGAGTAATGATGATAGCGGTATTTGCGCTATTGAGTGTATGTGTCTTTGCGCAAACGCTGGGCGAAAAAGTCTACAAAGAAGTAAGCGTAAACGGCGAAATGGTTTCAAAGTGGCTTCAAGTTTTTTCTATGGCTGAATACGACAGCAAGGGAAATATGATTCATTTCAAAGATAACGACAGCTATGAAATCTGGTCTGAATACGACAGCAAGGGAAATGAGATTCATTTCAAAAAAAGCGACGGCTTTGAAAGGTGGTCTGAATACGACAGCAAGGGAAATGAGATTCATTTCAAAACAAGCAACGGCTTTGAATATTGGTATGAATACGACAGCAAGGGAAATGAGATTCATTTCAAAAAAAGCGACGGCGATGAAGAGTGGTATGAATATGACAGCAATGGAAACGAGATTCATTACAAAAACAGCGACGGCGCTGAACGTTGGACTGAATACGACAGCAGAGGGAACGAGATTCATTACAAAAACAGCGACGGTGCTGAACGTTGGATTGAATACGACAGCAGAGGGAACGAGATTCATTACAAAAACAGCGACGGCGCTGAATCTTGGTATGAATATGACAGCAATGGAAACATAATTCATTACAAAAGTAGCGAAGGCTCTGAAGAATGGTATGAATACGACAGCAAGGGAAACGAGATTCATTACAAAAGCAGCAAAGGCTATGAATATTGGTATGAATACACGTTCTGGGAAAACGGCACGATAAAAACGAAAACTACATACAGCACAATTTGAGCCGTTAGGGAGAAGGGGGAAAAATGAAATCGTTTGTTCGGCTGACGGATTTTTCAAAAGAGGAGCTGCAGGAGATTTTTGCGCTTGCGGACAACATCGACGAGTACAAAAACGCTTTGCGCGGTAAGACGGTCGTTTTGTTTTTCCCCTCGTCAAGCCTCCGCACGCGCGTTTCTTTTGAAAAGGGGATTTATCTTTTGGGCGGGCAGGCGATTTTGTTCGAGAGCGCGACTCTTGAGAAAAAAGAGGACATTCGCGACGTGTGCGGCTACTTGCAAAACTGGGCGGACGCAGTTGTGGTGCGGCACAAAGACATCGGCTTGCTTGAAAAGATGGCGCGCTCGCTCGGCGTTCCCGTGATAAACGCGATGACCGCGGAAAATCACCCTTGCGAGATGATGAGCGATTTGTATTCGCTGTCAAAACGGCGCGCGGATTATCTTCGATGCAAATATCTTTTCGTCGGTGCGTCGGGGAACATCGGCAAGGCGTGGGCGGAAGCGGCGGAGGCGTTCGGCTTTTCGCTGTGTCAGTGCGCGAGCGAAAACTATCGCATTGCTGGCGTTGAGAATATTGCCGACATTCAAAGCGCGATTTTGGGCAAAGACATTATCTGCACGGATTCCATTCCGACGGAGCTAAAGGCGGATTTTCGCGATTATCAGATTACGGCGGAGCTTATGCAAAAAGCGAATAAGGGCGCGCTCTTAAATCCCTGTCCGCCGTTTTATCGCGGGGAAGAGGTGTCGGCGGACGCGATTAGCTCTTCGTTTTTCGTGGGCTACGAGTTCAAGAAAAGCCTTTTGACTGTGCAGCAGGCGATTTTGATTTATTGTATGTCGCGATAAAGCGCAAATCAAGCACAGCGATTAAAAAAAAGCATTCAAAAACGAAAAGTTTGATACAACAGATGATGTATCTTCAACAGCACCAACTACTATGCTAAACGAATATCTGGAAGCATTTGACGACGACGGCTGGCTTATTTCAACTGCTGAAAAAGACGGTTATAAGGAAATTCAATCCCTCGGAAAAACAAATTGAAGTCCAAGTTTCTCAGAAAGTCGTTTGCCTTCTGCAATCATTTCGTCATTCTCGTCAACAACAAAAACCGCTCCTTTTTTATGTTTTGCTAGCCCTTCTAAAAGTTCTCCGTATACCACGAATAGACTGCCCATTGGCTATGGAGCGTGCGATATATATAAGCAAAGTTTTATCACGACCTGCTTGTTGGTAATCGGAGTGAGAGAGAAACTGTTTTCGGCAATCTTTGCAATAATAATTCTGCTTCCCATTGCGTTTTTTGCCGTTTCGTTTTATATTTATACTACAACAATGGGGACAAGTTAGTTTTGTTGTTATCGTAGACTATATAATACAACTTTTCCCATTGTTGTTTTAGCATACCTTTTGTAACACCACCGTTCAAAGAAAAGGAGAAATATGGATTTATCATTGCTTTCAAAACTTGAAAAAGAAGCTCGTGAAATTGATTCAAAACTTTCTATTCTTTATGAAAAAGATGAAGAGATAAGGAAGCTTTATCGAGGTACTTCTTTGTGGTTTAGCTCCATTGTTGAAAATCCAGATGTTATGTTTTTGGGAATAAACCCTGGCTCAGGATTTTTTAACAATAATAAGACTCTTTGTCATTTCTATGAGCCGTTGAAAATAATGGAGTATGTTGATAATTCACAAAGCTATCAGCTCAAATGGGAATGGAATTATATTTTTGGAGAAAAAGGTCTAAATAGGCTTGATGTTTTAGCAAATAGCGTAAAAACAAATTTCTGCTATCTTGCAACAGAAGACAAAGCTGCTCTAAAGAAACTTTTTACGCAAATTCGAGGAAAACTGGGCATTGCTCCTTATGAAGTTTTTGGAAATTGGACACGGCAGGTTGTTCAACAGATAAATCCGAAACTTCTTATTTGCGAGGGGAAAGAGTCTCTTTGCTTTCTAAAAGATTGGAGCTTTAAGAATGAGTATATTGAAGACAGTTCTTTTGAAGATATAAGTAAAGGTCATATTGGGAATATAAAGATTCTGCAAGTATCACGAACATACAGCACTCTGAAAAATACTGATGGAATAATTGCAGAAATTGGGAAGATGATTTATTAAGTAAACTTTTACTTATGAGGAAATTTTATGGATTTTGATTTTACACAGGTAAATCCTTTCAGAAACTATGAAAAGGAAATCGATAACCTTGATTTTAACAGAACTGCAGATGGAAATTCGAGCATTTCTAGTAAAGATAGATTGTCTCCAGAAATGTGTGCAATGGTTAGAAATGCTTTGCATGAGATAAAAAATGCAGTCGTGAAAGTTGGAGGTAAGGTTTTGAATATAGGCTTACGTGTATTGGAGTTTATTTTCAAAGCCATCGAGCTTTATCCGCAAACAGCTTGTGGGCTTTTGATTGTTGCTTGTATTCATGGAATTGCAAGAACAATACCTTTTTTTGGTCATTTATTAGATGCCTGTATGGTTCCCTTTGATGCACTAATTATTGGTTCTGCAGTTATAAAAGACTTTTTAGGGTCTGATACATTTAAAAGAATGCTGTTTGCACTAGAAAAAGCTGTGACTGCAACTGCTATGTAAGGAGCTGGATAATGAGAGAGGTTTTAGCTAGTCCTACGGCATTTAAAAGTAAGTATGTAAAGAATCCTATAATATCGAAAGCCATTACAAGTGCTATTCTTGGTATAGGTACTTCCTCTGCTATACTTGGAGTAGCTGCTTCTTCTGCGGCAAGTGCTGCAGGAACAGTAGCTGCTACTACAGGGGTGGCAGGTTTTGTCGGACATTTTACGGCATTGCCACTTATAGGTGGTGCTGCAAGCAGTTTTGTTTCAGGAGTTGCGGCAACTGCTGCTGCAACTACGGCAGGGGCTGCTGCTGTTAGTTGTTTGCCAATTTCTCTTGCTGTTGGTGGAGCTATCACAGGAACTACAGCGATTCTGATACGGAAAAAGACTGTACCGTATCAGAAAGGAACTGGTCTTGAAAAACTTGCCGAAGTTGTAAGCAAAATTATATTTTTACCTCTGTTGTCAAAATATAAAAAAGTTATCGAAGAAAATTCAAGCACAAAACAACAGGCAATTGACGCTGCTGTTTCAAGAATAACAGATTTTGGCTATAAAAAAGATTATGCAGATTTTCTTGTAAGGGAACAATTTGAATATTCTTCAAGTCATTTAATTAACAGATTTAATGAGATTCTTGGAACATTGAACGGGCTTAAGAAAAATGAGCTTTATGGAGGTATCCCAAAATATGAGCTACCTCCAAAAGGAATTCAAAAACTTGCTTTTGAAATATCAAATACCTAAAGATTGTTCATTTTTAGGCTTTTCTATTTAGATTTCCGTTTCATAAAAAGCAAAAAAGCGAACAAGGCTACTAAACCGAATATCCACGAGATAACGACACTCGTCATTTTTATTTTAAAACAGTGAATTTAAAAGGTTCAATTTATAAACTGATGTTTGTTGTGTCATTGTTGGATTCAAGTAGACCTAAACTTTTAAGTTTCTATAAAGTCGATTTTTATGAGGAAATACACGATGGGAACACAATTTTGTACGAAGGTGGACAACAAACAAAAGTAAAACTTTCAAAAGGCGAATCCAACACCACAGATTAGCTGTTTGCATTCTTCTCAGGTGGGTCTAAGGTTCCTCTGTTCATAAAACGAACTTCAAAGGTGTCTTTGAACTGCCACTCTTCGTACAATTCAATTGTATTCGTCTTTTTTTAGAATTGTCAAGTTATTTGCAATCGGAATTATCCCAAGAGGTACTTTTATGGACGTTTATAAACAAGACCGTTTTTTCTTCGTTTCTCAAAATCCTTTTTCCAGTTTTCATGTATTTGATTTGACATATCTGCATATTTTTCATGAGCCTCTTCGGGATATATAAACTTGAATTCCCAATTCTCTGCTTCTGCTTTGTGATTGTAGACTGTCATATTATTTTCTAACTGATTGAATCTTTCGATAAGTTCTGTATGCTTTCTTACGATGTCAGGATAATTTCTTGTACTCGGAATTTGCATAGAATCTTCAATAGATTTCATAATATTGATAAGTTCCATATACTCATCATCAATTTCATTTTTCATTTCTTCGTTTATAGGTGAAAAATATCCATCATTAAAGAGTTCATCAATTTGCAAAAGTAATCCATCACATTCTTCTTTTGCAAATTGCAGTTTCCTTTCTAAATCAGCTTTTTTCTTTTTAGCTTTTTCATCTGTTTCAGATTCTGATATTTTTCTCAAACATTTTTTTAATTCTTTATATGTCAGAAAGTAATTATTGAGGCTATGATTTAATTTTTGAAACAAATCCAATAGTTCATTTATCTTGTTTTTCATAAAACCTCCTTCTACATAAATAATATAGTTACTTTTGGTTTGAAAATTCCAGAAAAAACGATTTTTTTCTTTTGCACTAAATAAAATAAGTACGGTGAGGAACATCGGAATTGACGACTATGG
>CALDID010000271.1 GCA_937901865.1 uncultured Treponema sp.
GCGGGAACGCTGTCAGCACATCTCGACCCGTAACGCCCGATTTTTTCGATAATGAGTTGTAAAAAATCAGCCCAACCTTCACGCCGATAATGCCGCAGATGAGCTTGCACGTCGTTCGCGTCGGGTTTTGCTTGTTTTTGATGATGCGCGCCACTTTTTCCCAGCCGCGACGGTCGGGAGTCTTGTCCAAAGTCTGAAAATCTTTCTCAACTTCGCCGTCGGAATCCAGATAAACGGGATTTTTGAGGATAAAACTCGTAACTCTCTCATCGATTTTTGCTTCTGCCGCCCAGTCAAGCCAATCTTTCACCGTCGGACGAAAATCGTAGAGATTAAATCGCGACACAAGAGCAGGGTCAAGCTCGGTAAGCTGATACTTTTCGCCAGAATTCACCGCAGAAATCACTCGCGAGTGCTCAGGCAGCTTCCTTCCCGCCAGCGTTCTGTTCAATGCGAGGTCCATAATCGTCTGAAGTATCTCTTGCCTCGCGCGGTTGAGCTCATCTAAGAACAAAACAATCGGCGTATTGTCTTTTGGAAACCAGTACGGCGGCAAAAACTCCGTACTTTTTCCGTCTGCGCTCATTTTTTGCAGTCCGATGAGGTCGCCAGGGTCGCTCATCTGCCCCAAAAACAGCGAAACGACCTTAAACCCTTTTTTTGAGAAGTAATTTGTAACAATTTCGCTCTTGCCGATACCGTGCGAGCCCGCGAGCATAATATTTTGCTCCTCTGGCGTTTCCTCAAGTATCTCAAAAAGCTCTTTCGTATCAATCGTAACCATTTATCCGACCTGTATATCCCCGTTATCCAGCACGCTTTCCGCTTTTTCGACCTCAAAAAGCGATTATTTCTTGCTGTCGATACCAAAATCCTTCCAATTTTCCTGCGGAATGATGATTTTTATTCTCTTTCTGAAATCGCTTTGCTTCGTGCTCAAGTCTTTTGAAGCCACTGTCAGCTCTGCCGTGCACTCTTTGAGCTGTTTTTTCAAAGATTCCTGCTTTGAATTCAGTTCTGCCACCTTCTTTTGCAGCTCTTCAAGCGCAGAAACTTTCTCTGCAGTGATACCGATGTCGCCAAGCTGCTCAATATTCTGCTGCATACCAAGCACAAGCAATTTTGTGTCATTCATTTTGTCTGAAAATGTTCGTCCCATCATTTTTCCTTACCGCTACAGTTGTTTTGAATTGCTATAGTCGGTTTTTTGTGATTGATAATTTAATTATACACCTATCGCATTTAATTTGCAAGCTCAATTTTTTCTTTTCGCACCTTGCACGCACCACATTCATCTGATAAAAGAGTTTTGTCATCACGCAAAGTACTTTTGCAATCACGAAAAATGATTTTGTCATCAGAATTTCTTTGAATTCAGATGACAATCGAGCATTTTGTGATGAAAAATATTTTTTTTTGATTGAAATCGCGCGCCGCTGCATTATAATATGATTAGATAGATGTTGCAAATGCAGTTTTTGAGGTGATTATGACAGAGAGTACGAAAACAGAAGTGTGTGTTTTGGTCGAAAACGCGCTGAAAGAGATTGAATCGAACTTTGCATTGATGAGAAATCTCGTTTTGCAGCAGGCAAAAGACGTGAGCGAGAAGCGAAAACGATATACAGAACAGTTTTTAGGCGATTACGGCGATGAAAACTACATAAACGATGTGCTGAAAACGAATTTTCTGAACGATTTATCGCTTTTCTTGCAGAAATACACAACAAAAAAGGTGCTTGAAGACAAAAAACTGCACGAAGCTTTGTGGTGTCTTGGCTTTGATGGCGTACGCAGTATCGAAAATGCGCTTGATGATATGAAAAAATCAGAGCTAAATGACGCATTGAGCGAATATATCTTGACTTTTTCCGATATTACACGGTTAGGCGACCGCGATGTGCAGAAAATTCTGCGCGAAGTAGACATAAACGACCTTGCAAAAGCTCTAAAAGGCTCAAGCGACGCTGTAAAAGAGAAAATTTATCGAAATATGTCGCGCCGCACCGCTCAAATGCTCAAAGACGACATAGAATATATGGGGCCTGTGTCGAAAAAAGAGATTGCGGCGGTGCAAAGCAATATTTGTGTGATTATGAAACGCCTTGACGAAAGCGGCGAGATTCTTATTCACACCGATTTTATCGAAGAAGAGTAGAAGAAGCGTATTTATATGGAAGAAAACGAAAAAACTATTGTGTTTTACAACTCTTCAAAGGGCTGGAGAGAGCTTTTGGAGGCGGAAAAACCGCTTTTAGCTTCTCCGATTCTCTTTCGCGTGAAGAAAAATGCCGCGATGTGTCAAAATCATTGCAGATGGGAAGAGGCAAAGCTGATTTCTGACACGGAAATTGAGCTATCGTGTGGCAGAAAACAGAGCGGACTAATAATTTTTTATCGCGATGAGGGCGAAAAGTTTGAAGAGCTGCTCGGCAAAGGCGCGTATTTGAAAAAATTTTCTCTTCGCGAGGAGTCAAATTTTTATCGCGATGACAAAGACTTTTGCGATTTAGTCGAACAGGTTAATGACGGGCTTGAAAACTTGGACGATGATTTGGAAAATGCCGAAAATGATGAGAATCACGCTGCAAACAGCGACGTTTTCGCGATAGAAGTGAAGTATAATATAGAAAAATGCACGGCAAAGATAGTTTATCACCTGTTAAATCGCGAAAGAGCAGAGAAATTGAACATCGGCAACCTGTCTTGGCGGCATATTCCGACAAAAACAGAAGTAAATCTGTATAGTTTGCGCGGTTTTTCGAAGAAAAACAGCAATGAATGCTATTATTCATCGATTGAATATCAAAATTTGGAACTTCCGCACATCATTGAAGAGCAAATTGAGGAGATTGCGAAAAAATTATTGGCGAGTTTTGCAAAAAGAGAGGTGAGAACAGCGAAAAATTTGTATCACGGGCAGTATTTCTTGCAGGCAATCGCTGAATGTCCGTATGAAATTACGTTTTATGAGCTATCTGACACCTATCGCAGCAGCATATATATGAGAAAATACTTCAAACACGACGATAGCGATTGTTATAATCTGTTTTGTGAGGGGCTCGGCTTCAAAAGTTTTCCGACTTTGCGAAAATTATTCGAGATTCATCCAGTATGTTTGCTCGATTATAAAGTATTGTATGATACAGGCTTCCGCGACAAGAACATAATGATACATTTTCTGCAAAAATTCTATCTTGACAGTCCCAAAGCGGTCGAAAAGCTGTATTTGGGGGAGTCAATGCCGTTCTTTTTCACGGTTTCAAAGGTGTATCGCAGCGAAAAAGAGATACTCAACGCAATTTTCCGCGACAAAAAGCTCACAGAGTATACGAGAAGCGACACGGCGAAGATGTTTCAAGAATATTACACGCTGCTTTCGGTCGAGGAGAGAAACAAAATCGTTCGAGAGGGCTTGACGATGGAAAATCACGACTTGCTTGTGAAATTTGCGAACAGAATAAAAGATAAAAACATCGAGTTTGCACACTCAGAAATGACGAAAAAGGTTGAAATGAGCGTCGGCGACTACTTTTTCAAGTTGATAAGTGATTCGGACAGCTTGCACGAGCTGGGGCGGGCGATGCACAACTGCGTTTACAGCTACAGAATGAGTGTTCTGAATAAAAAATGTGTTATTGTGTGCGCGGAAATTGAGAATATG